>NZ_JBYTBS010000019.1:0-113347 GCF_058789495.1 Paenibacillus sp. FW126-R14 | reverse complement strand
TTAATTGGGCACGTACGGATCTGTGAGGGGCAAGGGGCACAATCCAAGACGGAAAGGCCCCGCCTACTCGACTATTTTCTTAAAAACAGCCCTTTGGACTAGGGAAAGGGAACTAGGGGCCGCTATTTTGTAACTTGTAGATCCCTACCTCACATGAGTGATAGCATTCGCCAAAAACAAAGAAGCTAAACGCATACAAGCCGTTTAGCTTCTTTTTCATTCCAAGTATTCTATTGAGTCTTATTTCAAGCCCATTTCTTTGTTCACGCTGCGCACGATGTCGAATTTGGAATCGTCTGTAGCTACGTAACCTTTGTGGGAGTATACATCAAAAATAACTTTTTGACCTTCAGGGTCATTGCCGATCGCGATGAAAGCATCAGTCAGTTTCTTTTTCCAAGTTGGATCCATGTCGGAGCGAACAGCGATTGTGTCATTCGGGATTTTATCCGAGAAGCTAAGGATGCGAGTTTGTTTGAACACATCCGGGTAGTCTTTCGTCATGTTAGCGCGAATGTCTTGGAATACGCCGACAGCATCAACTTGGCCGTTCAGCAAAGCGATAACCGCTTTGTCATGACCTTGGAATTGAACGCCAGTTACATCTTTCACTGGATCAACGCCAGCCTTTTTCAGTACGAAACCTGGGTATACATAACCTGCAGCTGAAGTAACGCCTTGCCAGCCGATTTTTTTGCCTTTCAGGTCAGCAACGGATTTAATCGGTGAGTCAGCTTTAACGAGAATTTCTGATTTATAGAAATCTACAAGATCAGTAGTGGATTGACCTGTTTCGTCATTCACGCCAAAACGGGTAGCTTGCACAAGCAGATCAGCTGCTTTCCGATTGTCATGGGCAACAACGTAGTTGCTTGGAGGCAGGAAGCCAACGTCAACTTGCTTGGATGCCATAGCTTCGATAACAACATTATAATCCGTAGAAACGGATACTTTAACTGGAATGCCCAGCTTGTCCCCTAGAAGTTTTTCAAGTGGTTTAGCTTTCGCTTCAAGTGTTTCAGCGTTTTGAGATGGAACGAATTGTACTTTAAGTTCTTTTGGTACGAAACCTGTAGTTGCCGGTGCAGCGGATGCTGCAGCAGAAGCTGCTGGTGTAGTGGATGCTGCCGGTTTTGTCTCTTCTTTTTTCGCGCAGCCTGCCAACATGCTCGCAGCTACCACCATGGATAAACTAATTACAGTAAGTTTCTTCTTCAAGACTTTTGCCCTCCGTCTAATTAATGTACTTATCTAGGTTAGCTTTATTACAGTAACACATATGATCTGGAAACGGTGTGAAGTATTTGTAAAATGCAGTCGCAAAGAGTCGAAAATTAAACGATTTTCATGCAAAACGCCGTGCGATCGCCACGCACAGTACGACGCCGGCATTTACGATAAAGACAGGCCAACCAATAGACTCGTGCAGAACGAGAGCCGAAAGCAGCAGCCCGAAGAAAGGCTGAAGGAGCTGCAGCTGCCCGACCGCTGCAATACCACTCTGGGCAAGACCACGATACCAGAACACAAAGCCGATGAGCATGCTGAACAGGGAGACATAAGCAAGGCTCAAGAGTGCGGCGCCACGGATACTTGCCCACGACACCGGCATGTAATAGAACGAGAGCGGCAGCATAACGGGAAGCGACAGTACGAGCGCCCAAGAGATCACCTGCCAGCCCCCAAGTCTTCGTGAGAGTCGGGCCCCTTCCGCATACCCGTAACCGCACACGAGGATAGAAGCCAGCATGAACGCATCGCCGACGGGCGAAGATGCAGCCCCTTGGGTCAGAGCGAACCCTGCTACAAGGAAGCTGCCTAGAGCCGATAAGATCCAAAAGGTTGATCGCGGGCGTTCACCGCCTCGCAATACGCCGAAGATTGCCGTCGATAGCGGCAGAAGCCCAATGTAGATAATGGCATGAGCGGATGAGACATACTGAAGCGCCAGAGCTGTTAGCAGTGGGAAACCCGCTACCACGCAGACCGCCACTAACAATAGCGGAATGATGTCGCTTCGGACAGGCCGCTGCTGCCGGAAGAAGAGGAGAAGCGCTCCCGCTAACACCCCGGCAATGGCCGCACGGCAAACGGTGAGGAATAACGGATCAAAATCCATCACAGCCATCCGTGTTGCGGGCAGCGATCCGCTAAAGATGAGCACGCCCAGCATGCCATTGATCCACCCGCTTGTTGTTTTGTTCATCAAAATCACCTCAAAGTATACATCTGTATGATATGAGCATTATAATGGTTACAAAATACGATGTATATTGACTGTTTATCCATCTGTATGGGTACAGATAATGCATTCAATTGATCAGGCTGGAGGCATAGTTATGAAAAGTAAAAAGGAATCCATTCAGCAAATGATCCGTTCGGACATCGCGAGCGGTCTTATTAAGCCCGGTCAGAAGCTGCCCTCGATCCGTGCGCAGAGCCAGAGATTCGGCTGCAGTCTCAACACCATGATTGGTGTTTATCAGGAACTCGAAAATCAATATCTCATTTATTCACGTCCGAAGAGCGGCTATTACGTTGTAGCCAAAGAAGCGCTCCTTCCCCTGCTGCAAACCAAACGGATCGATTTTGCATCGGCGGCTCCCGATCCCGCGTCGATCCCGCAAAGCGACTTTCGTCAATGTTTGAACAAAGCGATGGAATTATTTGAGGCGTCCATCTTCACTTATCCCGATCCGCAGGGATTGCTTTCTCTTCGCCAGGAGATTGTGAAGCTCTTTCAGCAGCAGCAGGTTTTCCCTTCGGCACAGCAAGTTTTTATATTTTCAGGCGCTCAGCAAGCTCTTCATCTTCTAGCCGGAATGCCGTTCCCGAACGGAAAAACGAACATTTTGGTTGAGCAGCCCACCTACTGGGGAATGCTGGCTGCGCTTAAGACACAAAGGCAAACCGTAATCGGCATCGAAAGAACGCCTGACGGGATCGATTGGGGAGCGTTGGAGCGCCATTTTCAAAGCAATATGATCAAGTTTTTTTATACAATCCCGCGATTCCATAATCCGTTAGGCACTTCTTACACGGCGGAAGACAAGCAGCGGCTGGCTGAGCTCGCCAAAGCGAATGACGTTTACATCGTCGAGGATGATTATCTAGCCGATTTGGAAACGAACAGCAAAGCAGATCCCATTCACGCTTATCATGGAGCGGGGCATGTCATTTATCTAAGAAGCTTTTCCAAAGTGATGCTGCCGGGATTAAGGCTTGCAGCGGCGGCAGTGCCGGATTCGTTTATTCCTTTGCTGCAATGGCATAAACAGACGGCGGATCTGAGCACCTCGGTACTTTCTCAAGGCGTGCTTGAGATCTATATGAAGTCCGGGATGTATGCTCATCATGCGAAGCAAATGAAATCTTTGTATCATCACCGCCTTAAACATCTCAAGGAAATTTCACAGCGATTTTTGCCCAAAGAGTGCTTATATACGATCCCGTCTAGCGGGGGGCTCTTCGCCTCCATACGCCTTCCGGATTCTATTCAAGGAGAAGATTTAGTCAAGCGATTGGAGAATCGTGGTGTTGATGTACTGGCATCCGATAAGCAGTTCCTTTCCTCTTTCCCTAAGCAGAACTTGCTGCGCCTTAGCATCATTCGAACTGACGAGCAAGAAATGGAAGAGGGCATCCGGATTATTGCCGAAGAACTGGAACGTGCCCGATATACAAGCAGCTCGCCTAAGCCGTTTTTTTGGTTATGAGTAGGAAAAAGTCTCTTAATTGCCGTAGAATTTGAGATTTTGATGATGAGTTTAGGTTTTGACGATACCATGGTTGTAAGGGTTTTCATATAATGAAGTCATTGTTCGTTCACATGAAAGGAGTTTGTCACCATGCTGAGTATGTACCAAACAAGCCGGGAGAGTTGGGGATTATATCTGGATCTGAATGAGATCATCCGACAGGCAGATGCCTCCCTGACGGCTCCGAATATACATATCACAGACGCGAGAGCCCCGCAAAGTCCCGGGAGCGCGCATGACTATTATTCAAACGGAGATTACTGGTGGCCGAATCCCGATACGCCGGATGGACGGCCCTACGTTCGCCGTGACGGTGAGAGCAATCCGGCTAATTTCCATGAACATCGAATCCTGCTAAGACGGATGCGGTCCCGGGTCGCCGCTCTGGCTGCCGCCTATCGCATAACGGGAGAAAAGCGGTACGCAGCGAAGGCTGTTCAGCTGTTGGACGCTTTTTTCCTGAACGAGAGCACGCGAATGAATCCGCACCTGCTCTACGCTCAGGCGGTACCCGGAGTATGTGACGGACGGGGGATTGGCGTGATCGATACGCTGCATCTGATCGATGTGGCGGCAGCCGTGCATGTGCTGGAGAGCGAGCCTGGATCCACGGCGGAAACGCAAGTGCTGCAAGGGATTTCTTCATGGTTCGCGGAGTATTTGCAATGGATGAACGAGCATCCGCAAGGGGTGGAAGAAAGAAACGAACCTAACAATCACGGCATTTGCTGGTTCGTGCAGGGAGCTGCATTCGCACGGTTGACCGGTCATCATGCCATGCTGGATTGGTGCAGAGAACAATACAAGAGCAGGCTGCTCGAGGAACAGATGAGAACAGACGGCAGTTTTCCCCGGGAATTGTCCCGTACGAAGCCATATGCCTATTCGCTGTTCACCCTGGATAATCTCATTACGCTTACGCATATCCTCTCCACGCCGAACGAGAACTTGTGGGAATATCAGCTTTCGGATGGCAGGGGCGTACGGAAGGGAATCGCATTCCTTTTGCCATACCTGGAAAATAAACAAACATGGCCTTATGGACGTGATGTAGAATACGATGCGCATTGGCCTGCCCGTATGTCGTTCTTGTTGCTTGCAGGACTCGCTTATGGTTCTGAAAGGCTTCTTGCCCTGTGGCGTACGCTCGACCATAAACCGCAGGAGGCGGAAGTCCGGCGGAATATGGCGATTCGGCAGCCGCTTCTCTGGATCTGAGGGAGACGGATAGACGAGACGGTTCCTTCTCTTTTCGCTATAATAAATGAAAGCAGTTACAACATGTCGACAAGGGGTTAGTGCTAATGAAGTTCAATCGGTTCCGGTTCAACAAACGCAGCGTCATGGTTACTTGGCTCACCTCTTATATCTCGGTGCTGCTCGTCCCGATCATCATTAGCGGAATTTTATATGCGGCTTCCTGGCATGTGGTTGAATCGGAAGTGAATCGTGCCAACAACAACGCGCTGAAGCAGATGGAGATGGCGATCGATAACAGCCTGGGCGGCATTGAGCGGCTCAGTCTGGAAATTTCCCTCAATAAACCGGTGAACGCTTTTATCAATACTTCGCTACCGCTTACGGATAACGATTATTACGATTTAGTCACGATTTCCAATGATTTGCGGGTATATCAAACAGCCAACGATTTCATTGAACAAATTTATCTGTATTACAAAAATAGCGATACTGTGATATCAACGCGCAACCGGACAGACAGTCGCCATTTGTTTCAGATGTTGGACGGGCAAAATCTTAAAGGCTATGAGGCATGGAAGACGTATTTGGATAAACGCTACATCCAGGATTATGCGCCGGTTACGGTGTCAGAGGATGATAATCCGTATAAAGCCGTTCTATTTGCCAAATCCGTTACATTGGCGAATCGGGATCAGCCGGGAGCGGTGCTCCTGTTTGTCGTGAAAGATTCCAAGCTGCTCGCCAATATTCCGCCGTCCGAAGCGACATCCGTTGCAGTGCTGGATAAAGAAAACCGGCTGGTCGCCGCAAGCGGGCTCGGGCAAAGCCCTGATTTTCTCACCTATGACAAGTTTTCTGGCGAAAACGGCCTTTTTTACGGAGAAGTGACCGGCAAACAAGTCGCTGTCTCGTATACCACTTCGGCAAGAACAGGTTGGAAATACATCTCGATGATTCCCGCCGAGCGCTTTGACGACAAGATGAAATATATGAAAAGGTTGGTGTATGCCAGCATTTTGCTTAGCCTTCTGCTGGGCGGGGTGGTTACGTTCCTGTTTCTTCGCAAAAATTACAATCCGATTCACCTGCTCATTCGGAGCTTCTCGATGAAAGCAGGGATTTCGTTTGCCGAGGGGACGAATGAGTACGGCTTTTTGCAAGAGGCGCTCAACAATACATTCGCTGAGAAGGAACAAGTTGATCGCCGCCTGCACCAGCACCGGGACGCCATCCGCTCGCATTTCCTGCAGGGGCTCCTGAAAGGAAATCTGGAGCAGGACATTCCCGTACATGAATCGCTCTCGGCTCACGATATACGGTTGGCTTCGCCGCATTTTGCCGTACTATTGTTTCATATCGATCATTTCGGCAAATTTCAGGAAGATGTTACCGTGGATCCGCAGAAAGTGAAATTGATGCAGTTCATTCTGATGAATGTGGTGGAAGAAGTGATCGGCAGCGATCATCAGGGCTTCACGACGGAGATTGACGATATGCAGGCATGTATTTATAATTTTGGCTCCGGTCAGGACCCGGAGGAGCTGCGGCGGGTTGCCGAACAGGTGAAATTATTCCTGCTTGACCATTTTCATGTGCATTTGACGATATCCATCAGCGGTATCCATTCCGAACTGTTCGGAATTGCCGAAGCTTATCAAGAAGCTCTCTCGGCGATGGCTTATCGTCTTGTCGTGGGAGGCGGAGCGGTGATTCGTTACGACGAATTGCCGAGTTCCGAGGCTGTCCGCCAGGCCGGAAATTATTATTATCCTTTGCATGTAGAGCAGCAATTGATTAATTTCGTCAAGATTGGCGATTATGAGAAGTCGAGCTCGATCATTGAGCAAATTATTGAAACTAACGTATCCAATGCTGTTTTATCGGTACCGCTCGGCAAATGCCTCATGTTCGATCTTGCGAGCACGATGCTGAAAACCATGAACGAAATCGGCTCGCAAGCCAATAAAACTGGTTTCATGGAACAGTTTAACCCTGTCGAACGGCTATCCGGATGCGAAACGATTAAAGAGATGAGACGGGAAATACTGTTGATTCTCGAACAGGTCTGCCAGGCCGTTCAAGCCGGCCGCAAACAGGAGTACAGCCCGCTTGGCGAGCTTGTCAGCGCTTATGTTAAAGCCAATTATACCGAAGAAAATTTGAACATTTCGATGATCGGAGAGAAATTCGGCATTACCCCTTCCTATTTATCCAAGCAATTTAAAGCACAAACCGGCGATGCGCTGCTTGATTTTATAAGCCGGACCCGTTTGGAGGAGGCGAAAAAGCTGCTGAGCGAGCAAACCCTCTCCATTATGGAGATTGCGCGCAAAGTCGGATATGCGGATATCAATACGTTCAACCGGACTTTTAAGAAATTCGAGGGCATTACACCGGGGAAATACAAAGAGCTTAAATGAATGGTTGACGGGTTGGATAAAGTCGTACAAGCTTGCTTGCGCGGCTTTTCATTTTTTGCATAGCTGTTTGGGATTCTGATGATTGCTTTTTACGCATTTTAATGAGCGATTTCCCGTTTTGACGATAGGCAAAAGGGCGGTTTCTCCGCCATACTAAAGCCACGGTGCTGCAACGAAGACATGATGCACTAGATCCTATGAGGGGGATTCACATGAGAAAACGTTCCACAAGAAAGTCCGTTAGTCTGGCTCTAAGCGTGCTGGCAGCTTCCAGCCTGTTCGTCGCTTGTTCCAAAGATATTACGGGAAGCCCAAGCGCAACGGGAGCCGCGAAAACGACAGCAACGCCGGCGGCCGCAGCTCCAGGTCAATATCCGATTAGCACGCAAGAAACGTTAACATCCTGGGAACAGATCGATACGAACCTGGCATCTTTCGTTCCCAATTTGGCCGATTCTCCGTTCGGCAAGCGTTTAGAGAGTGAAACCGGGGTTAAGGTCAAGTATACGCACCCGGCCGACGGTCAATCGAAGGATCAATTCAACCTGCTGATCGCTTCGAACAACTTGCCGGATGTCATTGAATATAACTGGGGCGGCGGCGGAGCGGCAGCGTATCCGGGTGGACCGGAGAAAGCCATCGCGGACAAGGTCATCCTGCCTCTAAACGAACTGATCGATAAAAATGCGCCAAATTTAAAGAAGCTGCTGCAGCAGGATAAAGAACTGGACAAAATGATCAAAACGGACAATGGCACCTACTACGCTTTTCCGATGATTCGGCCGGACAACGGCCTGGTTTTCCGGGGACCGATGATTCGCAAAGACTGGTTGGATGATTTGAACCTCCAGGTGCCTGCGACGATCGATGAATGGTATACGGTTCTGAAGGCTTTTAAGGAGAAAAAAGGAGCAACCGCGCCATTTACGGCTCAGTACAGCAATGAATTGAACATCCAGGATGCGTTCATTGGCGCTTTTAAAACAGCAAACCGCTTCTATATCGACGATCAGGGCAAAGTGAAATACGGGCCTACGGACCCTCAATTCAAGGATGCGCTGAGCTTGCTGCACAAATGGTATGCCGAAGGGCTGCTTGATAAAGACTTCGCGCTTAATACGGATTCCAAATCGTTGGATTCGAAATTAATGAGCGATGCCTCGGGGGCGACAGTGGGCTTGTTAAGCGGGGGCATGGGCAGATGGATGGATACGGGCAAGAAGAAAAATCCGAAGTTCCAGCTGGTAGCCGCTCCCTATCCCACTTTGAATAAAGGGGAACGCGCTTTTATCGGACAACGCGATTTTAAATACAATCCGGTTGCAAGCAAAGCTGTTTCAGGGGATTCCAAGCATGCGGAGCTTGCCGTCAAGTGGATGGATTATGCGTATAGCGAGAAAGGCAGCCTGCTGTTCAACTTCGGTATCGAAGGCGAAAGCTATACCATGGAGAATGGCGTGCCTAAGTTTACGGATAAAATCACCAAAGATCCTAAATACAACCTGCAGCAAATGATTACCCAATATACGAAGCCAAACGGTCCGTTCCTCGGCGATAGCCGGAAAAGCTTCAATACGTTCAAAGAGCAGGATGAGGCCATCAAGATTTGGGAGCAAACGGATGCCGCCAAGCATGTGATGCCGCTCTTCTTGACGCCGACAGCCGAAGAAAGCAAAGAACTGGCCAAACTAAATACAGCCATTACCAGCTATAAAGAGGAAATGTTCGTTAAATTCGTAATGGGCAAAGAGCCGATCGATAAGTTCGATGATTATGTAAAAAGGATAAAAGAGATGGGGATCGACAAGGTGACCCAAATTTATCAGGGCGCTCTTGACCGATACAATAAGCGATAATTAGTCTGCGGCGAATCTGCGGGGGTGTGAACGTTCTGAAGTGAACGATCCGGAGTGGAAGCTTCGTTCCGACCTTCCGCAGAGCCCGCCCGTGGCTGGAAAGGGTGATGCTATGAACACCATGATTGCCAAATCAAAGCCGGTTGCAGCCCTTGGAGAAAACCGGAGATTCCGTTTCGGGATTTTGCTGGATATCCGCAAAAATAAACTGCTTTACGTCATGCTGCTGCCGGTTCTGCTGTATTATGTCGTATTCCACTATGCACCCATGTACGGTGCCGTCATCGCATTCAAGGATTTCACCCCAAGACTCGGCATATGGGGGAGCGAATGGGTCGGATTTGAGCATTTTCGCGAATTTTTTACAGGCCCTTATTTTTGGCGAACGATTAAAAATACGGTTCTGATCAGCTGCTACCAGCTGCTGTTCGGATTTCCGGCTCCTATCCTCCTGGCGCTTTTGCTCAATGAATTGAAGCATGCTTTGTTTAAAAGAACGGTGCAGACCGTGACCTACATGCCGCACTTTATTTCGTTGATTGTTATTTGCGGGATTCTGAAAGATTTCACATCCAGCGAAGGCGTAATTAACGACATTATCGCTTTCTTCGGCGGGGAGCGGTTGACTTTTCTGCTTGAGCCCAGCTTGTTCCGCACGGTCTATGTTTCTTCCGGCATTTGGCAAAATATCGGTTGGGGAACGATCATTTTCCTGGCGGCCTTAACGGGAATCGATCAAGAGCAGTATGAGGCAGCCAAAATTGACGGCGCAGGCCGCTGGAAACAGATGACGAACGTCACGCTGCCGGGGCTTATGCCAACCATCGTGATTCTGCTTATCCTGGATATCGGGCGGATGATGAATGTCGGGTTCGAGAAAATCATTTTGTTGTACAATCCGGGCACCTATGAAACGGCTGACGTCATTTCCTCTTATGTGTATCGTGTCGGTTTGCAGGATTTCAATTACAGTTTCAGTTCAGCGGTGGGTTTGTTCAACTCGGTCATCAATTTTGTCCTGCTCATTTCTTCGAACTGGCTGAGCCGCAAATTCAACGATACAAGCTTGTGGTAGAGGGGAGAGAGCGATCATGCTGAACAAGGCGAGTTTCTCAGAGAGATGCTTCGATTATTTCAATACGGTGCTGATGGTCCTGCTGATGATCCTTACCGTATATCCGCTTATTTATGTGTTGTTTGCTTCAGTCAGCGATGCAGGAAGCTTGATGGGGCACAAAGGCATTTTATGGCGGCCCATCGGTTTTTCGCTTGATGCCTATACGAATGTGTTTCGCAATCCGATGATTTTGAAAGGCTACGGGAACACGCTGTTTGTCGTACTAGCCGGCTTGGCGCTGAATATTACGCTGACCTCGTTCGGAGCTTACGCACTCTCAAGAAAGAGCTTGCAGTACCGCAAGCCGCTGATGCTGTTCATCATCTTTACGATGTTCTTTAGCGGCGGACTGATTCCGCTCTACTTGACGGTCAAAGGAGTGGGCATGGTTGACTCCCTTTGGGCGCTAATTATTCCGCAGGCCATCAATACGTTTAACCTGATTCTGATGAAGACAGCGTTCGAAGCCATTCCCGATGCGCTGGAGGAGTCGGCCAAAATGGACGGAGCCAACGATTTCGTTATCCTGTTCCGGATTGTGCTGCCGCTCTCCATGCCCGTAATCGCCGTCATGCTGCTGTATTATGGCGTGAGTCATTGGAATTCCTGGTTCCATGCGATGATTTTCCTGCAGGAACGTTCGCTTTATCCACTGCAGTTGGTGCTGCGGGAAATATTGCTGCAAGGGGAAGCCAATGCCAATGCGGGAGTGTCCGACGGCGATGCGGCCATGCTTGCCGCCACCTTGAAGTATGCGACGATTATCGTTGCTACGGTTCCGATTTTGTTCGTGTATCCATTTTTGCAAAAATACTTCGTCAAAGGCGCTCTGATCGGAGCGATCAAAGGATAGGAGGAAACTTGGCATGAACGAAAGCGGCAGTTCCGCAGTTCATCTCGATGTCGATTGGGAACGTTATTTGGCAGCTCACGATATGGAGTGGGTCGTCAAGCCCGTTTCTTGGGAGGAAGGGGCTTTCCTCGGTAACGGCTTGCTTGGCACGATGGTTTACGGTGAGGAACATGCCAGCAAGCGGCATGTGCTTCGCATGGTTACCGGGCGCACCGATGTGACGGCAGCCCGGACGGACAAATCCGGATTCCCGCCCCGGGTTCCGCTCGGTGAGCTGGATTTGGAATTGGTCGGGAAAATCTATCATCCGACGCATAAGCGGATCAGCTTGTGGAACGCTGAACTGCAGGCCACGCTGACGACGACGAGCGGGGAGGTCAAGCTTCGCTCGTTGGTACACAGTCTCTATCCGGTGATAGCCGTAGAGATTGAGACGACAGCGGGCGAGAGCGGGGCCGGATGCGCGTGGTATGCCTATCCGGATGTCGACCCGGTCCTGAAAAACGCGGACGGGGTGAATTTGAATCAATATATTCCTGTCACGGAAGTGGAACATGCGGAAGAAGCGGACGGCATCCGCGTTTGTACGCAGCGGTATTCGGGCGAAGACGGCTGCGCAACCGCTTGGAAGGAAGTGCAAGTGTCGCCGAATCGCCGGATCTGCTGGCTGTCCGTTGTCCGGGGATATGGCGAATCGGCAAAAGCCGAAGCCGTGAACGCGGTGGCGCAGGCATCGGCTGCGAACTTCGAGGAGTGGGTGCAAGCTCACCGGGCCTGGTGGCACCGTTATTACCGTCAAAGTTTCGTTTCGCTGCCGGATGGCCGTTTGGAAAGCTTTTACTGGATTCAGATGTACAAATTGGCATCGGCTGCGAGAGCGGACAGTCCCCTTATCGATAATCAGGGGCCTTGGCTTACTTCCACGCCATGGGCCGGCTGCTGGTTCAATATGAACGTGCAGATGAGTTATTCGCCGGTGTATACGGCCAATCGTTTGGAAATCGGCGAATCGCTTGTTCGTTCGCTGCATGCGAACAAGGATCGTCTGATTCTGAATGTGCCTGAAGATTGCCGGCACGATTCGGCTGGATTAGGACGAAGTTGCAGCTTCGATCTGCAGGCCAAAGTGGACGATGAGATTGGAAATTTGACATGGATCTGTCATAACGTATGGCGGCATTACCGGTATGCCATGGACGATGACATGCTGAAAGAGGTTTTATTCCCGATTTTAAAGCGGAGTGTGAACTATTACCGGCATCTGCTGGAGGAGGGAGATGACGGATTGCTGCATCTGCCGCCGACGATTTCCCCGGAGTATGGCTCGTTCATGCGGACGACCGTGCCGGACTGTCATTACGATCTGTCCCTGCTCCGCTGGGGATGCGAGACACTGCTGGCGATTTGCGAAAGGCTGGCGATCCGCGATCCGTTGAGTCCGAAGTGGGAAGACATACGGGCAAGGCTGGCTCCGCTTCCCGTCGACGAGACGGGCTTTATGGTCGGACGAGATATGCCGCTGGCTTACGGACACCGGCATTTCAGCCATCTGCTGGCGATTTTCCCGCTGCATCTCGTTAAGGGCGAAACAGAGGAGGAGCGGGCCTTAATCGCAACTTCTCTGCGTCATTGGCTGGCCAAAGAAGGGGACCTGCGCGGCTTCAGTATGACCGGGGCGGCCTCGATCGCAGCGAGTCTCGGTTGGGGAGATGAGGCGCTGCGGCTGCTGCAATCGCTTCTGCTCATCATCAAGCCGAATACGATGTACAAGGAAGCGGGACCGGTTATCGAGACGCCGCTGGCCGGTGCGGAATCGATTCATGATATGCTGCTTCAAAGCTGGGGCGGCAAGCTGCGGGTGTTTCCGGCAGTGCCGGAGGCTTGGACGGAGCTGGCTTACCATAATTTGCGGGGGGAAGGCGCCTTCCTGGTCAGCGCGGTTCGCAAGCAAGCCGCCACGCAGTGGATCAGAGTGAAAAGTTTGGCCGGAGAGCCATGTTTGATCAAGACGGGCTGGAGCGGGCTTGTCCGTTGGAACGTCATCGATGTCAACGGTGCGGTGCGAGGGTCCGGTGAAACGGTCATCGACGATGAAATATCGCTTGATCTGGAAGCAGGCGAAGAGGCCGTTCTCTATCCGGGGGATGAGGCACCCCATTTGCGTTTGCGTCCGGTCGAAGGAACGGGGAAGGTGGCGCGATATTTTGGGGGCCATAAGCCTTGGCGGCTTTACGGCTTTTAATCAGTCTGAAAGCTGCTGGCGGAAATGGAGTGTCTAAATATGGAGCAGTTGGGAACACCTGCAAGTGCGGAGGGCTTTCGTACTTGCGGGTGTTTTCGTTCATGCCGGAGAAAGGCGTTTGCGATTCGATTACATGAGAATATTCATACAAAAAATGAGAATATCAAATGTACACAAAGATGATAATCAATGATAATATATAATGTAGTATGCAAAGTTATTTACTGTTGGAAACAATGATACGTTTTGTATCTCTTCGAGAAGGAGGCGGATATATCATTCAACCATGTACCGGAACCAGAGACGGTTGCTTTAGAAGCAAACCAAAATAGATGCGAAATGTATCATGAAGTCGCCATGTAGGGATGATCTATCGGGTGGTCTTATCATAATTCGTTAACTTGCCAAAATTGTAAGCGCTTACCACTCTTTGTGAAACGATTTTATGCTTCGTAAAAGATACAACTTGTTTAAAGGGAGGATTAGGAAGAAATGAAATTTTCGTGGAAATTTATAGGCCTACTTATGGCCGTAGTTATGTTGAGTCCATTGTCCTTGAACAATGTCGCATTCGGTGCGCCACTTGTTCCCCGTGCAAATGCCGCCACAGTAGCAAACGACGGAACCCGCAGCATTGACTTTAACAATGATTGGCAGTTCTATCTGGCAACAAGTACCCCAACCGTTAATACGGGCGGAGTGAAAAACGGATTGCAAGACCCGGCGGGGTCGCCTGCTACGGCGGACATTATTAATCCCGCTTTCGACGCCAGTTCATGGAGAACCGTTAATGTCCCTCACGACTGGAGCATTGAAGGACAGAAAGTTTCCTCAGGCAGCAACGCTCAGGGTTACCTGCAGGGCGGTTTGGGGTGGTATCGTAAAAGCTTTGTTTTGCCGGAGACCATGAGCGAAAAGAAAATTGCCGTTGACTTTGAAGGCGTTTACACTGACTCGATCGTGTACGTTAACGGCACTTTGATCGGTGAGTACCCAAGCGGCTATACGGGATTCTCCTATGACATTACTCCGTATCTCACCTATGGTGACGATAGTCCCAACGTTATCGTCGTTAAGGTACAGAATATGTCCCCTTCAGGACGCTGGTATACAGGTTCCGGTATTACAAGACCGGTACACTTGGTTGTGACTGACAAGACCCGTTTTCTACGAAATGGCATTACGTATACATCTCCTGATCTGGAATCGGCCTATAAGGCGGATCACAGCGCCAATTTGGTTGTGAGTGCCGATCTCTATTCTGAAGCTTCCAACGGTGTTGCTCAGATTCGGACCTCTGTCCTGGATGCTAACGGGAATGTCGTATCGACTAACACAAGCGATCCTGTTGATTATAATCCTTCAACAAAGCTCACTTTGATCGATAGCTTGCAGGTGCCTAACGTCCGCTTGTGGTCTACCAACGATCCGTATCTCTACACGATTCGTACGGAACTGATCACGGAAATCAATGGCGGCACAGGTCCTCGGGTTGTAGATACGCTGGATACATCTTACGGCTTCCGATGGATTAAGATGGCGCACGTTGATACCACCAATGCCGATACGATTGCTAATTCCGGCGGCTTTTATCTCAATGGCGTGTATACCAAACTTCAAGGCGTCGACCTGCATCATGATGATGGTTCGCTGGGTGCCGCAGACAACCTCGATGCCGCCATGCGTAAATTCAAAATCTTGAAGGATATGGGTGTCAATGCTTACCGCACATCCCACAATCCTCCAAGCAAACAGGTCATCACAGCCTGTGAACGCCTCGGTATCGTTGTTATGGAAGAGGCTTTCGATGGATGGGGTTCCGCCAAAGCGACTTATGATTTCGGAAACTGGTTCTTGACGAATGTCCCAGACGGATGGAAAGGGGCAACCCTTGCTCCGGTTTCTGCAACCTCAGGCGCTCAATACATGTGGAGCGATTGGGTTATTCAAGAAATGGTTAGTCGTGATAAAAACTCGCCAGCCATCATTATGTGGTCCATAGGCAACGAGGTACGCGGAGTAGGCACTAAGCCTGCGTGGATGAACACTCAAACGATGTATGGCGTAAGTGCATTTAACGAGTACAGTGAATCCATTCGTTTGATGCGCGATGTTCAAGCCGTGGATCCTACTAGACCCATTGTTATGGGTGGCGATCAAGAGCGGACGCCGCCGTCAACCACCTCAAGTCCTTGGGGGCTTATCAACAATACGCTAAACGGTTATGGCCTTAACTACAACACAGCTCAATCCGTCGACGTTCTCATGACCCGATTCCCGAACACGTCCTTCTTTGAGTCCGAATCTTCCTCTCAAACGAGCGCGCGCGGGGTTTATCAGGATCCGAGCTTGGTGAATACCGGAGTGAATCAGACGCCAGGTTCTCGCGGGACATCGTCCTACGACAATAACTTCGCCTCCTGGACGATGGGGAACGAGTACGGTCTTAAAAAAGACCGTGACCGCAAGGCATTTATCGGACAATTCATCTGGTCCGGGTTTGACTATATCGGTGAACCTACGCCATACAACATTTATCCGGTAGGCGTATCTTCTTTCGGCGCTATCGATACCGCAGGCTTCCCTAAAGATTCCTTCTATCTCTTTAAGAGCCAGTGGAATCAGCAGCCTATGGCGCATATTCTTCCGATGAACTGGACGAATTGGCGTCCCGGAGAGACGGTCGAAGTGTGGGTCAACACGAACCAGCAAAGTGCGGAGCTTTTCTTAAACGGTGTTTCTCTCGGCCGCAAAAGCTTCGACATCAAGACAACGAATTACGGGAAACAATACTATGAAACAACGGAAGCAACCCAAGATGACAAGCTTAACACAAGCAGCACAAACACAGGCGGTTACCTAAGCCCTAACGGCAGCAGCGGCAAACTGCACTTAACATGGAAAGTACCGTTTACGCCGGGTACGCTGGAAGTTAAGACTTATGCCGATACGACCAGCAATGCAGTTACAGCGACGGATATTGTCAAAACGGCCGGCCAACCTTACACGGTTAGTATGACTCCTGACAAAAAGGTCATTACGGCTGACGGCAGAAGCCTTTCCTACATTGAGGCTGATATTGTCGACAAGGATGGCAATGTCGTGCCGGATGCCGGCAATTTAGTTAAGTTTGATGTAACAGGCGGCGCTATCGTCGGGGTGGACAATGGCAAGCAGGAGAGCAGCGAGCTCTACAAGTGGGGGAATGTTGAGCGCAATTCGCACTCCGAACGCAGCGCATACAATGGCAAGGTGCTGGTTATTGTTCAGTCCAACAAAGGCCAAACGGGTCCGATCACGGTCAAAGCCTCATTTGACGGCTCGTTGCCAGCACAGGCTACTGTCTTTGCTCAAGCGGCAAACGCGACAGGCAACACCGGCATTTTACCGGTCAATGTTAGCGTGATGAAGGGCAGTGCGGTTAGCCTGCCGCCCATCGTGACAGTTGTTCATGCGGACGGTACGACTTCTCAGTCATCTGTCAATTGGACGAATGTTCCATCCACGAACGTAGTGGGAGCGTTCACGGCCACTGCGCAAGCAGAAGGTCTCCAAGCCGTTGCGAATGTGAATGTATATGATTTTGCTAATGCTTCCGTTAACCTTTCTGTGGCAAAAGGAGACATCCCGGTTTTGCCGGCGTATGTAAAAGTCAATTATACGAACGGTCTCAGCGTAAGCATGCCGGTAGTTTGGCCTAGTCTTACACAAAGTCAAGTTCAGGCCGGCGGTGTCATAACGGTCGAAGGACAAATCGCCGGTCTAACTCAAAAAGCAGTCGCAACAATTAATGTTTCGAATAGCTTTACGCCAAACGTTAATCTTGCTGCCAGCGCAGCAGGTACAGGGTCCCAAGATACCGTTTCGGCAACCGGTCCCGTAGCAACGGCAACGTTCACAAACGGATCCTCATACCCGAATTTAATGTTGGATGGCATTAAGACGAGCGGAGGGTGGACGAACAAATACAGCATAGCTGCAACGGCAAACTTGCCGGCAGTCAACAATACTCGTCCGTATGAATTTGTGCAGGTGAATTGGCCGCAATTTAATACCTTTAGTTCCGTTAAGCTGTACTTTACAACGGGTGGCACTGCACCAACAACCAATCTGCCGAAAACGCTGGATGTTCAGTATTGGGATGGTTTGCAGTGGGTTTCTGCAGGGAACCAAAATACGGTTTGGGCAACTGCCTCCAACCAAGCAAGTACAGTAACTTTTGACATGGTCACCACGACAAAAATTCGAATCGGTATGGAGAACGCAACCCCGTACTCAACCGCTGCCGGCGCTATGGCGATCACAGAGCTTGAAGTCTACGGCAACCAGCCAAAAGACCTGAAGATCACGAGTATTCAACCGGTTAGTGTGACAACACAAGCAGGGGTAGCACCTGTATTACCGACAGTCGTTCAAGCTGTGTATGAAGATGAATCGACTGCACAGACAGCTGTAACATGGGATAGCATCAATCCGGCTTCCTATGCACAAGTAGGAACCTTTGAAGTACAAGGAACAGTGAATGGTACTACCATCAAAGCCAAGGCGAGTGTAACGGTAACTTTGCCAAGTGCGGCGGGCATAGCTGCGGGAATAACCCAGATAGCGGCTCCGGTGAAAGATGCGACAAGTCTGACGCTGCCGGCTGTACCGGACGGATTTACGATAACGATCAAAAGCTCGGATAACACGTCGGTCATTCAAGTCGACGGAACGGTTATCCCGCAAAGTGCAGATACGACGGTGAATCTTGTCCTGGAAGTGACCCGTACATCGGATGGTACGAAAGCGGCAACGGGCAGCCTGCCTGTCATTGTTCCGGCGAAAACGGTCGTCGCATTGCCTGCGGCAACATTAACTGAAACGGGTGTCGTATATCCGGGCCAATCGTTTGATCTTACGTATGGCTTAAGCAATCTGGGTTCGATCGCAAACGGAGGCATCTATGCGGAAGAATTGACGGTCAATTACGATCCGGCTCAATTGCAGCTAAGTGCGGTAGTTCCGCTGAGCGACGGTATTTTTGTAAGTCAGGCAGGAACGCCTGGACACATTCGAATCATCTCGGCAAGTCAAGGGGCCGCTCATGCCATTACGGGCAACAACAGCGCAGCAATCTTGAAGCTGAGCTTCCAGGCGAATCCTTCGGCACAGTCGACGACCAGCACCGTAACCTTGTCTGGCGTGGTTGTCTCCGATAGCCATGGCGTAGAAACGAAGATACAAGGCGCATCCAGCAGCGTACAAATTACTATTGTGGATAAAACAGCGTTGAACGCGCTGATTGCAACCGTACAAGCGAAGTACGATGCGGCTGCAGAAGGAAGCAGCCCGGGCCAATATCCAGTTGGATCGAAAGCGGCTCTGCAAGCGGCGATCGCTGCTGCGCAAACCGTAGCTAACAACTCGGCAGCGACACCGGATCAAGCAGCTCAAGCGGTGATTGATTTGAACGCAGCGCTGCAGTCCTTCCTTGCATCGATCAATGTGGCGATTCCAGGAGATCTGAATGGCGACGGCAAATTCAGCATCGGGGACTTGGCTATTGTGGCTAGTCACTACGGAGAAACAACGAGCAGTCCAAACTGGCTGGCGAGCGCGGATATGAATAACGATGGCGTAATTGATATTATCGATCTTGCTTTCGTGGCCCAACGCATCATTTCGCAACCGTAATCGTTCTGTAAAAAGATGGGGAGGGCATTCATGCCTTCCTCTCATTCTTCAAACTCAAAATTAGAGCGGAGGAAGAACGTGAATATTTTAAAGGAAAATGTCAAAAAAGCAAGTATTCACCTTATGAGCATGAGCCTGTTGCTCTCGTTGGTGGCGGCACCGGCCGTATCGTATGCCGATACACAACCAGCTGCCCTAGAGCAGAATCAAGGGACATTTACCCTGCCTCCTTCGCAAGCGTTAACCGGGTCGCATACCGTTTCCTTCGATCATTATTCGCTTATGATCGACGGCAAGCGAACGTTCATCTATTCCGGTGAGTTTGACTACTGGCGTCTTCCAAGCCAATCCGAATGGCTCGATGTGCTGCAAAAGATGAAGTCCGCCGGATTCAACGCGGTTTCCATTTATTTCAACTGGAATTACCATTCCCCGGCAGCTGGTCAGTATGATTTCACAGGCGTTCGTGATGTGGATAAACTTCTTACCATGGCCCAGCAAGCCGGGATTTATGTCATCGCAAGACCCGGGCCATACATCAATGCCGAAACCGACGGCGGGGGATTCCCAGGTTGGCTCATGACGCAGTCCGGCCGTGCCCGCTCGTCTGCAGCCGATTACACGAAGGCCTATCAAGAATGGATGACCAATATTGATGCGATCATTGCCAAACACCAGATTACAAATGGCGGAAGCGTCATTTTGTATGAAGTGGAGAACGAGTATACGGGTTCAGATGCAACCTATATGCAGCAGCTGGCGGATAAAGCTCGCAAAGATGGAATCAATGTCCCTTTGTTCCACAACGACAAGAGCGGTCCAAGAGGAACCTGGGCGAGCGGAGTGGGCGCGCCGGATATGTATGCTTTTGATAGTTATCCAAGCCTTGGCGGTCTTCCAACCTATTATGGAGATTCTCATACGTTCGCTCCGAATAATCCGGTGTTTGTCGCTGAACTCGGCGGCGGTTGGTTTGATCCATGGGGGGGAAAAGGGTATCCTGCACTGGCGCAAACGTACAACGCCAATTATGAGAACGTTATTTACAACCATGTAGTGTCACAAGGCGCTACAATGATGAGCATTTATATGACATACGGCGGAACGAACTGGGGATATCTTCCGTTCCCTGGCGTGTATTCATCTTATGATTACACGGCTGCGATTAGCGAAAGCCGTCAAATTGGGGCAAAATACAACGCGGAGAAGCTTCTTGCCACGATGTATCAAACGCTTGCGCCACTCACAAAAACCGATTCTCTCAGCACAGCTGTTCCAAGCAATGTAAATCTTACGGTGAACGCCTTGAAAAATCCGGATACGGGAACGCAGTTTTACGTGCTGCGTCATAGCAATGCTGCATCGACAACGAAAGATACAACGAGCCTCAGCATTACCACTGCGGATGGTTCCTATACGATTCCGAAGAAAAGCGGCACTTCCATTGAGATCAACGGGCAGGAGTCCAAATTCCTCGTTGCCAATTACGCGCTGGGCTCGGAGCATTTGGTCTATTCGACATCGAATTTATTTACGCATGTGACGCAAGGTAACCGGGATACCGCTCTGTTCTACGGCGGGCAAGGGTCAGATGGCGAAACGGTTTTACGGTACGGGGCTCAACCGACAGTCACTGTTTTATCCGGGAACGCAACATCGACCTATGATCCGACAAGCGGCGATTTGCGTCTCAACTATACACATGACGGAAGCGTGTCGAAGGTACTCATCGAGCAAGGCGGCAAAGAGCTGCTGCTGCTTCTAACGACCGATATAACAGCGCGAACGTTCTGGCGTGGCGATACGGGGAACGGGGCCGTACTCGTACAAGGACCTTATTTGCTGCGCACCGCATCGACCGATGCAAATGGCAATCTAGCCCTTCAAGGCGACAGTGAAAAGGCGGGTTCGGTTGAAGTGTTCGGTGCGGCAACCGGCCAAATCACATGGAACGGCGTTGCCATGGAAACGGCGCCAACACAATCCGGATCCTATGTCTTTTCTCTGTCTGATCCAGCGCCGGTTACGATTCCGCAGCTTTCCAATTGGAAGTTTTCCTATGAAACACATCAGGCAAACCCCAACTTTGATGATTCCGCTTGGATCAGTGCGAACCGCACTACAACGAACAATCCGACCAAACCTGCGACCCCAACGGTTTTGTATGCGGATGATTACGGATTCCATCACGGTATGGTCTGGTATCGCGGTCACTTTACAGCAAGCGGAAATGAAACGGGAATTACGCTCGATGGGGAAGGCGGAGACAACGGTGCCTATGCGGTATGGTTGAACGGTTCGTATCTCGGATCTTCCTTGAGCGGTACCAAGGTTTTCTCATTTCCTTCCAACATTTTGAACAAAGACGGCGACAATGTGGTAGCGGTCATGGTGCAAAATATGGGACATGACGAAGACGGAGGCTCCAACGATTCTCAGAAAAATCCTCGAGGTCTTGCTCAAGCTGCATTGCAAGGCTCATCCACATCCATTGCTTGGAAGATTCAAGGCAATCAAGGCGGGGAAACGCTTAGCGATCCAACTCGGGGCGTGATCAACGCAGGCGGCTTATTTGGAGAAAACAACGGATGGGCGCTGCCTGGTTTCCCAAATCAGTCTTGGAGCGACGTAAGTCTTCCGGACAATTGGTCGCAGCGCGGACTTCCAGAAGGCGTTGCTTGGTATCGGACATCTTTCAACTTGAACTTCCCTGCGATGAGCGATGTGCCGCTGGGATTAAACATTAGCGATTCCGCAACCAAGAACTATCGTTCATACATCTACATCAACGGATGGCTTGTCGGCCAATATATTAACAACTTAGGACCACAACATCTCTTTTCCCTGCCGCCAGGCGTATTAAATCCAAATGGCAGCAACGACGTGGCGATTATGGTTTGGGCGCTCGACGGAACATCGACAGGACTCGGGCAAGTAAGTCTCCAAGGGCTTGGGAATTATGCAGGCGGCGTCCCTGTACAAGTCAATAGCAGTCCGGACTACGCTGCTCTATTTCCCGGCGGATCCGCTGCGGTTACCGACAACGCAGTTTTATCATTGTCTTCTCCTTCTACAACCATTGCAGGAGGGCAAACACAAACGATCACAGGAGTTCTTACCAACAATGGAACCAGAGCTATTCAAGTAAACGGCGTGAATTTGAATGTTCCGATCGATTGGACGGTTACGTTAACGAGCGGCAGCACGAGCGGAAGCCTTCCACCGGGGAAATCGCAAAAGGTGGTGTGGAATGTCACACCTCCAAGTTACTATCCGGGGTATCTCGTGCAGTTGAGCGCAAACGCGGCATATACCGATACAAAAATGGATAAAACAAGTGCAATGCTGCCGATAGGAACGTCATCGATTTCCTCAACAGCTGTTTCCGGCATTACGCTTGATAAGTCAATTTTGCATCTCGTTCCGGGTACGACAATGCCATTGATTGCGGTCATTACGCCTTCGGATGCGTATAACAAAGCGGTTAGATGGAGTTCATCCGATCCGACTGTTGCAACTGTAGACCAGAACGGAAACGTAACCGGCATTGCCCTTGGAAATGCTGTAATAACCGCAAAAACAGAGGACGGCGGATATTCAAAATCAGCCGACATTACCGTACAAGCGGGTAAAACGGCCGTTACGGGTGTAACTGTCAATAAGACCTTGCACTATTTTGTTTCGGATTATTTCTCAGCAACGAACCCGTCTGCCAATGCACCGAAAACGCAGTTGATTGCAAGCATCGGGCCGGATGATGCGACAGATACGCGCGTCACTTGGGCATCCGACAATCCGACCGTCGCAGCAGTCGATATATTTGGCGTGGTAACAGGGCTTAAAGAAGGCAAAGCCCGCATCAGTGCCACCACGGCAGATGGCGGATACACCACGACGACGGCCGTGTATGTTCCGACGGTAAGCGAAAGTTTTGAAAATCAACTATCAGGTTCCAGTTGGAATATCACCAAGGGCAGCACGGCCGGGGCCATTTCCGCAGCAGTCGGTCCTGCTTCCGGCGTGACAGGTCAGGTGCTCAACTTCACTGCGGGAGGAACCGGTGCGCGCAGTGCTTACAAAACATTTGCTACACCGATTGCAAACAACAAATTAGAGCTTATGCTAGATTGGAATGTAGGAGCTCCAAGCGGCGGCACGGGACAACTTCGCATTCAAGACAGTTCCCATAACACGTATGTTGCGATCGGGGTCCCGGCAGGTGCAACAAGCAGGCTTGTCTACACAACAAATCCTACTATCCTTGCTGCGGGTGATGCTCTTACGACATCGAATGCAACACAACTCCCGGTTAGCGGGTTTAATACGGCCAATGCGACATACCGTGTAGATGCCGTTCTCGACATGACAGCTAAACAAGTAAGCTTCACCATTACCAACGCAGCCGATGCGAAGCAAACGGCGACGGTCACCGTTCCATATGCATCCGGCGTCAATTTCACGAATAATTTTGGTGGATTTGAATTATACGCAACACGAAATTCCGGCGCGACAATGGCATGGAACACGTGGATCGACAATTTCAATGTCTATAAATTGTCGTTAGTCAATAAAACGGCGCTAAATGCCCTGATTGCAACAGCACAGTCCTTGAATAGCGCTAGTTACACACCGGCATCGTGGACTCTCCTGCAAAGCGCCTTGACGAATGCCGTCAACGTGAATAAGAACGCCAATGCGACACAAGATCAGGTTGACGCAGCAGTAACCGCTCTACAGACGGCTGTAACAGGGCTGCAAGTATTGGCGGGAGCGACTTTAACAGGCAGCGGAACAGCAAACTCCGGACAGCCGGTTACGCTGACTTACGGCCTGGCAGGAGTTACGCAAAATACGTTTGCGCAGGATATTACGTTTACCTACGATCCGCAGCAATTGGATTTTGTTTCTGCGGATTCGTTGAACAATCATTTTATTATTGTCGATAAAGCAGCCACGCCGGGTCAGGTTCGTCTGATTGCAGCGAGTGTGGGGACAGACCACCAGTCGAATGGAAATTGGCTGACCCTGACGTTCCGTGCCAAATCGACGCAATCGACGACCACATCGATAACAGTGTCAAATGTGGTTATCGCGGACGATGCGGGCGCAGAAACAACAGTGAACGGCACATCGTATAGCGTGCAAATTACGGCTATCGACAAGACGGCGCTCAGCGCACTGATTACGAGCGCGCAAAGCCAGCACGATGCGGCAGTGGAAGGTATGGCTGCAGGACAATACCCTGCTGGCTCGAAAGCAGCGCTTCAAAGCGCGATTGACAGCGCTAAGGCTGTACTGGCCAATGCAGCAGCTACGCAAGCTGATGTTACGCAGGCGGTAAGCAGCTTGTCTGCGGCACTGCAAACATTCGCGAACTCGGTTGTTGTCGTAGACACGACGGCGCTTCGCGCATTGATTGCCGATGCCCAAGGCCAGCACGATGCAGCTGTGGAAGGAACGGCAGTCGGACAGCATGTTGCCGGCTCGAAGGCGATACTGCAAACCGCTATTAACAGCGCGCAAGCGGTGTTAACTAACGCGGCAGCGACGCAAGCTGATGTTGCGCAAGCGGTAAGCAGCTTGACTGCGGCGTTGAATACGTTCAAAGCTTCGGTGGTTCAACGTATGCCAGGCGATATAAACGGAGACAACACAATCAGCATCGGCGATTTGGCGCTCGTGGCTGCGGCTTACGGTAAGACTTCTGCGGATCCGGATTGGGATCAATACAAAGTTGCGGATATTAATGGCGACGGCGTAGTTGACATCCTTGACCTAGCCGCTGTTGCAAAAATGATTTTTGAGCAATAATGTTCATAGACCGGGACTCTCTGTATAAGAGGGTTCCGGTTTGTTTTAGGTTTGTGGGGGAGCTGCCTCGGGACTGCCCGGATGAAACTGACGGTTTATTTTAAAGTGTTGTCGAAATGAGTACAGTTATGATAGGATGAAAAACAGGCACGCTGCTTCGATATGGAATGAAGAACAGGAGATTCTTTTTATTATGACTAACAGGAACAATCAGCAAGTGATTAGATTAGCTTTGCTGCTCGGTTTATTTTCGACACTGGGGCCTTTTACGATCGATATGTATTTACCGGCGTTTCCGGAGATTGTGAAGCAATTCAATACGACAGCTTCGCTTGTGCAGCTCAGCTTGACCGCTTGTTTGCTCGGACTCGGTATCGGCCAGGTCGTCATGGGTTCGCTGAGCGACGTCTACGGCAGACGCAATCCGCTGCTTATCTCCATGGCCGTTTATGTCGTCGCCTCGCTTGCTTGCGCATTTTCGCCGCATATCGGACTGTTGATCGGCTTCCGGTTCGTGCAGGGGTTTGCCGCTTCGGCAGGCATTGTCATTTCCCGTGCGATCGCACGCGACCTGTACAGCGGTCACGAGCTCACCAAATTTTTCTCGCTGCTTTTGCTCGTCGGTAATTTGGGACCGCTCGTGGCACCGGTAACCGGGAGCGGGATTCTTTCTTTCACGACTTGGATCGGCGTATTCATCGCGCTGGCGCTGCTGGGCATGTACCTGCTGACGATGACAAAATGGAAGCTGCAGGAGACGCTGCCATCCGATCGCCGCAGGCCCAGCAATTTCAAGGAGCAGCTGCGGAATTACGGATTGCTTTTGCGAGATCGCCAGTTTGTCGGCTACATGCTGGCACAGGGCATTATGATCGCGGGGGTCTTCGCGTATGTTTCGGGAACGCCGTTTATTTATCAAAATATTTACGGGGCTTCGCCGACCTTGTTCGCTCTTTTGTTCGGATCGAACGGCATCAGCCTGATTATCGGCTCCCAACTGGTTGGCCGGATGGCGCATCGCGTGTCCGAACACGCTTTTCTATTGTTTGGCTTAGCTCTCGCCAGTTTGGCAAGTATCGTAGTCTTAGTGGTGGCTATCGTCCACGGACCGCTTTTCGCATTGGTGATTCCGCTGTTTTTCTTCGTAGGGGCAATCGGCATCACGTCAACGGCTGCATTCCCGCTTGCCATGGAGAGCCAAGCTCATATGGCGGGCAGCGCCGCTGCGCTGCTTGGCGTCATTCCCTTCTTGCTCGGAGCGGTCGTCTCTCCGCTAGTCGGCATCGCAGGTGAAGAGACTGCCGTTCCGCTGGGTGTCATTATTTTATTGACGAGCGCCGCAGCGATGTTGGCTTACTTTTTTCTGGTAAGAAGAAGCACGCGCGGAGGCCTAAGTTAGTCGTATATGTTGAATGGAAAACCAGTCTGGCACTGTAACTTAGTGTCGGGCTGGTTTTGTTTGTCATGCTGGGTTATTGTTATTGAAAAGGAGATGAGCTGCTATGAACAATCATATCATCGCATATTGTTTGAACAAAAAAGGAGCGATTAAGGACTATCCCTTCGGCCCGAATCCGATGGTGATCAAGGTTGCAGGCAAGATGTTCGCGCTTATTTTTGAGAGCGAAGGAAACGATGCTTATATGAACTTAAAATGTGACCCGGTGATTGCGGAAAATTTGCGAGAGCAGCATGAGAGCGTTCGACCAGGGTATCACATGAACAAAGAACATTGGAATTCGATTGCGCTGGATGATTCCTTGCCAGAGTCGGATGTCTTCCAAATGATTGACCATTCTTACGATCTGGTCGTCAAAAAGCTTCCCAAGCGACTCCGGGAAACGATATGAAAAATAAGTTGCGGTGGAAGCTGTATACATATGCGCCGTTTCTAGCGGCTTTACTAGTCATTGGTATGATTCATACACTTATGCTGGCTAATGAAGAAGCGAAGCCTTACCCGGAACCCTTCGGTCGAGCTACAGAATTACCGCAGTTGGCGACTAGCGGGGAGTCGGTGCAACTGGTCGGCGAGAGTTCTTTTTCCTACAGATCAGGCCAAGCACTCCAATATGTAAGGATTGATGAAGCGGGACAGAGCAGCTCAGAAACGCGGCCTCTGCCGGATCCGGGGCTCATTTATTCTTATAGGCTTATCCAAGAGGATGGTGCGGTCTGGATCGGAACAGACAAGAAGCTGTATGCGAGTGAGTGGACGAATGGTTCATGGTCACCAAAGAAGCTGCTGATCGAAAACGACATTACCGATGTTCAAACGGTGAATGGTTCAAACGGCAAAAGAGTGCTGCTCGCCTATAATGAGGGGGAGCTGTACGTAGGAGCTTATCACGCGCAGGAAAGTATAAGGTGGTCAAAGCTTGAAATCGGCGGGATCAAACAGATTCAAGGCGTAATGGATTCAAATGGAAGCCTTTCCCTCGTCTATGCGATGAGCGGCGAAGGAAACGTGGCCCTTCATTTTGCGAAGCTGGAGCCTGAATCATGGAAGCCCGTCGTACGGAGCAAGCTGAAGGATTTGAATCTTGTAACTAGTACGCTGGACGATGTGGCACTAGGTCTAGATGGCGCAACGCTTATCGCAATATATACCACAAGCTCGCCTAAAACGGGCAAAAGTTCATTGTATAGCTTAACCTTCCCAGTGAATCATCCGGAAGAGGCGCAGGATGAGCTGCTTAACATTCCCGTATCGGCGGGGATCGATTCCGATACGATTCTGCATCCTGCTTTTACCCGTTCAACCTCCGGCGAGGTTTCGCTTGTGGTATCGTCGGTTTACGAGAAAAATCGCCGCCTCACGAGTCAAGAGGTTTACAAGCTGGCTTTTAAGGACGGAAAAATGGTTTCTTCCGCAAGGATCAGTCAATTCGGAGGATTCGCGGAGTATCCGGTCCTAGTCTCGGACAACGGGAATGCCCTGGTAATCTGGCTGGATCCCGTGAACACGGAATCGTTCCGAATTTTCTATGCCAGCGACCAACTGCCTTATCAGGAGAAGATGAACAAGTTGAGCGCCGATGACTTGCGAAAGGCGGCCGAAACCCTGCCGCTGCTGTGGGGAATCGGACTGCTTACTTCGCTGCTAGGCCTGAAGTGGATTGTTTTGCCTGGCATTTATCTACTCGCACTCAGTGCTTTATGGCAGTATCATTATGACGCGCACCCCCGGCTGCACTTCGGCCTTTCCCTTGGAATGTACATCGCAGTGAAAGCGTTATTGATCGGTGATTACCGGAAGGCAGCGGCGCTTCAAGTTATGCCGGATTTCTTGCAGCCTGTTTGGGCTTATTTAGTGCTGCTCATAGCTTTCGCTGTTCTTGCGTATGTATTTACTAGAATATGGAGGAATGGTTTAGACGATCGCAATGTCGGTCTGGAGATGTTCTATTTTGCATTACTCGATGGTTTCATCACGAATTTATGGTACTCGTATTTTATGTCCCCGGCCTCTTTATAACAAATGTCAGAAACCAAGGTGGAGATAAGGGAAATGTTTAATGTTTGTTTAAACTGTGGGGAATACAGAGTCGATAAGGCAGTTGAATCAAAGGGAAAGAAAACATTCGCCATATGTCCGGCATGCAATCATGCACATGAATTCCTGCAGCTTCCCCTGTTTATCGTTACTGGAGCAAGCGGCGCTGGGAAATCTACCGTTGCTGTTGAACTAAGTTCTTTAACAAAAGATTTTGTTGTAATGGAAACAGATATATTATGGGATCATCGCTTTCATTCGCCGGAGACGAATTACCGGGATTACAGAGAACTTTGGTTAAGGATGGCCAAAAATATTTCGCAAAGCGGAAAGCCGGTCGTATTATGTGGAACAGCCATGCCCGACCAGCTAGAGCCATGTCTGGAGAGGCGTTACTTTTCAGAATTGATCTATATCGCTTTAGTCTGTGACAACGATCAATTAAAGCAACGCCTGCAAAATAGACCTTCATGGAGAAATAGTTACTCTGACGAATTCATAAATGGAATGATGACGTACAACACATGGCTGAAAGAAAACAGTGATAAAAATTCACCCGTCATAAACTTAATAGATACAACAAATGCAAGTCCAAGTGATACGGCTCAGCAAATAATAACAATGATAAATGGTAAATATAATATGTAATTGTGTACGAGAGAGCCGCACTATTTAGCAATTTTTTTGTCAATCTTCTCGAAGCCTTTCGTATCCGCCCACATGCTTTCAAATTGCTCGGAGAAGGATTTTGCCGCGTCTTCATTATGTATGACCATTAGGACTTCATCATTCGTAGTGCTGGCTGCTTTCGAATAGTTGTAAGATCCGGTGGTAACAACCTGTTTATCTGCAATGGTGACCTTGAGGTGCATGAGCCCACTGTGTTTGTTGACTTTCATCGGAATCCCGGCGCTGCCGAGCAGCTTTAAAGCTTCTTCCTGCGTTTTGCCTGAGGCTTGAATTTTATCGGTGATGATTCGCACAGTCACGCCGCGCTTTTTCGCCTCTTTGATCGCGGCTACAATATCAGGATGCGTTAAACTGTAGATGGCGATATCCAATGTTGATTTTGAAGCGTTGATGACTTCGATCAAGGCTTTCTCAGGATGCTGATTTGCTTGGGTGAAGTAGTATTCGTCATTCTGCTGCTGCTTCGCTGCAGCAACAGGTGCTTCAGTTTGTTTAGATGAGACCGTCGTGGTTGAAGAAGAACTAGGGCTTGGTGTATCTGCCATCGTAGTTACTGCTGAGGAACACCCAGTTAGTGCTAGCACGCTAGCAAATGAAATGATTTTGATAAAATTGTGCATATCCCATATGACTCCCTTAAATGTTGTATACACAGTATTACACGAACATGCATTTGTATGCAAATGTAAAAAAGGCTCCGCCAGCCGGGAGCCATGAATGCGGGGTGAGTAGACTCACCCTTGCTTGTCGTGAGGTAATGATTGACGGATGCGAAGCAATTCTGCAAGCTGCGCAGCCAAAAAACTTGGCGTATAAGGCAAATCGTTGCGAAGCCAGCAAACAATCGTTCCAATGATGGCGGAGGAGCCATACCAGATCGCGATATCTTTTTGTACGTTCAAAGCGGTGGATTCCTCGAGCATGTTCATACGAATGGTGATGAAATCCGCAAACAATTTCATGAGTCGTTCCGTAAATACGGGTATGCGTTTGGAAGCGAGCAGAACCTTATAGAAATTCGAATTTTCCGCAATATGCTCAAGCATATTAACGATGATCTCCATGTTATATCCGGGGCCGAACGGAGCTTCCTTCAAGATGGCATGGATTTCGTTAATCATATCGTCAGCCAATTTATCGATCATATCCGGAATATCCCGATAATGAAGATAGAAGGTGACGCGGTTAATCGTCGCTCGCTCCGCGATGCGGTTCACGGTTATTTTCTCAAGCTCATGTTCATGAAGCAATTCAATAAAGGCATCTCGAATCAGTTGGCGCGTTCGAAGTACGCGAGGGTCTATCCGTTGTGTTTTTGTTGACATGAGCACTTACATCCTTTCTCTTTCATGCGCTATACGACAAATTTCGCAAGTTATGTGGATTATGTCGTAGATAGGCGACAATTCTCTTGACAATGTCATCTAATCAACATTTATGCAAAAGCTGTTGCTTGTGAACAGTAGGATTGATGACTATAATACTATTTACATCGAGTTAATTATACAACAAATTGTCAATTTGTAATTGAATTTGAAAGGAATAAGTGACATGAGCAAACTTGCAGCATTTGATAGCAGTTCTATTAAGAAAGGCCCACTGTTATTTGTAATGATTCTGGGGGCATTTATTGCCATCCTGAATCAGACGATTATGAGCGTCGCTTTGCCGGAACTTATGGTCGAATTTAATATTGCCGCTTCCACAGCGCAATGGCTGACCACTGGTTATATGTTGGTTAACGGAGTTTTAATTCCGATAACCGCGTTCCTCATGCAGCGATTTACGACGCGTGAGCTGTTCCAGGCATCCATGATTATTTTCCTTCTTGGAAGCATTATTTCTGCCGTAGCGCCCGGTTTTGAAGTGTTGTTGGCTGGCCGTCTGATTCAAGCAGCCGGTGCCGGGATTTTAATGCCACTTCTTATGAATGTCATTCTGACCATCTATCCGCCAGACAAGCGCGGAGCTGCCATGGGCATGGTTGGGTTGTCGATTATTTTTGCCCCAGCGGTCGGTCCGGCTATTGCCGGCTATATTTTGCAGCATTATTCATGGCGGACTCTTTTCTATGGCATCATTCCATTCGCTGTCATCGTTATTGTGGTTGCATTTATATATCTGAAAAATGTCTCCGAACGTACCTATCCCAAAATTGATACATGGGGTGCGGTTCTCTCAACCATCGGATTCGGTTTCCTACTTTACGGCTTTAGCAGCGCAGGCAGCAAGGGATGGTCAAGTGCGGAAGTTGTCCTGTCTATCGTTGTAGGCGTAGTGGCCTTAATATTGTTTACATGGCGGCAGCTGGTTATCGAAAACCCGCTTTTGGATCTTAGAGCTTTCAAACACAACATGTTTACCCTGACAACGTTAATCAACGTCGCGGTTACGATGGTTATGTATGCCGATATGATGCTGCTTCCGTTGTATTTGCAAAATGTTCGCGGATATACGGCGTTGGAGTCCGGGATTCTTATGCTTCCAGGCGCACTCCTAATGGGGCTCATGATGCCGGTGGCCGGCAAATTGTTCGATAAGTTCGGAGCGAAATGGCTATCCATTATCGGAATGGCAATTACCATTGTAACGACACTTGGTTTCATCAATTTAACGGATTCAACAAGTTACACTTATTTAGTACTAATGTCCACAGGACGACGCTTAGGGATGGCGCTTTTCTTAATGCCAATCACTACGGCGGGACTCAATCAATTGCCTGCAAGACTGAATGCGCATGGTACCGCTATTTCCAATACGATCAAGCAAGTGGCGGGCGGAGTAGGTACGGCCTTGCTTGTCACGGTGATGTCGACCAGAACCAAATCTCATCTCGTAGAGCTGATGACGGCAAACGCAACTGCGAATCCGTCCAAGGAACTTATTAAACAGGCTTCCATTCAAGGAATTAACGATTCTTATCTTGTCATTGTCGGCATCGGAGTTATCGGTTTGCTGCTTTCCTTCTTCATTAAACGTGTAGCTCAGGCGGAGGAAGAACCGGCAGTCGTGGCAGCCCCGAAACCCGTAAATGCAACTTAAAAATAACTTAAAAATAACAGATAGGCGTTAGACAGAGAGGGCTTCTCCATGATTGGGGAGAGGCTCTTTCTTAATATCTGAATAAAGGGGTTTCGATTTTTAATAGTATTTGCTATTTTATAGATAGGTACTACTCCAATGTCCTCCCATCATGTGCTTTTTTCAAATTTGCCCGCGCAATTGCTCCTTTCATTCATGATCTACATCAGAAACACTCACGTTGATTAGTCGCGAAATTATACCCTGCCCGTCGTACCGGTTCTCTACATAGAACTTTTCCCATATGATGGAATTAGACTCTATCGAACCAAAGAGTGCTGGGCGCAAGGAGGAGAACATGAAGAGCAACGAACGCATATTGATTCTAACTGCAAGTTACGGGGATGGTCATATACAGGCGGCTCGTTCATTGAAACAGGCTTTTGAGCGGCGTGGCATCATGCAAGTGCAAATCATGGACCTGATGAAAGAAGCTCATCCTTTGCTGGATAAAGTCACCAAAACGCTTTATATCAACAGCATGCTGATCTCCCAGTACGGTTTAGATTATTATGGCTGGAGCTATTACATCACAAAAGACGCCGAATTTCATGTCGGATTGGGGCGATATTTGAATAACCTCGGCCAAACTAAATTGAGGCAAACCATTCAACAGATGCGTCCCAGTGCCGTGATCTCTACCTTTCCCTTCGGGGCGGTACCGGAGTTGTGCAGACAATTGGGAATTCCTACATTTGCCGTAGTTACGGACTTCGCCTTGCACGCACGCTGGAAACATCCGGACATTGATAAATATTATGTTGCTGCACACGAGCTTAAAGAACAGCTTATGGCCAGCTCAATTTCCGAAGACCGGATCGAGGTAAGCGGGATTCCCATTCGAAAAGCATTTTATGAATCAGGCAGGATGGATTCGAGCCCCTTTGCGAACCTCACGAATAACCAACGAAAAACAATTTTGATTTTGGCAGGATCATATGGAGTGCTTAGAAGCAACGATGAACTCATCGATGTCGTCAAAAATGTTCCAGATAGTCAAGTGGCGGTGGTTTGCGGTCGCAATCGAAAGCTGGAGCATAAATTGAGGATGAGATATGAGGGGGAACCCCACGTTCATATTTATGGTTTTGTCGATAATATCCATCAGTTAATGGCGATATCATCTTGTATCATAACGAAAGCCGGCGGACTGACGTTATCCGAAGTTCTTTGTTTACAGGTACCTGTTTTTATATATAAGCCTTTTGCGGGCCAAGAAAAAGAGAATGCGGCATTCTTTTCTAAAAAGAGCGCGGCGTATGTATCTCAAAATATGAAAGAAATGGCGTTTCAAATCGAACATTTTTTTTCAGATCCCAATTATGCCGTGGAAATGAAAAGGCACATGCAACTTTTACATAAAGCAGCAGCGGCTGACTTCATTACCCAGGATATCCTCAGCTCCATAAAACAACCACAAATGGTTCTCCAATAAAAACTTGATTCTTAGTGAAAACTACGAATGAGAAAATGTTTGAATTAAGGAAGGTTGAGCTGAATGGAAGCAAAGATCAGGCCATATGCGGATATGAGTATGATCATGTATGGCCTTGTAATGTTCATTGTGGAATTCGTCCGAGGGGCTTACTTGGTTTCCTATTTACCTACCTATGCCGTTAATGTGTTGGGATTTTCCGTAGCGACGGTCGGTACGGCCGTTTCCGTACACTATGTAACGGATACGATTATCAAATGTTACGCAGGATATTTGCTTGACCATTTTTCTTTGCGTTTGATTGTTCAATTGGGCCTGCTCGTCTCTTTCGGAGGTCTGCTGCTGATGCAATACAGCCAACAATTTTGGCTGCTTATAGCCGCATCCGCTTTATTTGGCGTAGGCATTTCGCCTATATGGCTAGTTTGTTTAAGCAAGGTGAAACCGGAACGTCGCGCCGCGAGTATGGGCGTGCTCTATACTTGCTGGCTTTGCGGAATTGGAGCCGGACCTGTCGTCATTAATTTTGTAATCGATAAGAGCTATCTCCTGTCCTTTCGGATTATGCTTGTTTTATGGGCGCTGGGCTGGGTATTATCGCTGTTCATTTCCAATGTGAAAGAATCGGAGCCGATATCGATTCCCTTGAAGCGTCAAATTTCCATGCTTTGGGATCGATTGCGTTCGATGAAGCAACTGCTGCCAGGGATGATGATCCAAACCGCGGCTGCCGGAATTCTCGTGCCGATTTTGCCTAATTTTGCTTCAAAATATTTAGGACTTCAGTTTTCGCAATATTCGTATGTGTTGATTGCCGGTGGCGTCTTTACCGTTATCTTTCTTATTCCAATGGGGAAATTGTCCGATCGCTGGGGAAGAAGATGGTTCCTCATTCTTGGCTTCTTCGCCTTCGCCATTACGCTTTATTGCCTAACGTTTGCTTCCGTGCTTTGGCAAGCCGTTCTGCTTGCAGCCATCTTAGGTTTTTCCTACGCGGCTGTACTTCCTGCTTGGAATGCTTTGCTCGCCCAGCATGTTCCCGAGAACCAGCAAGGAATGGGCTGGGGATTATTTTCAAGCATTGAAGGCGTAGGCGTGATTGTCGGACCCATACTGGGAGGGTGGATAGCCGATATGTTTAACGAACGGACTGCCGTTTGGGTGAGTGCGGGGCTGCTGGGATCGATCGCTTTATATTACTTGATTGTGTCGCCTAAAGGGGAAAAAGAACTAGCCTAATTCCGCAGTAGCCTAAGGGGGAGGACTATGAATCATGTATTGGTATTCGTTATTGCCGGGTTATTTGTATATACAATAATTCCAACCTTCGTTATCCGTGTATTAGGAATTGGCGTTTACAAAAAGGGAACTGCCGGAAGAGGCATAGCTTTAACCTTCGACGATGGGCCGGATCCCGAATATACGCCTCGTTTGCTGGAATTATTGAAGGAAAATAACCTCAAGGCGACTTTTTTCGTCCTTGGGTCCAAAGCGGAGCACTATCCTGAGCTTATCAAGCGTATGCATAACGAAGGCCACCTTGTCGGCGTTCATAATTATGTACACTGGGCAAACGCCTTTATGACTCCGAAAAAAGTCAGGTTGCAGCTGGAACATTCCGTGAGCGTAATTGAAAAGATTATAGGAGAACGTCCTGTCTATTATAGACCCCCATGGGGGATTATCAATGTATTTGACTTTCTGCTGTTGAAACGTTTCCGTATGATTCTGTGGTCGATTATGGTTGGCGATTGGAGAAGCAGCGGAGGCAAACGGAAAATCAAGGAGAGGCTGCAGGCCAAGCTGAGGGACGGTGCGGTTATCGTTCTTCATGACAGCGGTCAAACGTTCGGAGCGGACAAAGATGCGCCGATCTACATGCTGGAGGCGCTGCGAGAATTTATAGCCGAAGCATTGTCCAAGAACTATGCCTTTCTGAGAGTGGATGAAAAAATGCGGCTCGAGCAAAAAAACAAACGCGCCCAATTCAATTTGCTCAAACGAACTCTTATCTTTTTATGGTTCAAATGGGATCGGCTGTTTCATTGGCTGTTCAGCGTCAAGCCGTTGGATGAGAACAAACCGCTATTTTTTTATAGGGCGGCGACATTCCGGGGCATGACCGTTAGCCTTTCGGACGGCGAAAAATTAGTAAGCGGAGACCGCGTCATTGAACTCCATTTTAATAATGAAGCATTGTTTCACTTGGCAAACGGGGCCAGGTCGCCGGTCCATCTTGCGGTACAAATGATACGCTCGGTCAAAGAGAACTTGCCCAAAGTGACGGAGAAGATTTTGAGCACGCCTGAGTACAGTGACATTAAAGCTATTTATGGAATCACCATGATTCACCGGGGAGCAAGCCAGCTTGGCTTTACGCTCATGACTTTGCCAAACGGCTTGTTTGCTTTCATAACGAGAATGTATTTGAAAATACTTCTGTATGTCATGCACTCCGATGGGAAAAACAGGCTGAAATCGCACTCCGATGCCTTAATCCCTTTAGTGTTAGCGATCTCTGCGAATGAAATGAAAAGAAAATACCCTGTATCACAGTTATCCGTTGAGATTGAAAGGACAATCGTTCCAGCCGGATATCTAGTAGAGACGCATGCCACGCAATAAAAATGAAAGCCCCGGCTACTTAGCGAAGCCAGGGCTGTTTGTATGATATAGAATTACGCCGCAGTAGATTTGCGTTCTGTTATATAGCTGGCAATTCCTAATAACAAAGCCAGTCCTACGAGCACGGCACCGACCCAAGGAAGGGCTGTAAGGGACAGATGAGTAATGACCCATCCTCCAATGAAAGCGCCGGATGCATTACCCAGATTGCCAGCAGAATGACTGGAGGTAGAGGCAAGTGCAGGCGCGGCTTTCGCCAAGCTCATAATGCGTACTTGCAGTCCCGGAAATACAGCAAAGGAAGCGGCTCCCCATAGAAAAATGGTCACTACGGCAGCTGCCGGGTTATAGATGGTAAAGGTGAAGAGGGTAAGGATGACGCATATCGTAAAATAAAGTCCCAGTATGGAAGGCATCAGCTTCCAGTCCGCAAGCTTTCCGCCGACGATATTGCCAAGGGTTACTCCGCAGCCGAAAAGGACGAGAATCCAGGACACGCTATGTTCGGCAAAGCCGGTGACCTCTACAAGCAGCGGGGTAATATAAGTAAATACGGCGAAAAGGCCGGCGTTGCCAAGCGCCCCGATCAGCAGATACAGAAGGAGCTTGGGCTTGGCGAGAGCGGTAATCTGCGCCGCGATACTCGCTGGTTTGTCATGACGAATTTGCGGGATGAAAATTAGGATGCCGATCAAAGCGGCGATTCCCATGATCGAAATCGCACCAAACGAGGATCGCCACCCCATGTGTTGGCCGATAAATGTCCCTAGAGGAACGCCGATAATGTTCGCAATCGTTAAACCGGCCATCATAATGGAAACAGCACCCGCGCGTTTGTCCGGCCGGACAAGATTGGAGGCGATAACGGCTCCAACGCCAAAGAAAGTCCCGTGCGTCAATGCAGTTATGACGCGCGCTCCCATCAGAACCGCATAGCTCGGAGCGATAACAGAGATTCCGTTGCCGAGAATAAATAAAAGCATCAGCAGACACAGCAGTTTCTTTTGCGGAATTCCTTGGGTGAGGACGGTCAATATAGGAGCCCCGATAGCGACCCCAAGAGCATACATGGTAATGAGCTGTCCTGCGGACGAGATGCTGACATGCAGATCGGCAGCGACATTGGGCAGAAGACCCATGATGACAAATTCAGTCATTCCAATCGCAAAGGCGCCGACGGTAAGAGAGAGGATCGAGATAGGGAACGGTTCTTTGGCCGCGTGTTCCCTGATAGTGCGTTGAGATAACTCCATGATGTAAGGTCAACCTTTCTTGTGCGTATAATAAATCGTTGCTGAGCAGTCCGGTCAATAAGGCCTGTTTCATATTATTAAGTTTTCTGGGCGTATAATCAAGAGAAATCTTTTTGAAAATTTGTAAACCAAATATGCTTGAAATCAAACCAACCCAGCGTATTAACGGCAACCCCTTTCAGATGGGGGCTGAATACGGTCTGCTGCGTCGTATGCAGGAGAAACAGGACGTGATGTTCCTCCGTCAGCAGCCGCTCCATCGCGCGAATTTGCTGCATGCGTAGATCAGCGTCAGGTTGTGCCGCGATTCGTTTAATTGTTTCATTAAAAATGAGGCGCTGTTCATCCGCCGCGCAGACGCGGATCAACATGCCGCCCATCTTGTACATCTCAATCAGGCAGCGGGCTTCGTCGTCGTCCGCCGCAACGCCGCCTAACAGCATGTCGCCTTCTTGCAGAAGGCTGATATCCGACATTTCCTCGTACGTATATTCAGTAAGCTGTAAAGGGATACCAACGGCGGCGCAGCGATCCCGAATCCATTCCGCTTCTAAGCGGTGAGAGGGAGTGAACAGAACCTTCAGCGTCTGCCCCTTGTAGCCGCTTGCCGCCAAAAGCTCACGGGCCCGCTCAGGCTGATTGTCAACTGACGGCTCCCGGGGATGGCTCGGCGGAAAAAAGCCCTCGGCCGGGATCGCGCCGATGAAATCATGCGCCGCGATCAACCCGTTTCGATCAAGCACAAGATCAATCGCACGCCGTACTTGGATATGCTGATGAGGGCCAGGCTTGCGCATATTAAATGAAAGAAGATTTGAACCAAGCGTCATCATTTCTTTTTTTCGCCAATGCGCAGGTGCGGGCTGGTTGAATTGATCCCGTTTGCCCATATGGAAATCCCACTGCTGCCAGCTCCGATGATCAACATGTTCAGGCATATAGAGCAGCTCGATTCGATCCAGATGAGCCCTCTCCCCAAAATAATTTTCAAATGCTGTCAGCGTAATGCCGCCTTCGTCGTGCCGTGTCACTTGAAATGGTCCTGTGCCCACTGGCATCTTCCGTACTTCGTCACTGCTTCTGGACGTATAGATATCCTCAGGCAAAATAGCCGTCGGGTATGAGCTGACATAATGAGGGAACATATAATTCGGAGCATCCAGCTTCACTTGAACGGTTAAACGATCCACGATGTTAAAATCACGTATTGTTTCCACAAGCCAGCGGTTGGATGAGCATGCATCGTCGATGGTTTGCAGCCGGTTCATCGCATATACGACATCCTGTGCCGAAAGTTCACGTCCATGATGGAAGCGAATTTGCTTGCGCAGATAAAATGTCCATACTTGCCCGTTTTCGCTGTATTCCCAGTTATGAGCAAGGCTTGGTTCCAGGGAGCCACGAACCGGATCGTAACGGAGCAGTGTGTCAAATGCTTGCTTTACAAAATGTAAATCGCACGAGAAGACAATTCTCGCAGGATCCAAAGTCAGTATCCGGTTGTGCATCGGCAGGCGGAGCGTTTCTTCAGCCCCGGCGTCCTTCGTTCCCCGATAACCGAAAAAGTCCCCGAGCCATGCCAAGAACCGGTCTGTCAGCCCGGGATCTAATCCTCCCATTTGAAATAGGCCCATCGCACTGTTCAAATTGCCCTGCTCCACATATATTTTGGCCTCGGCCAGAAGCAGCTCTTCCGTCGATGCCAGCAAACGAATGGCTGAGCGATGACCCCGTCCTCTGCCCGGCGTCCATACGATCCAGCCCAGATCGCTCATTTTGCGGATCAATATTTTCACGTTGCGGTCTGTACAAAATAAGTAACCGGCAATCTCTTCAACCGTAATCGGTATATCTTTGTTCAAAGGATGCCCCAGCTTTACGATGGATGCTTTTAATTGCGCGTATTGCAAGGCTAGCTGCACACAGGTTCCTCCCTTATTTCTCTCATGTATGCAAAAGTATAGGATCCTGCTTTCATTTCGTCAACAAGCCTTATACAGCTGGGAAACCTAATGCTCGCAATGAAAAAAAATTCATTGGAAAAGAACATTATCTCATTTTAACCGGATCGTGGGGGGATTTGAGGGAGGGGGTGGCAGGACTATTGGAATTTTATACAAAAAATATCTTTTTGTCGAAAAATGAAGTAATTTTTATATACATTTTACGATTCTATTGTACTATTTAATTAGGATGACCTTTGAACAGAAGTACATAGTTGGAGGAGAGGAATTTCATGCGCGTACGACTGCCGCAAATTACTGTGGGTAAGAAGATGTATTTCTGTTTTATTATCATTTTGCTGCTTACTTTTGTTGTAGGCTGGATGAGTCTGACGAATATGAAGCTGATTCAGAACAAAAGCGATGAAATCAGCAAGCAGTGGATGCCTGGCGTCGAAGCCGTCAATACGATTAGTTATTTAACTGAAAATGTGCACGCACTGGAATTGCAGCTCTTCATTCTAATGGATCCTTCGCAGCTGCAAAGCACGCAGACGCAAGCCATGGCCGGGATTAACAATGTGGATGAGCAGCTCAAACAATTCGGGGAAGGGTTGACGGACGAGCAGGAGAAGCGAACCTTCGAAGCGTTCCAAAGTCAATGGAATTCGTATAAAGGCTATCATGAGAAATTCTTAGAACTTAGTAAAGAAGTCAATCTAAGAACGGGCTCCGGCAAAAGAGAAATAGAAGTTCAAGCTTTGATCTCAGATTCGAACAAAGTATTTGTGAACTTGCAGAAGTATCTCGAGGTTCTTGTGAGAATCAAACATGAAGGAGCAACCGCTGCCTCGGAGAGCAGCTCTGTGATTTATCATTCCGGACATATGACCATGATGTATGTGCTTGGCTTCGCCGTACTTGTCGGTCTGATACTAGCCTATTTCATTACCCGCAATATTTCCAAACCGGTGAGACTTGTCTCCCAAGCTCTACAGGCTGTGTCTTTGGGCAGCTTGATCGAACCCGATGTGAAAGTGAGAAATAAAGATGAAATCGGCGAACTGGTCGGTTCGTTAAACCGGATGAAGACGAATGTCCGGGAGATGCTGCTGCAAATTCGCGAAGCCTCTTCCTCGGTGGCGGGCTCGTCCAAAGAACTGCTTGCCCATGCGGAGCAAACGACGCAAGCTTCCAATCAAGTGGCGGAAGTCATGCAAAAGGTAGCCGCAGGAGCAGAAGTTCAAGTGCAGAATTACGAGGATACAAATTCGGCCATGACAGAGATGTCCATTGGAATAGGGCGAATCGCCGAAGCTTCGTCCGAGGTATCGGATATTTCGATGGAAGCATTCCGGGAAGCGAAGCAAGGCGAGCAAGACCTGCAAGCGCTCATTGCGAGCCTGAACGGTATGGGTGAGACCGTTAGCAGAGCGAACACGGTCATTCATAACCTCGAGAACCAGTCTCAGGAAATCGAAAATATGATTGGCTTGATGGGCAGCATCGCGAAGCAAACCAATCTGCTCGCTTTGAATGCGGCGATTGAAGCGGCTCGTGCCGGTGAAGCGGGCAAAGGTTTTACGGTCGTTGCCGGAGAGGTGCGCAAGCTTTCAGAGCAGTCCGCCCAATTTGCCAGTCAAATTACGGAGTTGATCGGACAAGTATTAAGCAATACGAGCGTTGCCGTTCAAACGATGCACGATTGCCTGCAGGAAATGGATATGGGGAAAGAAATGGTACATACTGCGGAAACTTCATTTCATCGCATTTTCTTGGCTTCCGAGAAAGTGGCTGTCCGCATACAAGAGGTCGCCGCATCAGCGCAAGAAATGGCCGCCACCTCGGAAGAAGTGTCTGCTTCTGTTGCAGAAACGAGCGCTCACGCGAGAAACTCGTCTACCTACGCGCAGCAAGTGGCCGAGACCTCTGAGCAGCAGCTAGCTTCGCTGAACGATATCAACGATTCGGCCGGTATGCTGAACGGCATTGCTGAGCAACTGCACACGGTTGTTGGGAAGTTCAAACTTTAAAGCTAATTACATACACAAAGGAGTTAAGCTGCTTTATATGCTTAACTCCTTTTTTTGTGGGGAACTACGATCTCTCGTTTTACTTTAAAATCCATTATTTATAATTTGTGGATACTATAATCCGCTATTTTATATAAATTGTACCAAAATGGAAGTTTCTAGATGCATTAAGACCCTGTAGTTCCGCCTGCAGCCTAAAAACAGGCAGTTCAGCTCAAATAGAGCCCTGTAGTTCCCTTCCGCAAACAAAAAGCCGCCCCTCCGTCATCTACGATGATCGTTGGGACAGCCTTTTCATTCGAAGACATATGCAGTTGTCAGGCAACTGCATCATCTTTCATACTTATTTCGATAGAATGGATGATACAACTTTGCTGCTTTCTGCACGTGTTGCATGGTCAAGCGGGTTGAATTGAGCCGTATCTGTAGCAATAATGCCTAAGTTTGCCGCTTTGTTAACAAACGGTTGGGCCCAGTCATGGATTTGCGAAGCATCCGTAAAGCTGACGCTTTTGCTTGGAGCGCTTTGGACACCATGATTTTTCTCATATGCCCGCACGATGAGTGTGACCATTTCTTCACGCGTGATCGGCTTATTAGGTTCGAATGTCGTTTCGCTAGTTCCTGTTACCAGACCAGCTTGAACAGCGGATTGTACGGAAGAAGCGTACCATTCGTTTGGTGAAACATCAGCAAATGTGTTGTTGTAAATTGGTGTAGACTTCAACTGCAATGCACGGGTTAGCAGCGCAACAAACTCTGAACGCGTAACCTGGCTTTCAGGCATGAATAATGCGTCCGTTGTGCCGTTCACAATATGTTTAGCCGATAATTCTTTAATAATATCGTATGCCCAATGTGTGGCCGGAACGTCGCTAAAAGATTTATTGTACTCCAACACGCCATAGACGCTAAAGTGCTGCAGCTCCGCTTGAATCGTAGAATTGGCTACAGTACCGCCAACATATTCAAGTTCGCCGTTATCATTGATGTAGTAAATCCCGGCCAATTTAGCGTTAGCGCCTGCTTTGAGTTTAAAGCTGATCGTCACAGGCTCCGTTAACTGGCTTATCTTATTCGTTTTCCCATCTTTCGTGGATACGGAAAGGGTGATGTCTATCATTTCACCGGCAGATGTAAGCACTAACTGTCCCGCAGTCTCCGCTTTAGAAATGAGTGACTCAATGTCTGCAGTTTGTTTTTTTGCGATATTTACAGTAATTGTCGCATCTTTCAACGCGTCACTGGAAAGACCGGCGATCAAGGATTTGATGTTCGCTGCAGGGATTTCGACCGTAAGATCTCCGCTTTGCACCTTCAGCTTCGCATCGCCCAATTTGTCTACTGCTGCAGCAGGCAAACTCAGATTGCCTTTGTCATTTAGAGCAAGCCATTTGCCGTCTTTAATGTCTTGAACAGCCTCTGTGTTCGAAGGTGTAGTAGTACTTCCAGTAGAGGAACTACCGCCGTTACCACCGCCCGTGCCACCGCCAGGGTTGTCGCCACCGCCCGTGCCACCGCCAGGGTTGTCGCCGCCACCCGTGCCACCGCCAGGGTTGTCGCCACCGCCCGTGCCACCGCCAGGGTTGTCGCCGCCACCCGTGCCACCGCCGGGGTTGTCGCCACCACCCGTGCCACCGCCAGGGTTGTCGCCACCGCCCGTGCCACCGCCGGGGTTGTCGCCACCGCCCGTGCCACCGCCGGGGTTATCGCCACCACCCGTGCCACCGCCAGGGTTGTCGCCACCGCCCGTGCCACCGCCATCTGATCCTCCTCCCTGATTAGGCAGGATTATATCAAAGAGATCAGTCGCTACGGTTGTTCCTGTACCAGCTACAATTGTGTACGTGCCAGTCTGAGCGTTCATTGGCAAAGTAAATTCCTTGAAATACGATCCGTTGGCCGTCTTGACAACATCGAAATACAAAACGGTGCCATCTGGATTCAGTACTTTAATACTAACCTGCTGCAAAGTAGAAGCCCCGGTAATTGTAACTTTGTCGCCTTTAAATTTATCCGTAACATCGTTTATTTTAATTGTATCCGCAGATGCAGCTATTGCCGATACCGGCATTACACTCAAAGCAACCAACATGGTGGCCATGATGTGAGACAGCTTTTTTTTCATATAATTGAAACGCCTCTTTTCTTCATAGACATCGGATCATGAGGCTCGGGAATCTGGCCAATGATACAGTTTGTCAGTCGGACAGACTCCCGAATTTTCATGAAGTTGTGTGGCAAACAATATTCCTAATTAAGCGTAATCGAATCCGCAAGATTGTTTCCGACATTCGTCTTGGACGAATCAAATGAATCTAAGAGGAATACATTAACGGAATAATCAGTACCGGTCACATTGAATTGAGCCGTTAGTTCTTCGGGTTCTTTAATATCTTTCTTTAAAGCTATAATGCTGACAGGAGTACTGCCTTTCATTAATTGGAAGACAACAGTTTCCGTACCAGCATGGGATGTAGCATAATTATATGGCCCAACTTGCACTGTAGCTGTGATGCCATTGCTTCGATCTAGCGAAGTGCCAGTGAGAGAGAAATTGCTTCCTACAAGCAATACTTTCCATGCTTCGTAAGTAGCTGCTACATTTGCAGGATTTTGTCCTTCCTTCACTGTTTTGCCTACGAGTTTAATTTTGTATTTGCCAGGCAGCAGTTTTTCAACGATTGGTTGTCCTTTCTCGTCCTTCTTGTCGCCAATAAATGTACCGTCAAGTTTGAAGGAAATAGGTCCTGGTGCAAAGAGCGTTGCTTTCCCATTTACATCTTTGGCGAATTCCTCCACCATCGTTCCGAACATTTTCCCGCGTGCGTCAATGTAGTCGTAGTCATAAGCTTCTACCGCCAAATAATTGACGTCCTTCGCAGTTAGTTTGGCACTCAGATCTATAGTCTGATTCGGAGCAAGGCTAATATCAGACAACTGGATTTGCTGGAATCCAAAACGATTATCCTCAGGCTGGTCTCCAACATGAATAACGAAAGGAAGGTGAAGATCTGGTTGTCCTGCGCTTGTCAGTTTGACCTCGCCTTCATAGACGCCGTCTGCCGCATCATTAGCAACGGATACTTGCAGCGCGAACGGGACTGTTCCGTTTGGTGTTGAAGTAATCTTGTCTTTAGAAAGTGTTACCCGAATTTTGCTAACATCCGGAGTTGCTACCGGTTGGGTAAGATCTCCCGTTACGGATGGATGCATTTCAACGGATGCCGTGTAATCAAGGGTCACATTGCTGGTAACGTTTTTAACTCGTAATTGTTTGGATCCGCTGCTATTTTTGGACATTAATCCAAAGCTCGTATTGACCGCATAGTTAATTACATTTTTCGGCAAATAGTTAGGATCCAAAATCGTAATCGGTTCAACAGCTTGCAGTAAAGCAGGCGTTTCTATTGCTTTCAGCACGTTGACGCGCCCTGACCCTTGTGAATAGATATCATATAATTGATTGCTTTCATTTTTGATTTCTTCCGCTGTGTTTGCCAAGGCTGCGCGAATATCAAACGGGTCCCATTCCGGATGAGCCTGTTTAAGCAGTGCGGACAATCCCGTTACGTGAGGAGTCGCCATACTGGTACCGCTCTTACGACCGTAGGCTGTATCGTAATTTACGGTTTGTCCTTTCTCAGCATAATATTTCCCATAGGCGGCAATACTGGACAAGATGCTCACACCTGGAGCGACAAGATCCGGGCGTACGCCGAAGTTCCCGTCAGAGTTTGGTCCTCTGGAACTGAAGCTTGCCATTAAATCGCCTTTGGTCAAATCTGCTTTGAAATTGCTGAAATCAATTGTAAATGACGGATTGCCGGATTGAAGAGCTGCACTGGCAATTTTTCTTCCGACATCTCCGGCCATATCATAAGCAGGAACAATATTTCCGAATTGTTCACCTTGAAGCGAGTTGATCGCTCCATCCCTGCCGCTTAAGCCAGTACTAGTAGCACGTAGATCTGCTTTGGTAGAATCGATTACTTTTCCTGTTACGTCATCTACGAGTGCATTCCCGTTGAAAATGACAATCGCCTTAGCGCCAGCCTTCTTAGCATTTGCAGCCTTATCGACAAAAGCTACAGTTCCACGGGAGACGAAAGCGATCTTCCCGGCTACATTCACTTTGCTAAAGTCATCTTCAGAGCCAAGATTTGCATAAACGGCTTCCTGTGGCCCGCTTCCTACGATAGACGCGAAGTCAGTACTGCCGGCTTTCCAAGCCATAATTTTGATTGGGAGATTAGCATATACGTTTGAATTCACAGTTGCTGTAGCGGTTGCACTGTATGACGCAGTCGGACTGGATGCAGCGCCAACTGCAATAGGCAATTGAGCTGTAGCCGGCTGTCCGACCGTATAATAGTATCGGCCTTTCACGTTTGTCGCAGCATTACCATTAGCAATAACCGTGGTGACGCCGGCCAATACGGCGTTGTTTACAGCGATGGCATCAGGCCCGTTCGGATCTTTCTCGGGATCTTCGCCAAGGGATAGATTGATAACATCCATCTTATCTTTCACCGCTTGTTCAATTCCTGCAATGATGCCGGAAGTAGGTCCGCTGCCATCAGGTCCAAGTACGCGATACGAATACAAGTCGGCATCGTATACGATACCCCGTACAGTCACATCTTTACCTACAGCTCTTCCTAAAATCGTACCGGAGACATGCGTGCCATGATCCGTTTTTGACTGCCCCCAAGCAGGCGTTGTTTCATAAGGGTCGTTATCTTTATCGACGAAATCGTATCCGCCTTTATAAGCGTTTTTCAAATCCGGATGATCGTAGTCAACGCCTGTGTCCAAAACGCCGACCTTAATTCCTTTACCTGTGTAACCTTTTGCCCACACTTCCGGCACATGAATTTGGTCAAGTGGAAGTTGGTCGTATTTGCTCGCTACTTCGGCTGACTCCGTCATTTCCACAGGCGATAAGTGATAGACGGTATCTTTAAACACTTTCTTAACAGAGCCAATGCTAGCCAATTCTTCGATGCGGCTCGCATCAACAGTCAATGCCATTCCGTTAAAAACTTGATTAAAAGTTCGATGTACGGTGTAAGGGATGTTCATTTGATCAAGACTATTTTTAAAGCTAGCTTGTTCAGCACTCAAGGTAGATTCTGTTTCTTGCTCTGAGAAGCTGGTTTGGATGGACATCGTTTGACTGCGTGCTGGAGCGACCGGCTCGTTGCTTAACTGCACGATGATGTCGATCATACCGCTAGTTGCATCGAGCATGCTTGGAGCAAGCTTACTGGAAGCGCTCTCATAGGTGCTGTCTGTTAATAGAGTCGCATTTCCAACATTCCCAGCGCCCAGTACTACGTTATTTGTCACCCCTCCAAAAAGTACTGTACCTATCGATAAAGTCAAAGCGGTTTTAAACCATTTTCTGCGAGTGTTCAATACAATTCCTCCAATCAACTCTGAATAAATGATTCCTAGCGTAAAAGTCTTTCGGTATTGCCATACTACGAATGAAAGTTGACCCCTTTCTATTAGCTGGAATTAATTCCTACTAAATTCATCCATATATTACTATAAAGATAGGATAAAAGTATATAGATTTGAGAAAAAATTGTACGGCGGTCAAATATTTTTGTTTCCTATTGGGCTTAATGCCAATGTAAGGGCACATAATGAGCATTTTACAGATGATTGATAAAATGGATTTATATCCTACGAAAGGGTCATTGATGCTTTTCGAATTAGAAAATGAAGGTACACGGATATTGACTTTATGAATAATCGTAGTAGAATAATAATGTGAAAACGTTTACAGTTCGCTTGTGTATCGGATTAATGATTCTATCTCGTTTTCATGGTTCGTACAAAAACGTAAAAGCATTCAGTCAAAAATTTTTGCATAAGGGGGCAGAAAAAAATTATAACATTGTGTAATCTAGTTTTTTTAAGCGGTGATTGAATAAGAAATCATTTATAGTCGCAAAGAGATTGTGCTTTTCAACAGCAATATGTAAACGTTTACCTGCGCAAATTATTATTAAGTTTTCGAGAGCAACCAGAATCTTACTGAGTGAAATGCTGCCTATCTTTTACTAGTGGTATTTTTCTATCGGAGCTTATGTAAACGTTTACCTATAATCGTGTGTTCGCTTATTTATAAGAAACAAGCAATATTAATTAGTATGCAAGGAGTGAGAACGTGAATAATAAAGTACATCGCGTGCTGAGCATTATTTTAGCGGTTCTTATCATTTTAAACTCAGTTCAATTTGCCATCGGTTCAAAGGTTCAGGCAGCAGGCGTTGACACTTTTGATACGGCGACAGGGACCTTGACGCTAAACAGCTCATTTGCAGCAGGTAAGTTAAAGGCCCAGATTGATGCCGTTATAACCCCTTTAGGCAAAACATATGCTGATATTAAAGTTTTAATTGTGACAGCGGGCATAGTCGGCGTTGGAAAAATAGCTGATGGCGGTAGTGATATAGCCGCAGGTGGGATCATTCAGTCCCTGTCAAATCTTGTAGATTTTCAATTAATCGGCACGTCTGCAGTACAAAGCTCATCATCCGCACCAGGCGATAACATTATTGCGAAAAATTTTTTTAACCTGGCTCAAAATCCTCAGCTTAAATCAGCTACGTTCCAAAATGCGACAACGATCAATGCACAAGCTTTCCAAAATATGAGTAGTATTTCGACACTTTTCCTCCCAAAAGTAACGACTATAACGAGTACAAATGCTTTCTCGGGCTGCACTGGTATTACGTCTATTACTTTTGGAACAACCCCTCCAAGCCTAACATCCGGCAATATTACTACCCTGTATAATAGTTTAGCTCCGGGTGCTGTAATCAATGTCCCAGCTGGTAGTCTCACAGCATACCAAAGCACGTGGAGCGCTATTTCCTCCCATATCAGCGCCATCTCATCAGGAGGCGGAACTGACCCAGGCAGTGCAGGCACATTTGACTCTGGCACAGGTACATTGATGCTGACGAGTGCATTTGCCGTGAGCACGCTAAAGACTCAAATTGACGCTGTTATGCCTTCTGGAAAAACATATGCAGACATTAAAGTTTTAAAGATTACTTCGGGTATTGTCGGCGTTGATGATACAAGTAGTATCATTCCGCTTTTAACCAATCTCCAGGACTTTCAACTTACAGGTACAGCTAACACACAAAGCACGGCAAACAGCAGCGATATTGGCGTCGTTCAAGCAAATTTTTTTACAGCGGCCAATGCGCAGTTAACCTCTGTGACGCTTCAGAACGCAACTACAATCAATGCGCAGGCATTTCAAAATTGCAGCAAATTGTTAACACTCGTTGTTCCCAGTTTGACAACCGTCGCAGATGCAGCTGCTTTTACGGGCACAACGCATCTTGTCTCCATTACGCTCGGCACCGTGATACCAAAAAGCGGCCCCGCTTTGTTCCCAGCAAGTGCGATATTTTACGTACCAGCCGACAAAGTCGCGATCTATCAGAATGACGCCGTTTGGAGCAGCGTGGCTTCTCGTATCAAAGCCATCGGTGACACATCGGGCGGAGGCGTAGATGACCCTCCAGTTACAGATGGATCTGCTGTTATTACGCTCAAACCAGCCCATCCGAACATTGTGAGCATCGATGAGAATGCGAGAACTGTACAGGTCATTGAAAAAACAAGTCTTGAACAACTTGATGCACAAACGACTAATGACACAAGTGCTATATTAAGGGTATTGGATACAAAGGGCATTCCAAAAAATGAAATAACAGAGCTCGTCGCAGGCGACAAGTTTATTGTTATAACCGGGAGTACAAAAAAGCAATATACGATTGAAGTGATTCATTATACGTTGGATAACTTGGCACTGAATCCGAGTGCAAGCAGCATTAAGGTCAGCTCTTTTCGAAATGGCATTGATCCCAAGAATGCTTTTAACGGGGCTTCCACAGGCAACGCAGGAAGCGGATATCAGGTTGACGGTTCTCAAAGCACGGCGGCCAATATTAGTACGGGGAAAAATACGTTTTGGCTTGCTTTAGATTTAGGCCAAATGAAGAAAATTGACCAGTTTAGCGTAGCGTGGGGCACGACGGTAGGTGATCTAACAACGCGGTTGGTAAATTCGACATATCGTGTTGAATATACCAATGATCCTGCGAAATGGGCTTCACTGTCCAACGCGACGGTTGCAGGCTCGTCCGGCATTGCAACTGGCTACAGTAAACCGTCCGGTTGGGACGTTGCCTATGCGCAGGATGTAACTCAATTGCCGGATGCGAACGGAAACAAGGTGTTTATGAGCAATCTTGCCTCACCTATAAATGCCCGGTATGTGATGGTGACAGGCGAGTTAGCAAGCAACTGGATCGAAATTTATAATTTCTATGTTTTCCAAAAAGAAGTTAGCAGTATTGTGCCAACACAGCCGGTGTACCCTACGGGGGATTTGGCTAGAATCATGCCCGATTATGAAGGCATGAGCCTAGCCATTGGCCGGCCGGCTATTGTTAAGAAAGATACGGCGGTTCCGAGAATCCATATCACGCCGAAAGAAGACATTGCTGTTTCCGGCGTGTTAAAGGATCCAAATGGCAACGTAGTTTATACGCATTCAAGTCAGAATATGGCAAGCGGCGCCACAAGTGTGATCACGCCAAATGTAACAGCTTCTAAGCTTGGAACGTATATCTTTGAATTCACCATTGCGGGAAGCAAAACGATCTATGATAAGATCTATTTTACGGCTGTAGATGATGATATTACTAAATATAGCTATACCAAGCCGTATCCTGCGCTTTACGTTAGCGCCGGTAAACTTGTCTATGTCCCTGATTATCGCGGCAATACTGTGATGGATTATTCCAATGTCGGCTATAAAGGCGGTGGAGTGGAAATTCCGAACGTCCCCGTGAAAATTATTCTTGAGCCCTCACAGGACAGTAACTCTGACGATACCGAGCGAATTCAAAACGCTATCAACATGCTTGGACGTATTGACCCTGATTCGAGTGGATTTAGAGGCTCAATCTTGTTAAAGGCAGGGACGTACAGGGTTAGCTCCAGCATTAAAATTGCTACTAGCGGAATCGTCATAAAAGGCGAGGGCGATGATCACGAAGGCATTGAAACGCATAGTACGCCTCTTAGCCCGACCAACTGGAAGGATTATACGCATTCTGAGGCACCGCAACCTAACGTTACCAAGGTTGTTGCAACATGGATCGCCAGTTCATATGACAAAAATACCGCGATATTCAATTTTGCCGGCTCAGCAGCGTCCACAAGCGGAAGCGCAATTAAAGTTGTCGATCAGTATGTCCCGGCAGGAGGACATACGGTTAGACTTGAGAGTGTTAACGGGCTTAGCGTTGGAGATACCGTAAATATTCGCAAAGCTGTTAACGCTGCTTGGGCGCAGGATCTTAGAATGGATGTCATTACAGATGCGCCTGGCATACCTTCAGCCAATCAATGGGCGGTAAATGGCGTAGTAGACAGCAGTTACGTTACGACGGACGAGGAGCGCACGATCCAGTCCATCAACCCTGTTACGAATGAAATTACGCTTGTAGAGCCCTTGGCTGATGTGTTGGATATGAGGTATGGCGTTTCAACGGTTACAAAGTATAACCCTACTGGCAGAATTAACAATGTCGGTATAGAGAACATGCTGATTATGTCCAGGTTTGATTCATCGTCGACAGCCATCAATACTGCATTTGGTGTGAGCTATCAGTCTTTTGATGACGAGCTTCATGCTGAGCTGGCCATTCGTTTCGGAAATGCACAAAACGCGTGGGCAAGAACGATAACCACCTACCACATTGATAGTGCGGTGGCAATTGCGACGGGTGTTAGCAAGATTACAATCCAAGATGTCAACTGCCTTGAACCTGTCAGCGGCACAGGCGGAGAGCGCAGATACAATTTCTCAAACGCTGGCGGCACATTAGTACTTAATCAACGTAACTATTCGCGATACACCCGTCATGGATTCATCGTTATGGGCAATGTTGTCGGGCAAAACGTGTTTTACAATGATAGGACGGATTATCAATTTGACGCCAATGAGCCCCACTTGCGATGGTCCACTGGCGGATTGTATGACAATATCAACGGTCGAATTTATTTGCAAGACCGATGGAACAACGGAACGGCGCATGGTTGGTCCGGAGCGAACTATACGCTCTATAACAATACAGGTCCCTATATCATCAGCCAGAACCAGATTGCTGCCAATTACCTCTTCGGTCAAACAGGAGAGCGATTACCGTTTGTTATGGATGCAGTGGATCCAGGAAATGTCCCGAATTTCCGTGCTTACGAGTACAGTAACGGAAGCAAAATGACACCTGCCAGCTTATTCATTCAACAGTTGAAGGATAGGATGGGGCAAGGGGCGGTAGATGCGACAAATAACAGCGTGATTCCTGCCTATATTGATCAGTCCGGCGATTTTGCGTCCCAGTTCGCCACGCTTACAGGAATCTTCGTTGATGGCGTGCCGATAGCAAACTTCAATAATGAAGTTCTTTCGTATACGGTCCCTGTACCATTAGACTATACGGTGTTGCCGGTCATAACTTACACGGCTGGAACAGGTGTAACCGTCACAACTTCCGTAGGCAGTAATGCAGTAATTCTTACAGCTACTATGCCGGGTAAAAAGGATAGCGTTTATATCGTTAATTATGGAATTATTAACAAGAGTGTTCCTGTCACTTCAAGCGTAGGCGGGTCAAACGTCAATAATCTGATTGATGGCCTTTTATCGACATCGTGGTCGGCGTCAGGCACTCCTTGGGTTCAGTTCTACCTTGGCGACAAACCTGCAATTATTAACAGTGTATCCCTTGGATATTCCAGAGACACGCAAATCAGAAGGTCTTATTACTTTGAGTTTCAGGTTTCGAACGATGGGTATACGTGGACCAAGGTGATGGCGAATAACTGGCAGCAGGATAATCTCGGTAACGGGCATATCATGGGGAAGGAAGTTTTGCCTGGATCGGACGGAGATTCTGCGTCAGATTATGAAACCTTTATCTTCCCAGCGGATATTTCCGGAAGATTGCTGCGAGTAGCTATGTTTGGTGCGAGAGCAGGTACGGGTACGGGCACAACTAACTCCAATAAATATTGGGCGATTGATGTTGGAGCAGCAATCAGCGGAGGACCGCTCACTGTCTCCAAACAGCCTCAAAACGCAGCCAAACGAGCAGGTTCCACTGCGTCATACACGGTAACGATGTCAGGTGGCACAAGGCCTTACAATTATCAGTGGCAAATGTCAAAGGACGCCGGTGCGACATGGAATAATGTGACATCCGGCACTGGTGCGAATACCGCAACCTACACGACTGGAGCCATAACGGCAGATATGGATGGGCTTCAATTTAGATCCAAGATAACTGACGCCGAAACCAGCAGCCCTCAAACTGCCTACTCAAATGCTGCATTGCTAACCGTCAAGCAAGATACGGGTATCATCGTAACGCCTGTTGGTACAAGTGTTTCTGTTTTTGACAATGTCATCTACAGCAGAACGGCTACCATTAGGAACACCACCTTTGTATACGGTTTATTAGGGTATCTCGATATTAAACCGGTAGGTTCCACGGTATTTATTATTCCATCCAATATATCGCCTAAGACGGAGTCTGTGGCTGCATTCACAGACGCCATGTCAACATACTGGCCTCCGGATGATGATAGTCTAAGGGACACTAAAAAGAGCTATATTCGAAAAACCGGGGAACAAATTAGAGACGGAGATCATCTGCTCATCATTAACCCAACTGGAACCGGCGTTGAGAGATACATTATCAATTATGCCAAAATGGATGACGCAACCGTGGTGAACGCAGAGAAGTCTGTCCTTACATTTGACCGGATTAAGGGTCAAAATACAGCACAGGATGGTATCATTGGAGATCTCAGTTTGCCTTCCGCTTCGAGCTACGGCGCATCAATCACGTGGAAGGTCGATAATAATTCATACTTATCAACATCCGGAGTCGTGAAAAGACCGCTGTTTGCGGCTGGCGATATGAGAGTAACGTTAACAGCAACGATTACAAGCGGAACCGTCACCGACACGGTCATATTTAACCTTACGATATTGAAAAAAAGTGCGGAGGAGCTCCCAAGCAATATCGCAACCGTTACGGCAAAAGGAAGCACAGAGACGGGCTACCTTTGGGGATTAGCGGTTGATAATGCCGGGAAGTCGATCACGGGACTAGCGGCTTCAACCAGTGTTGATGCGTTTAAGAATGGCCTGATCCTTGCTCCGGCTGCAAGCTGGAAAGTAGTCACAAGTGCGGTCGGAAGCACTGTAACGGCGGATACATTCGCAAGCGCAGTAGAAACCACTAAAAACGTGGCGAACGGCAATTTGTTAATCGTTTTGGCGGAGGATGGTATAACGTTAAATAAATACACAATAACGTTAAAACCAACTGCACCAACGCCATCAGCCGCAGCCGTACCCGGTAAAAAGTACAATACGACAAAACTAACGGGATTAGTGGCCGGAACTACGTTTGAGTATGTGATTAGAACTGCTGTAGGCATGCCTTCGGCGTCGACTTGGGCATCCTCCTCCGTACAGTTTACGACAGGCGCAGGTGAAACAGAAAAAGATAATCTGTTCGTTACCCAAGGCAGCTATTTGTACATTCGGGCAGCGGAAACAGCAACGATGTCATCTTCAAATCCCATGTATATCCTTATAGATATAAGTCAAATCAACAAAACAGTGGATGCTTCGGCCCCAACTGTTACGCTTCAGCCGGGTTCTAATCACTTGACTACAAAACTAACAGGCTTGCTTCCCGGAACAGCATATGAGTATATCGTTAATACAAGTGCGCAGGAACTCGTAAACTGGGATGCCGCTTTACTGTTCACTACAGCCTCCGGCGACACGATGAAGGACAATATTCCTGTACTTACAGGTCAATACCTTCATATCAGATTTTCAGCTACTGACATCAAAGAAGCGTCCTCTGAAAAAAATATCTATGTAACGGCAGATCTGGTAAAAGTAAAACCTGCGAATGCAACGCCACAGTCCAGTGCTATGTCAGGTACCCTGGGAGGCACAACGAAGCTGACAGGTTTATTGCCGAATACAACGTATCTGTATATTATCAATACGAACGCTGACAACCCGGCGACTGATGCGTGGGATCATAAAGGGCAATCGATTACAACAGGGAATGGCCAAACCCAATATGACAATATTGTCTCGTCCCCAGAGCTTTACATGCATCTAATGTCCGTTGAAACTAGCAGTAATGCCAATTCGCTTCCACAGAATTATTTAGTAGGAGCTGGAGGCGTTAAAAGCTTGCCGCAAGGTATTGTTCCTACTGCATCGGCCGAGCCGGGGACAGCTGGCAGTACGATGAAATTAACGGGATTACTGCCTGAAACCGCGTATGAATTCGTCGTTACCGATGCCCTCTCTTCGCCAAAAAACACGACTTGGGGCGAGGGTATCGTTATTAGAACGAAAACAGGCATAGGCGAAACGGCGATCGACAATATTGAAGTTCCCGCTGATCTTGGAAATATGCACGTCAGAACTGGCGGAACAACAACAAATTCGCCGTCCGATGCGCAAAACTTTATTATTTTGGGTTCGTATGTGAATAACGCAGCTGGAACTCTCAGCAATAATGCTTTTGTAACAGCCGCAACAAGTGGTCCCGGCTATATTCCTGGCGTCATTGTAAGCGGCAAGGCACCGAACTTCACAATACGCAATGTGCCGGCAGGCACGACAAAGGAGGCGCTGAAAGCAACGCTTCTAAAAAACAGCAAGGCAGTTTGGAAAGTAGTTGCAAACGCTGTTGTATCTGCAACAGTGAAGGACACGGCATCGTTTAATAGTGCAAGGGAGATTTCGACAAATGTCTCCATTGATAATGTCCTAACCGTGCTAGCAGAAGACGGAAAAACGGTTCAGCGTTACACGATTACGAACAACGTGACAACCGTCAGCCTAACCGGCATTACGGTAAAAACGATGCCTGCCAAAACTAACTACACAGTTGGCGATACGCTTGACCTCACTGGCTTAGAGATTGAAGCAGCTTACAGCGATGGAACAAAAGCCAGCGTGAGCGGTTACGCGGTTACGCCTGCGGGTGGTGCGCAGCTTAACGCAATCGGTACGACAACAGTTACCGTCACTTATACAGAAGACGGCGTGAGCAAGACTGCAGGCTTTAGCGTGACAGTTGGTGAGGCTATCCGTGTGACAAATGCCACCTTAACTGGAACGAGCAGCATCGGTGCCGGTCAGAGATTCGATTTGAGCTTTGGCTTAACCGGTGTGACGCAAGCTTTCTACGCCCAGGATCTGACTCTTACGTATAATCCGGCACTGCTGGAGCTTATCTCTATAGATCCTTTAGTGAAGGATCAATTCTCGGTGGTCGCTTCGGAAAAAGCACCGGGACAAGTCCGAATTCTTCTGGCCAGCTTAGGGGAGAATTATGCGGTACATGCAGATGGCGACTTGCTGAGATTAAGCTTTAAGGCGAAAGCGATCGCGCAATCGGCGGCCGGAACCGTAACTTTGATGAACGTTACGCTAGCAAACGATCATGGTGTGGAGACATCGGTCAGCGGCGCTTCGCATAATGTTCAAATTACCGTGATCCCTCGAGTTCCGGGCGATATGAACAGTGACGGCAAAGTGTCCATCGGAGACTTGGCTATCGCAGCCGCTTGGTATGGGAAAACGTCTGCAGATCCAAACTGGGAGCAGTACAAAATTGCGGATATGAATAATGATGGCAAGATTGACATCGCCGACCTTGCGGCCGTGGCGAACAGGATACTGCAGAATTAAGTGTTATGAAGAGCGGGGAAGGCAGGACGGCCTTCCTCCGTTTTTCTTTGGTAGATATCGAAAGATCGCAATACGAACACAGTTGATCTTCAGAAAGAACCCTTTGAATGAATCGAATTTATGTACCCTTAGGAGCAGTGAAGTTCTTGACTTTTTGGACAAAGGGGTTATAATGTATGTATGTAAACGTTTACTTATGCATTTTTCAGATATATTAGATAGGTAAACGTTTACTCAAACGATTTATTTGAATATCGAATGGTACGAGCTGCTGAACATTTTTAATCCAGATATGTAAACGGTTACATGTTGTTTATCCGAATATCTGCATGAATCATGTATTTTATTTTTTTAGGGGGTGGTTGAATGGGAATTATAAAGGAAGACGGTCATGAGAAAATAAATTAACAGGAAAAAGCGACAAAAACCAATCCTAAAATGAGTTTTGGAGGAGTGAGGACATGTATAAAAAAGCCCGGAAAGTGCTAAGTTTCGCTTTGGCAATCCTTATTGCATTGACATCGCTTCAATTTACTATGGGCACAAAAGCTCAAGCCGCTACAGCCGGAGAGGCTGTTATCACGTTTAAAAACACCAAGGACAATATTCTCGACCTATTGGCGGCAGCCGGATATGACTCCACGATTCCCACGCAAGCAGCTGCCTTGAAATCGGTTGTCATTAAAGCAGGGAGCGCAAAGAAAGTGTTTGCGAATGCCGATTTTAACTCGGGGACTAAATCTTTAAGCAATTACATAAACCTCGTCTCTTTTATAATCGAAAAACCGGATGATCCTACCTATCTGACATGGAACGGGAACAAAGTACCTAATAACGCCTTTAAAGGTCTTGTGAATCTGAAACAAGTGAAAATAGGGATTGATACTTCCTACATCGGATCATCGGCATTTGAGGGGTGTACCTCGCTGGAAACTGCTGAGTTTGGGCTGACCCGCACGCTGGGTCCATATGCTTTCAAAGGAGCTACCAGTCTTAAATCGCTTACTTTTAATAAAACCTATCTACCGATCGGGCTTGACGATTATGTTGGGCCGCCTCCAGCACCGGGCGACTGGTTTCATGGCGTTGACACGGACAACCTAAACATTTATGTGCCCACAGATGCGGTTGACGCTTTCCAAGCCGATGAGGATTGGAGCGGTTTTGGCAACATGATGTCCAATGGCGACAACACACCGAAAGATGCCGATGCCGGAGCGCCTGCAACGCAAAATGTTATAATTGATAATTTTACGACGAAATCTTTGAAGAGCGCCATCGACAGCTCCAATTTTAAGGGCACCGACTACGGGGATATTAAAGTTCTCACGATTAAAGCAGGCATTCTAGATCCTACTGACTGTACGTTTATTGCAACCAGTCTAAAGAAGCTTGAAGAACTTTATATTATTGGAACATCTAATTTTGCAAATGGGACCATTCCGAAAAACGCCTTTGAAGGCAACAGATTCCTGAAAAAAGTTAAAGCGGATAACGTAACGACAATTGGAGTGAAAGCTTTTAATTTATTTGAAAGCTTGAACGAAGTTGACTTTCCGAATGTGACAACGATTAGCTCGCAAGCATTTGCACAAACAAAGGGCTCAAGCGCCAGCAAGTTGACTACAGCAAGATTTCCCAAACTTCAAGTTATTGAACAAAGAGCATTCTATTTCTGTGTAAATTTGACGGATTTGTACTTGGGAAGCGTACCCCCAACGCTTACTGTGCCAGAAGGCAAACAAGGCTTGTGGTTCAATTTCGTGACAAACATGACGATACATGTGCCTAGCTTGGCTGTATATAATGAGTATATCAAGCTTGAGAACAGCGATCAGATTGACTGGAGCGCAATGACTTTTGTCGCAGACAACGGAGATGCACTGCCTGTCATAACGCCGGCGGCACCGTACGTTGACGCTGATTATGACTATTTGCGCGAGAATCATCCGGTGCCGTACTACAACGGTGATTACAAATTAAGCCTCAACATGTACACCTTTAACATGAATTTAAACTCATGGCTGCAAGGGCGGACGTCCCCCGTGCCGATGACGACGCTGGATGCGATACAGTGGGCGCACGATCATGGATTTGACGCTGTTGACGTTACGTGCTATTACATTCCGGGGTATAGCAATACGGCCATGCCGACACCTGAGCAGCAAGTGGCCATTCATGCCTATGCGAAACAAATTAAAGATTTGGCCGGAAGTTTGGGTATTGCGATAAGCGGGACAGGCATTCAGAATAACTTTGCCGACCCGAATCAGGCGAGACGCGATTTAGATATTGAGCGTATTAAGTTTTGGACTCAGATAGCATCTGAAATGGGCGCGCCTGTTATTCGTGTGTTTTCCGGCCCTCCGCCAGTTGACATCACGCGCACAGGCTGGGCGGCCATCACGCACGATCGTATTGTGCCTGCCATTCAGCAAGTTGCGGATTTTGCCGCAGCCAATTATCCGACGGTACAAATAGGCCTCCAAAACCACGGGGATATGCTGGCTACGGCCAACCAAGTGCTGCAGACTGTGAAATGGATCAATAGACCCAACGTTGGCATTGTGAACGATACGGGATACTACAGAGATTTTATGAATACCGACGCTACGCAATATGATTGGTACAAGGATATCTCCCTTATCCTGCCTTATTCAAACAATTTCCAGGTTAAGAAGAAGCCCGGTGGTGCCGAGACAACGGAGCTTATGGACCTGAACAAATTGTTCGGGATTATTAGAAACAGCCCGTACCGTGGTTATATTCCGGTTGAATTGTTATGGCTTCCCAACGATGACGGCTATCCGGGCAAACTGGAAACACCGCCATACGATGAAACATCAGCGTTCCTTGCGTCGATGAGAAAAGCGATGGAAGTCACGAAGAAAACAGTTGCTGATCTGAACGGCATTTCGGTAAAATCATTGCCGAATCAAACAAGCTACACAGTCGGCGATACTCTTGACACAACTGGCTTGGTGATTGAAGCAACTTACAGCGATGGCAAACAAGTAAGCGTAAGCGGCTATACCGTAACTCCAGCAAACGGTACGCTGCTCAGCACAACCGGCACCAATACGGTCACTGTCAGCTACACTGAGGGCAGTGCGACTAAGACTGCAACCTTTACTGTAACGGTTAACGAGGCTAGCCGTGTAACAAATGCCACATTAACTGGAACGAACAGTATCGGTTCCGGTCAGTCATTTGATTTGAACTTTGGCTTAACTGGTGTGACGCAAACTTTCTACGCCCAAGATTTGACCCTTACGTTTGATCCGGCACAGCTGGAACTTATCTCTATAGATCCTTTAGTGAAGGATCAATTTTCGGTGGTCACTTCGGAAAAAGCACCGGGACAAGTCCGAATTCTTCTTGCCAGCTTAGGCGAGAACCATGCGGTACATGCAGATGGAAACTTGCTGAGATTGAGCTTTAAAGCGAAATCGATCGCGCAAACGGCGACCGGAACCGTAACTTTGATGAACGTTACGCTAGCAAACGGTAATGGCGTGGAGACATCGGTTAGCGGTGCTTCGCACAATGTGCAAATTACTGTGATCCCTCGAGTTCCGGGCGATTTGAACAGTGACGGCAAGGTGACCATCGGAGATTTGGCTATCGTAGCAGCTTGGTATGGTAAAACGTCTGCGGATCCGAAATGGGAGCAATACAAAATTGCGGATATTAATAATGATGGCAAGATTGACATCATCGACCTGGCGGCCGTAGCGAAACAGATTCTTCAGAATTAAGTGTTACGAATAGCGGGGAAAGCAGAACAGCAAATATAAATCGTTTAAATGGCTATAAGGGGTCATTCTAAGGCAGTCGTATAGACTGCCTTAGAATAACCTGCTTTTCCTACTGGAATTTTGAATAGTAAATTCAGTTGTATCTGCGATTGAATTCAGATTATTCGCATAATACAAAAAAGGTCTTGACAGCAATTGGGAAAGGAGATTAAGATATAACTCAGGAAACGCTTACATTGTTTAAGTAAACGTTTACCTTCAGCAAGTAAACGTTTAACTAAAAGGGGAGGTATTTATATCAGAGAGAGATTAACGATGAAATATGCGAGGACATTGAAAGCTTTGAAAGCAGATTTTCAAGTGAGCTTTTGTCGTGTTATTAACTAATAAACTAATCCATCAGGAGGAAGTACAATGAAAAAACAACAGATCGTTATCGGTGTTGCTGCAGTAGCTGTTATCGGACTAGCCTTAGGTTGGCCGAAGATTGCGCCAATGTTCAAGGGTTCGGCAGCGCAGTTCCCCTCAAAAGATATTACTTTAATTGTGCCCTACGCACCAGGGGGCGGAACAGATCTTACCACTAGGGCCGTAGCAGATGAAATGTCCAAAGCGTTAGGTAAAAACATTAGCGTTGTCAACACACCTGGTGCCAGTGGTTCAGTCGGAACGATTAACGTTTGGAACGCTCCGCATGACGGGTATACCATTATGGGGAACGGCTTTATGTCATTCTCAAGCTATCCGGTTATGGGTTACACAGAACAAACATTCCGCGATTGGAACCTTTGGATTACATCATTTTCTCCGAATGTTGTGGCTGTGAAGCCGGACTCCAAATATCAGGATATAAGTCAATTAATTAAAGGTTTAAAAGACAATCCTGGGAACGTTTCGATAGGAACAGCAGGTGTTGGAACAGGCGGGCATATCGCCAGCGAAGTGCTTAAATCTAACCTTGGTTTTACTTACAAGCACGTACCATATGCAGGAGGCAACCCTGCCATCATAGCAACAATTTCAGGAGAAGTAGAAGTTGTGCCTCAATTGTCCATGGAAATGGTTGATATGATTCGAGGCAAAAAATTAAAAGGGCTTGCTGCGCTGACAGATAAACCACTCACTATCGATGGCGCTGACCCGATACCTTCCATAACGCAAGCTGCTCCAGAATTGAAATCGGTTGTCCCACTTGGTGAAGCGTTTGGTATCGGTGTACCTAAAGATACGCCGGCTGATGTGGTAAAGAAAATTGATGAAGCATTCAAAAAAGCAATTGCTAGTGATAGCGTCAAGAAATTTGCTAAAGAAAAAGGTGTAGAGATCTTAGGTTACAGTGGTGATCAGGCGCAGCAATATGTTGAGAAACTTGCTTCGACAGTGGATTGGGCATTGTATGACGGTGGAGTAGCCAAAATTTCTCCTGAGAAATTTAACATTAAAAAGCCAACAAAATAAATTTGATAGAAATAAGGTGAGCGGCAGATGGAGAAGAACTCAGGCACAGCGGCAGGAACGCCTAAACATCTGGATTTTATAACGTCAATCTGTTTGTTTCTAGTTTCCGTTTATATTTTAGTGGATAGCATGAAGATGGTAAAAACTGTCGGAGGCCCGATATATGCATCACCGGGCCTGCTCCCGATCATCATTGGAAGCATGTTGTTGCTATGTACTGTTGTTTTATTTGTTAAAAGTATAAAGAGTGTGGGTTTTATAGGAAACTTGCGTGCGATAAGCGAGTGGTTTGGCCCGTTTATCAAGGATACAGATACACGTGGTATGCTTACAGGGATTGTCATTATTGCTGCGTATTGCTTTATCCTCGTGCCAAGGCTTCCATTTTTATTATCATCGGTTATTTTTATGGTATTTCTGATGAAAGTAATGAATGCGGGATCGTATTTAAAAATTATTTTGACAGCTGTTGCCGTTAGCATTTTCTTATACGTTCTTTTTGAAATTATATTCAAAGTTCCTTTATTCTAAGGAGAGAAGGCAAACAAAATGACATTGCACTATACACTAGAGGCTTTATCCTCTCTAATGTCCCCGGTCAATTTAATTACACTCGTTCTATCTGTATTCTTTGGATTGATTGTAGGGGTATTACCGGGCTTGACCTCAACGATGGCGATTGCTCTTTTAACTGGTTTAACATATAGCGTTTCCGCAGAAACAGCTATTTTATCCCTTGTCGGCGTGTATGTTGGCGCGATATCGGGTGGCGTCCAAACCGCCATTTTGTTGAACATACCGGGCACACCCGCTTCAGCGGCAACGGCGCTTGACGGTTATAAGATCGGTCAGAGAGGGGAAGGCGGGTTAGGTATTTTTGTCGGGAATTTCTCTGCTTTTCTCGGGACACTTTTCGGCGCTGTTTGCGTCCTGGTGCTCAGTCCGCTGCTGTCGACGATCTCCCTGAAGTTCGGTTCGTGGGAATTTTTCTTGCTGGCCTTGTTTGGAGTTATCATGTGCGGCAGCTTGACTTCGGGTGGGGACGCAGTTAAAGGATGGATTGCCGGCGCGCTTGGTTTGTTCGTTTCCCAAATCGGGTTAGACGGCATAAATTCATACCCGCGTTTTTCCTTCGGCAGCGTGGAATTGATGGCTGGAATTTCACTGGTACCCATCATGATTGGTTTGTTTGGATTCCCTGAAATTGTAAATTCATTTAAGAAGCAGCAGATTAAGGTTCCTACGGAGGTCCTTGATTTACGAGTCAAAAAGGGCTTGAAAATCATGAAAGGCAATACGCCGACAGTATTTCGCTCGGGTGTGATCGGAGTTCTTATCGGGCTTGTTCCGGGAGTTGGCGAGGATGTTGCAGGCTGGTTGTCCTATTGGGCGGCAAAAGTCCGCAGCAAAAAGAAAGAAGAATTCGGCAAAGGCTCCTATGAAGGTGTCATCGCTGCAGAAACAGGAATCAATTCCACCATCGGCGGACATATCATTCCGCTATTGACTCTGGCCATTCCGGGAAGTACTTCTTCGGCCGTATTGCTTGCAGCTATGTGGCTTCATGGTCTAAGACCAGGACCGTTAATGATGAGCGAATCACCAGGATTTATTTACTCAATGAGCTTGTATTTGACAGCAAGTGCCTTTGTAATGCTGATCTTGGGACTGTTAATCTCCAAATTTACGGTAAAGGTACTTCGGATAGATAAAAGAATCCTGATGCCCGTTATCTTTGTTATTTGTGCCGTAGGTTCGTATGTCATTGATAACAAAATTTCAAGTATCTATATCATGTTTATTTTCGGTATTGTTGGGCTGCTGATGTCCAAAATGAAATTTCCAGCTTCACCGTTTTTGCTTGGAGTTGTTCTTGGGCCGATGGCAGATACGAACTTAAGACGTGCTCTGGTTCTATCTGGCGGCAGTCTTGAGCCGTTATTTACAAGACCTTTGTGCTTAATCTTAGTAATCTTCATTCTGTTTGTCGTATTATCGCAGTTTAATGCGTTTAAGAAGTTAAAAGGACTTTTTCCAAGCAAGAACAACATTGCAGCGAAATAATAGAAAGAGAATAAGGATTCTGCCTGTTATCCTAATGAGAAAACGGCAGAGTCAATTATTCTTCATGGAGGAGTAGAGAGATGAGCAAAGAACAGTACGGGTTCGCGATCATTGGTGCAGGCGTAATTGGCCATACTCATGCCCAACGATTGTTAGAAGTTGAGAAAGGGAAATTAGTCGTAATCTGTGATCAGAGTGAAGAAAAAGCACGCGGTTTCGGTGAAAAATATGGTTGTGAGTGGTCCTGCAATTTAGAGGAAGTGCTTGCTCGCCCTGATGTAGACATCGTAAATATATGCTTGCCGAGCGGTATGCACGCAAAGTTCACGATCGCTGCTGCCCGTGCAGGAAAACATATTATTACGGAGAAGCCAATCGATATTACCGCAGAGAATGCTCTGGAAATGATTAAAGAATGCCGTCAAGCGGGAGTCAAGTTAGCCGTTATTTCACAGCATCGGTTACAGCCTTCTACCCAGCAAGTTAAGCAGGACATTGAAGAAGGTAAATTTGGAAAATTAGTTCTGGGATCTGCTGCGATTAACTGGTACCGTTCACAAGAATATTATGATAGTGGAGCTTGGCGTGGAACCTGGGCATTTGACGGGGGCGGGGCATTAATGAACCAAGGAGTACATACAGTTGATGTCTTGCAGTATTTAATGGGGCCCGTCGAAAGCGTTTATGCGCACTGTGAAACATTAGGGCACGATAGAATTGAAGTTGAAGACGCAGCCGTAGCCACTTTACGTTTTCGCAACGGAGCTATTGGTACACTAGTAGCTACCACCTGCGCCTATCCGGGGCTTACTGCGCGTATTGAAATATTCGGAAAAGACGGAAGTGCTGTTATAGATGGCGATGAGCTCGTATTTAGAAAATCAAAATCTGAAACGGGGGAAGACGATGCTAACGTTAAAACGACCATGTCCGTGACAAAAGGAGGATCAACAACTGCCGGAAACCCGGGTGCAGTTGATGGAACGGGGCATATTAAACAAATGAATGACATGATTGCAGCGATTGAAGAAGATCGCGAGCCTGTTATCAATGGCGAGGAAGGGTATAAACCACTGGAGATTATTTTGGCGATTTACGAATCAGCTCGTACAGGTCAGACTGTGACACTGTTAAACCAAGCTACTGTGGTCTAATGAAATTTTTAAGTCTTAAGTAAACGTTTACCTAGCGTCAATTGAGGCCGACAACACACTATGTATTGTAGTGAGTTATCGGCTTTTTTTTCAAGGTATATTGAATAAAAGGGGGGCTTAACTTGCGATTTACCATTCGATTTAAGCTTATATCAGGATTTCTGGCACTTTTGTTATTATTTTCGATTGCAATCTCATGCAATATATGGATTCATGCAAAGGTAGACACATTAACGAATGACATTATGAATAGTAAAAACGAACAATCCGTACTGCAAAAAATTACTTGCTTAGTCCGCTCTGCGAACGATGATGGCGGCAGGTATCTAATGAGTGCAACTGCCGATGGTAAGGAAAAATATATGTCCATGATGAATAAAGACATAGAAGATGTCTCTGAACAATTGAAGCTGATTATTAAAGGTCATTTCCATGATAACGAGCAATTGCAATCAATTACAGCTTTCGATTATGAATGGAATAAATACCTTCAAGGAATTGACGCATCATTTAGGGCAGTACAAAGCAAGGGAACCGGGTCAGCTCAATTGATGTATACGCAGGTTCCGTTTGATCCCGTAATTAACTCATTAATTACATATAATGATGGATTATCAACATTGATTCTAAGGCAAGATGCGGCTATCGTCACGTTCAAGTCTTTTGTCAAAAGATTTAATATAATCATCATAGCGCTTACTTTATTAATTGGAATAGCTCTTGCATTGATCATCTCGGGAAGAATAGTAAAACCTGTGCTTCTAGTTAATAGACAATTGAAGGAAATTGCGGAGGGAGAAGGAGATCTGACAAAACAAATTCATGTAAAAACCAAGGATGAAATCGGTGATTTAGCTTTTTATTTTAATCAGATGATACATAACCTTCGGGGTATGGTGCAGCAGATAAGCTTAACGGCGCAACAGATAGCATCCTCTTCTGACCATTTAAATGCTTGTTCCCAACAAACAGGTCAAGCAACTGAACATATTGCATATAGCATGCAGGAAATGGCTTCTAGATCCGATATGCAAGTACTAAGTTTGAATGAAAGTGTTGCAAAGATAATCACAATGTCGTTGGGAATTCAGCAAATTGCCACTAACACGCAGGAAATGTCGAGAACGTCCGCAATCTCATCTGAGGTTGCACATGCAGGCAATCAAGCTGTAAAAATGGGAATAGATCAAATGAATTCTGTTAAGATAACCATCCATAGCTTAGCGGAAATTGTACATCATCTTGGTGAACAGCTCTTAGAAATTGATCAATTTGCCACTGTAATTACGGAGCTGGCAACACAAACAAATTTATTGGCACTAAATGCGGCGATTGAATCCGCGCGTGCCGGTGATTATGGCAAGGGATTTGCGGTTGTCGCAAATGAAGTAAAGAAACTTTCCATGCAATCAGACAGCTCGGCCCAAAAAATTGCTGAACTCATCCAAACCATTCATATTGAAACTGATAAAGCTGTTCATTTTATGGAAAAGACGTTAATCGAGGTAAATGCTGGTACGACGGTTATGAATGAGGCAGGTGAATCTTTTGGGAGAATACAATTATCAGTAAGTGGCGTATCGATGCAAGTTGAGGCCGTCTCTTCGGCGGTTGAACAGATGTCGGCCAACTCAGAAGAGGTTGTGAATATGATAAACGCCGTTTCACTGTTATCGCGGGAAACTGCGTCAGGGACACAAACCGTTTCAAGCGCATCTGAGGAACAACTAGCCTCTATGGAGGAACTCTCTTCTTCAGCAGTGTATCTGGCTAATATGGCGGAAGAACTTCAAACTTTAGTAAGGAAATTTAAAGCATAACTCCTAAAGGGTCCTTAAGGGTACTGCCCGAGCATTGTCCATGTTCCGTTAACCTTAATAATTGTAGAGATAGACCTTGACTTCAAATGGAAAGATACCTAAAATTAGTGAAATAGGTTTGTGTTTTTTTTATAAATTCTTGGGGAAATTTTATATTAGAAAGTAAACGTTTACCTTATGTTGAGGAGGGGAAATCGTGACTATTATAGATAAACCGAAAAAAAAGAAATATGCAACTCTTAATGATGTAGCCAAGTTGGCGGAAACTTCAATTGCCACTGTATCATATATTCTCAATGATTCCAACAAACGGTATGTAAGTTCAGAGTTAAAGGAACGGGTAATTCAAGCGGCTAAGGAACTTAATTATATGAAAAGTGCCGTAGCCAGCTCCTTAAAAGGCAAAGAACGCGGCATCCTTTCCGTACTAATTCCGCAGTTCGATAATCCTTTCTTTACCCGAATCGTCGTTGTCATTGAGGAAGTAGCCCGCAGTCGAGGATACTTTGTTTCAATTAGTACAACCGTGGATGATATGGAGAGAGAACGGGAAATTATTAAAAAGATGATTGAACAGCGTGTGGATGGACTCATTATAAGCCCAACCATTCAAGGGACAGAAAATACGGACCATCTGCGCAGCTTAGGCATACCCTATGTTATTTTGGAAAGGCCATTAGTCGGCGTCGATCAATATGATTTTGTTGGTTGCGATAATTGGAGCTGTGGATATACCGCGGCAAAGCATTTGCTTGAGCATGGACATACCGAGATTGGATTTATTGGATGGGATACGTTTATTAATGTTCAAGAGAGGAAACTGGGTTTTCTCGCCGCTATGAAAGAGCATGGCATTGAGGTCAAGCCTGAGTGGATTCAATTAGGCGGCCTTGGTGCTGAATCAGGTTATCGGTTTATGCCGCATCTGCTGGATTCTAAAGTAACTGCAGTTGTGTTTGGCCACCATGCTTTGGCTGAGGGGGGCGTTCAACTACTAAGAGAACAAGGGATACGCATACCTGAAGATCTGTCCGTTGTTATTATTGGTACTCCAAATTGGACGCAGTTGAATGCACCCAAATTTACATGTATTGACCAATCAGAACGTCTTATTGGAGAAACGGCCGCTGACGTCTTGCTTAGTAATGTTTTTGAGGAAAATAAGAGTAAGTCTTGGCAAACGCTAAAAATAGCTTGCGAAATTTTGCCTGGAGAATCGGTAAAAAAATTAAACTAACGTATGAGTGAGCGATTAGCAAAGCACTTTGGTTGAACGTTGGTGGCTGGTGACGGTCAGATTGCAGGGAAGCCCCGTTTTTATAACGTTGGGTTTCTCTTTTTTTCTGGTAAAATGAAGGAATAATTAGGCATGAGGTGGATGCAGTTGAAAATACTAATCGTTGAGGACGACTTACCGCTGCTTGAGGCGATTAAGGAAATATTTGAAAATGAGTCCTTCGACACGACGGGGACTTCGATGGGAGATGAAGGGTGCTTCTTGGCGGAGCAAGGAAGTTACGACCTTATTCTCCTTGACGTGATGCTGCCGGGAATGAACGGACTGGACATTGTAAAGCATTTGCGTGGCCATCAAATTTCAACGCCGATCATCATGCTGACTGCGAAAGACAGTGTGGAAGATTGTGTGAGGGGGCTGGATGCCGGGGCTGACGACTATGTGACGAAACCTTTTGCTGTCAGTGTACTGCTCGCTCGAGCAAGGGCGGTATTGCGAAGACGCGGGACCATTGATCTAGATGGAAAAATGTCGTGCGGGCAAATTCAGCTGGTACCTGGCTTAAGGGATGCTTATGCCGGGGAAGAGCCTTTGCGATTAACGCCTAAGGAGTATGAGCTATTGGAATTTTTCCTGTGCAACAAGGAACAAATTTTATCCAGAGATCAAATCTTCGAACGGATCTGGGGGTTTGAATCGGAATCTGCTTCAACAGCGGTCGATGTCTATGTTCATCATTTGCGCAAAAAACTTGCGCCTTATGGCGGAGAGATCTATTTAAAAACAATTCGCGGGGTAGGGTATTTGTTTAAGGGAGATTCCAATGTTCAATAAAACGCGAACTCAATTGGTGCTGTTAAATTCTGTGGTCGTTGTATTGATTTTGTTAGTATCTGGAATTATTTTGTATATTCATTTGTCTTTTCGCTTATTTCATCAAGTTGATGAGGCGATTGTCAATATTTCCAGATCCATGCAAGCGAGCTCCATCGATCAAATGCTGCAAGCCGATCATCCGGAGCCTGATGCCGACAGGAGAACTTCTTATTTTTTCTGGGACGATCAAGGGCAATTAATCAATCAATATCCGAAGCAAGCGTTCTCTCTGGATGACGCTTTTCGCTTCAAGCGTATTAGCAGCAATGGGGATATGCAGAATGTGTATGCACGTGGGCACGAATACCGGATATTGGGATTCCATAATCCAATGAACGAAACGGTCGATTCAGCTTCCTTATCCCATGCTTCGTACGTAGTTGTCGTTAGAAGCTTAGAAGCTGAGAATGGCATGCTTCAGACGCTTCGTACGGATCTTGGCCTGGCCGGCGCAGCAGGTGTGCTGTTCTCGATCATGGCCGGATTCTACCTGGCAGGACGCTCACTTGTGCCGATTCGGAGGTCATGGAATAAACAACAGCAATTCGTTGCCGACGCCTCCCATGAGCTGCGTACGCCAACCTCCGTTATCCATACTCGCGCCGAGCTTTTGTTTCGGCATCCTCAGCATACGATCGAGCAGGAAAGTCAGAACATTGCCCTCATTTTGAAGGAAAGCAAGCGAATGGGGAAGCTGATCGACGATCTGTTGACACTCGCAAGAACGGATTCCAACCAACTGCAAATTAATGCCGCGACAATACCGCTTCACCCTATTCTCGAAGATCTTGCCGAGCAATTTGAGCTGCTGGCGGAAACCAAATCTATCCGCATCCGCTCGCATTTCCAACCTGCCGTGATATGGGGGGACGAAAGCCGCCTTCGGCAATTGTTTATTATTTTATTGGATAATGCTCTAAAGTATACGCCGCCATACGGGACCATTGAGATAACCTGTCACAGCTTGTCACATTCTATACAGGTTATCGTGAAAGACAGCGGTTGCGGGATCGATGAAACCGATCTTCCGCATATTTTCGAGCGTTTCTACAGAGCGGATAAGTCACGTTCCCGCACAGAGGGCGGAACAGGGCTCGGACTTTCGATCGCCGAGTGGATCGTGCATGCGCATAAAGGCAGCATTCGCGTAACGTCCCAGATTTCCGGCGGGACCGAAGTTCAGATCAATTTTCCAAAGAAAAATTAGGCGACCGTGCATGCAGGTGTGTTTTAATAAAATTTAAATGTTTGCTCCTTATAATCAAAATATCGATGAAGTTGTAGGGAGGATTCACATGGCGAAAATGAACAAAAAATGGGTCGCCTTGTGTTCAACGGCTATTGGAGCTGTGTATGCCGCTGGATATTTTGCAACCGAGACCCAAGCTACCGTACAGCAACCGCAACCGATACAACAACTACAGTCCCAAGTTGCACAGGTCAAAAGCGCTCAACCGAATCGGATGTATAAAGAGGGTACCTATACGGGCACAGGAAGTAATCGACGCGGATCGATCCAGGCCACAGTAACGATAAAAAACGATCGGATTACGGATGTCGAAATCAGTCATTTTGCGATGCATTATACCATTGATGACGTTGCAGGGCTGCCGCAAGAAGTGATGCAGAAACAAAGTGCGCAAGTACAAAATGTATCGGGCGCAACGTATAGTACCCAAGCATTTAAAGACGCCATACAAGATGCGCTTTCCCAGGCGCGAAACGCCTGATGGTCACAATTATGAAGAAAACAAAATTATTTATGGATACCGTTGTAGATATTAAGGTCGTCACACAGCAACCAAAGGATCGGATCGAAGCTGCCATTGACCGGGCCTTCGAAGCCTTTCGGAAAGTCGAACATGCCTGCAGCCGTTTCAGCCTTGACAGCGAAATGATGGAGGCGTGCCGGCAAATTCGAACTCCCGTCAAAATCAGTCCGCTATTATTTGAACCTCTGAAGTTTGCTTTGGAGATGGCGGAATGGACGAATGGCCTATTCGATCCTGCCGTAGGAAAAGCGATGGAGGATCATGGCTTCAATCAGCATTATTTAACGGGAGAAACGATCCACAGCTTATCGTCAGATTCGGCTACCTTCAGAGATATCATCTTAAATGAACAGGATCGTACGCTCTATTTGCGTAAGCCGCTGGTCATTGATTTAGGGGGAGCAGCCAAAGGATTCGCCATCGATTTGGCCGCTCAAGAGCTCAAAGAATTTGAAGGCTTCGTCATCAATGCCGGCGGAGACCTCTATGCGGGAGGTGTGGATGAAACCGGCAGCAAGTGGAAAATTGGCATTCAGCATCCCGAGCGCCAAGGAGAAGTCATCCAAACGATTGAAATCTCCAATGAGGCTGTCTGTACCTCGGGAAGCTACGAGCGCAAGAGTGCATTAAGAGCAGGTCTGCATCACATCATCGACCCCGTGACCAAACAGTCTCCAGGTGAATGGGTCAGTTGCAGCGTCATCGCCCCCTACGCCATGCTGGCGGATGCTTTCTCGACAGTCTCTTTCTTACTGGATTGGGACAACGGAAGAACGTTTATTGAGCAAGCTGGACTCCAGGGAATTTTCATTACTTCCGGTCTGCAAATCTATCAAGTCGGGGGGATCTAAATTGACTACGAATCGTTGGGTCAAAACGCCAAAGGGATACGTCATCATTTCCATGGTGGCTTTTTTACTCATAGCTGCTAGTTGGTCACACGACATCAAAGGCATTGTTAATGGCCTTATTGCGGTAGGTGTTTGTTTAGCCATCGATATTCTTTGTTCACGGATAGCCAACAGAAAGCGAGTGCTGCCGGATGGGGCCGTGATCACAGGGTTAATTATTGCTTTGATCCTGAGCACCACTTCCTCATGGTATATTGTTGCGGCAACGTCCGTTATGGCTATTTTGTCTAAACATGTACTTGTCCAAAACAAAAAACCAATCTTTAATCCAGCTGCCTTCGGACTGCTGCTGTCCATCCTTTTGTTTCGAACCGGACAAAGCTGGTGGGGGGCATTTGGGGATCTTCCTGCATGGTCAATCGTGTTTCTCTTGGTTGGCGGATACATGGTAACGAACAGAGTAAACAAATTCCCTCAGGTTTTTTCATTTCTTGGGACATATTTCATTTTATTGTTTATTATGGGTGTTTTAAATATGGGAGACGCTGCTGACGCGCTTCGGTCGCCTTTTATCAATGCATCCCTGTTCTTTGCTTTATTTATGCTTACAGATCCGCCTACTTCACCTGCCAAGGATAAGGATCAAGTCATCTTCGGTATTCTTACCGCGGTAGTCGGAGCGGCTGTTTATGGTTGTTTTGGAGGGTTAATGTACTTATTTATTGGATTGCTTGTAGGAAACCTTTATCATTTTTTGAAACCAAGATCCGAGAAGAAGCAGAAGCGGTAAAAAAAGGGTGAAAATAAGTGCGAAAGGCGCCCAATTTTTCCCCAGAAAATCATTGATGAAGATCGTATTGGGGTAGCACATCAGGGAGAGAACGATCATTCCCAATGCGAAAGGAACGACCAGCGGCTTCTCATCCCGGATGTTCACGATTTGAGCGAACCCCAGCAGAGAAGCGTGGAAGGTGAGTACGATTTTGAGGAAAATGGACAGCACCCAAATGGAGATCAAAATGCCTTCGACCCGTTCGAGGAAGTGGCCAATACTAATATTTTTGGCAAGCGTGTAGGCCGGAAACAATTGGTTGGATGTGAGCTCCGAACTCAGCACGGCTATGCTCCCGACCGTCGTTAAAAGCAGGATAGCGCCCCCGATTCCAATTCCCCAAATAAAGCTGATTTGACGGCCTTTCTGTTTGGCAACGAACGGATAGAACATGAGCAGCACAATCATCTCCTGCAATCCGTAGAAGGTAAATCCGCCCCGCAGAACCGGCCTTATGCCAAACTCCATAACCGGCATGAAATTTCTCATATCGAATCTGGGCAGCAGCGGCACAATGAGCAGCAAAAATAGGAGAATCAGCCATGGGAAGAAGACGACGGCCGCCCTCGAATACACGACAAAACCGGACCGGACGGCCAACACGACAACAAGAATAAACAGCATTTGCAGCGCCTCTATCGGCGTTTCCTGCATGATCTGGGAAGTTACGAAATAACCCAGATCCCCGATCATCAGCGAAGCCAGCAAATAAAAAAACAAGACAAAAGCCAGCGATACGGCTTTACCCGCCCATTTGCCAAGCACAGTTTCGCAATATTGGACCAAGGTTTGCCCGGCAAAGCGTTCTCCTAATCGAGCATATAACACGGCGTTCAAAGCATTGAAAGCAACGCCTGTGAGGCATGCCAGCCATGCGTCCTGCTTTGCCTCGAGAGCAAGCCCTGAAGGCGTAATCAGGATGGACGTGCCGATCATGAAAAAAGTAACGAGTATCGTGAAAGAGCTTCTGCTTATGATTTGTTGCTTCTCCATGGAGCCGTCCCCCTTTCATTGCAAAATGGAATAAACCGCTTGAGGATAGGGTCCTAGTATCGCCGACAACACAATCAGCGGATTCGGCAAAGGGGCGTTCAAACTTTTTGCGATGCCGAGCACACTGATGCACACTGTAGCAAGAGCCAATATCCAAGCTTCTTTGCGCTTGTCCTTCTTCCACAACGGATGGATTTCTTTCCAGGCTGTCCAGATGAGTGTGAGAACTACCCCAATTAAGAGCAGCATAAGTTGCACCTTATTCTGTCGTTATTTTTTCGATAGGCTGCATAATTGTTCCTATCCGGCGAAGGGTCGACTTGACATGAACCCGTATTTGAACCGTTTGAAAAACATCGCTCCAATTCTTGATTTGATGCCAGGATTGGGGGTATTTCTTGTGAAATGATTTGCCGAAACCATAAATATCCGCCCCGAATTTTTTCTGTATTTTCGCGATGGATTGCTGAATAAGAGTTTCCAATTTGTTGTTGTTTAGCTGCTCAATCTCGTCGACCACCGAGGATTGAGAAAGGTCGACTGTGCATTCGACATCGGCAATATCGCCATCGATTCCGATGTTGACGTCGAATTCGGGAGCGCCATTGACAAGGTGCGGGCGGATGACGGTATTGGAACGAATCGCCTGCAGCGTAATGTGTCCTTGAGATCCCGGACATGGAATATACCCTGTGCTTTGCGAAACTGAATTTTGCACATAATTTAAAGCTTTCGTATCGTTCTCATCCAACCAGCCGACAAATTGGTCCATATTGAAAACAGCCATGCCTGAATATTTAAACAGGGCAGGTGGTTTCACATATTTTGTATTGGCCGACTGCTTCCCGATTTCTTTATTGCCTATAATTTCGATCCCGGTCATGGCGGGACTCTTGCCCGGAGTCCCTATTTCTTGAAGCAGACGGTTAAGATTCATGCTTCCCGTTGCAGACCAATATCTATCGGATGTTTCAAGCATCGTATACATGTTGTTGGCGGGAATCGGATCCAAAGCGCTAATGACGTTTAGAACTTCGGAAGCTTTGGCCTCTTTGGCGACGATGAAATAAAAGTCAGTTCGCATATCCATATTGCGGGACAGGAAATCCAGCGGTTTGCTAATGCCTGCGCGGGCCGCATCCTCACCGAATACAACCATCCGCAGATGGGAGTAGTGCAAAAACCGGGATGCTTTAACACTCATGCGCGATAAGGCTTCAGGAACCGTCATGCCGGTTTCTTCGTAGGCGACTACGGCGTTCGCGTTGCTGGAGCTTGCTTTTTTGGCGGACACTTGACTTGGATTGACAATTTGGATCGTAACTTTATAGCGCTCCCCGATTTTATCAATTCCCATTCCTACGACGATGCTTATACTATTCAATTCATGACTGCTCCAACAACCCGTTAATAAGCAAAGGAACGTAATGAAGCATAAACCGGCGGATATGGCACGATTCAAAGGATGAGCCTCCTCATCTGCGCTTCTGACGAACGAGATTTTTTTGACGGAAGACCTTAGGGCGAGTAATCATATTCGGAAAAGTAAACCGGACGATCGTATCTTTCTGATCTGATAAATGGAACGGAGCAAAAGGCGACATAAAAGGAACGCCAAAGGAGGAAATCCCGCACAAATGGACGACCAATGCGATGATCCCTACAAAGATGCCAAAAAGACCAAATGTGGCGGCCAGCATCATAAGCAAAAACCGGATGATGCGAATCGTAATGCCGAGGTTGAAGGCGGGCAGAACGAAGTTGGACATCGCCGTAATCGATACGACGATAACCATCGCGGCACTTACGAGACCTGCTTCCACGGCAGCTTGACCGATTACTAGCGTGCCCACAATAGAAATGGACTGCCCAACGGTTCTAGGCATACGTACACTGGCTTCACGCAATATTTCGAACGTAATCTCCATCATAATCGCTTCGATAAAGGCCGGGAAAGGAACGCCCTCGCGCTGGCTTGCTAAATTATAAAGCAGCGTGGTCGGCAGCATTTCCTGATGAAAAGTTGTAACCGCAATGTAAAAAGAAGGGGTTAATAGTGCCAATCCAAAAGACAATAAGCGAAGCAGACGGATTAAGGAGGAGAAATTCGCCGGCTGGTAATAGTCCTCGCTGGATTGGAAAAATTGGGTGAACAATGCCGGAACAAGCAGGGCAAACGGCGTCCCGTCCACAAGAATGGCAACGCGTCCTTCCAATAAATCGGCTGCAATGACATCCGGACGCTCAGTGTTGAAAATGGTTGAAAAGGGTGTGTTCTGTTTATCTTCAATCAGCTCCTCAATGTAGTTGCTCTCCAGGATAGCGTCTATATCAATGAGGGATAGTCTGGTCTTTACTTCTTCGAGCACCTCTTCGGACACAATGTTTTTGACGTAGGCCACTACCACGTCTGTTTTGGTCACTCTGCCAATGCTCATTGTTTCCATCCAGAGATTGCGGTCTTTGATTTTGCGGCGGAGCATGGCTGTATTCCATTGCAGCACCTCTGTAAAGCCTTCCCGGGGGCCGCGGACAACCGACTGCACATTGGGTTCTTCGACCTGGCGCCCGATCAGCTCCTTGGTGCCAATCGCCAATGCCCGCTTGCATCCGTCCAGCAGCAGAATGCTTTGACCGGACAATAGCTTTTCAAAAAGATTGTTCAGGGTGTCAATATGCTCAACTGTGCCCGAGGAGACCACCACATTTTCCAAATAGCTCAGCAGATCTTCGGGATTCAAGTGTTGTTGTGCGCCGTCCTTGCAGCAGGCAAGCAGGGTGTCGATCATCGAGTACAAGTTGGAGAGGCCAGCCATATAGACAACCGCTCCTTCGATGGAACGATGATCGCCGAGATTAATCTGGATTTCCCGGATGGCAATGTCGCTGCTGTTTCCCAGCTCTTGTGTGATCTCCAGCAAGTTATCTGTCAGACTATCGGCCAACTCCATGTCCAATCCGTTCTCGTCATGTTTCATGAAAGCCTCCTGCATAAGCGCTATTCGGGCAAGATCTGTTTGAGCATAGTATTGATATAAATTCCAAATTTATGCATTGTTTGAAACGCACCGTTGCTTTACGAAGATCTTATAGTAAAATAAAAGGCAAACAGATTTATGTAAGCGGTAACATGGAAAGGCGGGGAAGGAATGCAGCTGCGTTTTATCGCACTTGGAATAGCTATGTCCGCGCTCTTGGCTGCTTGTCAGCAGGGGGAGGTGACTTCGGTCGCAAAAAAGCACCCGGCAGAGCAGACCCTTACCTGGATTCATCATTTTGATGAGGAAGGCGCGCGTAAATGGCTGGAGATGGGAACACAGCAATTTACCCAAAAGAATCCGATGTATACGTTCACGCTGACGGGAGTAGATGGAGGCAACTACATGAGTTTGCTTCGTACAAAGGTCATCTCCAATAATATGCCTGACATCTATATGATGGATAACTTGGAGTCCGCAGAGGACTTAATCCGCACCGGCTACGCGATGGATTTGACCGGCCAGCCCTTCCTGTCTCAGATTGACGAGCGATATTTGAATGGCGTGAAATCGGCTGATGGACGAATTTGGGCGCTGCCTATTGATGTCAATGGGGCCGGTGTTATTTACAATAAAGACGCTTTCGCAAAAGCCGGTATTCACAGTCCTCCGAAAACGTGGGATCAGTTTATAGAAGCCTGTGAAGCGCTTAGAAATGCTGGCCTGACGCCCATCGCAGCGGGTTATAAGGATAGCTGGACCATCATCTGGGATATAACGGCCGATCTGTTAGCCAATCAGCATGCAGAGAATATAAATTGGTTTTCCGAAATTGAAGCAGGTCGCACGACATTCGCTGAAGATCGCGTTCATTTCAAAGCCGTGCTGAAAAGATTCGGCGAACGCTTGAAATATGTGTCAAAGCCATTTGAAACGGATTGGAATCAGGCGCAGTTCTTACTGGCTGAGGGGAAAGCGGGAATGATTATTAACGGAACATGGACGGTTGACGGGGTAAAGTCGAAAAATCCGGCCAGCAATCTGGGATTGTTCGCTTTTCCTTACTCCAACGATCCTCAAGATGCCAAGTTCGGATTAAAATCAACAGGCGGCATTGTCGTCAATCCGAAATCCCCCAACAAAGAAGTCGCCTTACAACTGCTGAACCTGTTTGCTTCCAAAGAATTGGGCACCGTCTTCCAGAACAATAAAAAGGCATTGTCTGTCATTAAGGGATTGCCAAATGACTTTGATCCCACTTATGTAGATTTGGATGAAACCTATATTCAAAAGGGGAAAACGTATGATTGGTCCAGCTTGCCGACGGATTTCGTTAATCAGGATTTGCATAAGGTGTTTGTGGATGCTTTGACGAAATTTGTACTCGATCGCAATCACAATGTTGAGTCATGTATTCAAGAGCTTGATCAAGCCTTCGATCGATTTCGCAAACCCATCAAAGGATAGACGGCAAGGAGCGGTGCAGAGTGGCAGTTCCGATATGGCGACAAAAGCGGATCAAAGATTATCGCATCCGTACGAAAATATTTTTATCTAATATGATCATTATTTTATTCATTTCGGCGGCAATAGGCGGAGCTGCGATCTACGCTTCAACTAAATTTATTGAATCGAATACAAGAGACCTTTCCATGCAAGTCATTCATCAAGCCTCGGATAATATTGAGAGCAAAGCCAAGGATGTATTCAATTCATCGGTCTATGTTCTAAGCGACAATAATATCAGGCAAATTGTTGCCGAACAGGGGGAACAGGTAACTAGCGATAATTATCCGGCATTTCGCAGTCGCATGGAATTCCTGCTTGCGCAATACGGAAACGGCAATCCCTATATGAATGCGATTATGATTCAAACCGGGAAAGGACAAGTGTATTGGTGGGAAAATAAGAAGGGGTTGGATCATACTTTAAATCTTGACGCTGCGAAAGCCATAACCGAGATGGGAGCCTCTTATTTAAACGAGCATGGACTGAATATGGGCTGGTCCCCTCCCATCCGAAAGCAAAATGAAGTAATGCTCGTTAGAGATTTCACCGATTTGAATCAAATTGACCGCAGTTTAGGTACGATCGTGTTTTGTATCGATTCCGACTATTTCCTTTCGCTGGGAAGCGGGAGTTCGATAATTAAGCCAAATAATGTGGCTATTCTTAGTCCTTTCAACGAGCTGTTAGCCGGTGGCAGCGATCCTGATACAGCGAATTTCATTAAAAAAAGTTCGGGCATTGCCCTTAGCGAACCAGATTCATCCATGGCCATGGTAGAGCATGCAGGAACAGGGAGTTATTTATTCGTGCAAGAGCGAACCCCAAAGCTTGGATGGCGGATCTTATGTTTTATTCCTATGACAGCTTTGCTGTCGGATACGCGCTTATTAATTTTAGTCATCCTGCTGGTTTCGCTGCTGGCAGTTCTGATCTCGACAGGTATTGCCGCCCTGCTCTCCAATTCGTCGACCCGCAATATCAAGACTCTGGAGCAAACCATGAGAAAGGTGGAGGAGGGCAACTTTGACGTTCGAATTGAGCCGCTGGGGAAGGATGAGATTGGCAGCCTCACCGTTCGTTTTAATTTCATGCTTTCCAGGATCAACGAGTTGATCAATACGGTGTATAAAGAGCAGATAGCCAAGCAGCAGGCGGAATTCACCGTTTTAATGAGCCAGATTAATCCGCATTTCTTGTATAACACGTTAGGGACTGTAAAATGGTATGCCCGTTTGAAACAGCAGCCGGAGATTGAACGAATGGTTACCGCTGTTATTGATCTTTTGAAATCTTCCGTCCGGCGAGTCGGAGAGTTCCACAGTCTTGAGCAGGAAATTGTCCAATTAAAAAATTATATTTACATTCAGAAGATCGGGTACGGGGACGCTTTCCAGGTTGAATACGAGGTTGACGAGCAGCTGCTTGGGTGCGAGGTGCCTTATTTTATTTTGCAGCCTCTGGTGGAGAATGCCATTCTTCACGGCATTGAAATGTCGAAAGGAAACGGACGAATTTGCGTTTCAGCCAAGCAGGCGGAGAACCGGCTGATCTTGATTGTCGAGGACAACGGTGTCGGCATGTCGGAGAAACGGACTGCGGATTTGTTAAATACCGTTGCCAAAGAGGAAAGGGTGCCTGGCGTGACAAGTATCGGAATTCATAATGTGCATGAACGCGTTCAGCTCTATTATGGACAGCAATTCGGGCTTCGTTATGAGAGTGCGCTTGGCGTGGGCACGAAAGCAATGATATGCATACCACACAAGACATATCGCCAGAGGAGGTAAGGCTATGTTGAACGCTATGATTGTAGAGGACAATGCCATTTACCGGTATGCCATTAAATCGATTCTCCGTTGGGAGGATTACGGGTTCCAAATTGTAAGTGAAGCGCTAAATGGCGTGCATGCCCTTCAGCTGCTGCAGGATCAGCGTGTTGATTTAATTGTGACCGATATTTCGATGCCGGAAATGAACGGTATCGATTTAATTCAGCAGGTGAAACAATGGGATTCAAGCATCAAAATCGTAGCTCTAAGCTCTTTCGATGATTTCCGTTATGTGAAGGAGGCTTTGAAACTTGGCGCTGAAGATTATTTATTAAAGCATGACCTGGAGCCGGATACCCTTCAGCAGCTGTTGCAGCATATGCATGTCAAAATTTTGGAAGATTACGAGCGGCGGAAGCAAGCCGATTACCGAGATGCGAATTTGCGCGAGATGCAGCTGCTAGTGGGGCGCAAGCTGCTGCTTGGGGAATGGCAAACGGCTGTAGAAATGGAGAGCCAAGCATCGGCGGTTCGTTTTCCGTTCCAGAACGGACCTACTGCGGTTATTGTCATGGAGGGGGAGCTGCCGAATATTCTTCCTAAGGACACGAAGGAGCCGCAGCAGGAACTGATCACAATGGTTATCCCTATTAAGAACCGGAGAAACGCGGCAATCATTTCTTGTCCCTATGAAAAGAGCGAGCGTAAATGCAAAGAGGAAGCACTTCGCCTTGCTTCGCTTGCAGTAAAACAAAACGATACGGTAACGGCAGGTATAAGCTCCATCGGCTACGGATTAAAAGACTGGTCCGCCTTGTATCAGCAGGCAAAGTCAGCATTGGAACAATCCGTATACGAAGGCGCCGGGAAAACGTATAGCTATGCAAGTACTAGCGTCATGGACGGTGAACCGGCTAAAACCAATTTGGCGATACAAGCGCTGGCCGCAGCTGTGAAAAGGGGCGTTTGGGCGGAAGTCGAAGCTCAGATAGACTTCTTTTTTCAGTCTCTGCGTGAAAGAAAACGGCCTCTTGTGGAATTAAGATCACTCCTTATGGAGGTCATCCTGCTAATCAAAACCACTGCATTGGAAAAAAATGTGTTTTCTGAGCCTGTGGAAAATTCTCTTAAACAGCTGAGCCAAACCATTGAGGCCCTTCCGCTCTTGGATGAAGTAAGAAATTCTCTGTTGAGCTTGACCCGATCGATGCTCGGAAACCGTTCCGGGAATACCCAGATAAGGAAGGAGATTCAAGCGGCGATTGCTTACATAGAAGAGCATTATGCCGAAGATATCACGGTTGCGAAGATGGCCGACGTTCTCCATCTCAGCAGCAATTACTTATCCAATTTATTTAAAAATGAGACCGGCATGCGGATTGTTGAATACATGAACCGATGCCGGATCCGCAGAGCCAAGCTGCTGCTTCGGGACCCGGCTTTAAAAGTGTATGAGGTTGCAGCAAAAACAGGGTTTCAAGAAACTTCTTACTTCTGCAAAGTATTTAAAGAGATCGAAGGGAAGACGGTGAAAGAATTCAGATGTGAAAGTTAATGCAGCGGCTTTGCCCTCGGAAAGCTCTGTGAAATATACAAGAAATCTGTGAATTATTGAAGGAAAAAAGCTGTGAATTCAGATAGAATTCGCAGCTTTTTTGTATGCCGATCGTGAGAAAATATCATCGTTTTATTATAAATTTGAATGTTTCCTATAATGAAAGCGCTTAATCAAAAGTTTATACTAACTTCACTGATAAAAATTGTAGATCTCCAGTTAATGAAATGGGTTTCATAACGAACGATTGGATAGATTCGAAGGAGGGCAACCATTGCAACCATCCGAAAATAATGAAGCTGTCATCCATCTGTCACCGGAAGCACTGAGAATAAACGGGAACCCGGAAATCATACTTTGTGCCTCCTTATTTTACTTTCGACTCCCGCAGGGCGTGTGGAAAGAGCGGCTGCTTAAGGTGAAAAGTGTCGGCTATAACACGATTGACGTCTACTTTCCTTGGAACCACCATGAGACTCAAGAGGGCGTTTGGGATTTTACAGGGGAAAAAGATGTTGCTGAGTTTCTGAGGGAGGCTTCTGATGCCGGTCTTTGGGTAATAGCCAGGCCGGGACCTTACATCTGCTCCGAATGGGACGGCGGCGCACTGCCTGCCTATTTATTTGTCAAAGAAGATCTCCGTATCAGAGAGAACGACCCTCATTATCTGCAGCATGTAGCTAGATGGTATGGTCAGATTCTGCCCATTATCCGCAACTATGAGAAAGGGCAAGGGGGGACGGTCATCGCCGTTCAGCTGGAGAATGAGCTGGATTTCTACCCTTGCTCGGATCCTAAGGGTTATATCTCCGCTTTACGGGATATGGCTCTCCAGCATGGCATTTCTGTACCTATGCTGGCATGTGCAGGTCAAGGGGGATTGCAGGAGGCTTCAGGCTTCACTGAAGATGTGGTGCCAACGTGCAACTTTTATCCAAACGACCGTGATCCGTTCTTTGAAGATAAAGTGCTCTCGTATAGGGAAGAATTAGCCCGGTACGGGTATCCCTTGCTTGTCACAGAAACGAATCGTTCGCACTTTCTGCTTCGCAGATTGCTGTCGGCCGGAGCGAAGATGCTCGGACCTTATCTGCAAGCTTCCGGCACGAACTTCGGGTTTACGAATGCGGCCAATAATTGGGGCAATCCGCTATCTTTCCTCACATCGGACTACGATTTCAATGGCATGCTGACTCCGGAAGGACATCTTCGGGAGGAAGCCTACGAAGGCAAACTGCTGGCCCGGCTTATTCAAACCTTTGGCCGTTCATTGGCCGAAGCAGCGCCGGTTGAGAGTTTGACTGGCCCCCTTAGATTAGCTTTAAAGCAGGGCGGGGAACTCTTGTTTCTAACGAATGTGAAAGATACAAATGAAGGCGCATACATTCAATACTCGGATGAAGAAATTCCGCGTTATACAACCCTTGTCGCAGCCGGCGGACACTGCCCGGCCCTGCCTGTGCAGATCCCCCTGCAAACATGGGACATTCCAGTGAGCGGCACTCTGGCGTATGCGACGGCTGAGCTTTTCGCTGTCAAGCGCCTTGCTGACCGCACATTGTTGGTGTTTCATACCGATGGCGAAGGAGAGCTCTGTTTTACATTTGATACGGAGGTGCGATTGGAAGGCGGAGATATGCAGGCGCATGAGGAGGCTGCGGGTCAAGTGGTTATCTCTTATCGATCCTCTGATAAAGAAGCCAGAGCAAGGATTCATGTGTCTGAGCATCATGTTATAGAAATGATAGGATTGAGTCGTACGCAGGCCTTGCTCTTTGAAAATGTCGATGAGACCGGCAGCCTGATAATTGGTGCTTATCCGGAGCGAATAACAGAAAGTGCCGATCTCCCTATTACATGGGCGCAAAGCCATGTTAGTCCGGTCGTTTCCCTGGGATCTGAGGAAGTGGCGCTCGGTGACACAGCCGACTTTTTAGAGAAAAAGGGGATATATCGCGGTTTTGCATGGTATAAAGCACGACTCAAGCGACCGAAGGAGAGCAATTATCTGGGTTATATGCTGCAGCAGGCGAGCGATGTCATTTCCTTGTATAGCGGTGATTCCTTTCTAGGTACGGTAACGCCCGGCGGAACCAGCCACTATATCCCAACTGATGCTCCATTTCATGAATCATTGACTGCCCGAGTGGAAATCTGGGGACACACGAATTTCCATGATACGAATTTGCCGGCTTTGCATCTAAGCAGCCTTAAAGGACTAAAGGGGATTGCCGGTATTCTTTCAGTTCAGGATCTAAATCAAAATTGGAGATACAAACGAATGAGTTCGGGTGAGAACAAGGAAGATTACGCAGATGTAGATGTAAATCACCAGCATTGGCCGATTGTCAGCATTGGCGGATGGTTATCCACAGAGCAGCCTGCTCATCAGTGTTACCGCAAACAGGTGAGGCTGACAGAAGAAGCGGATACCTGGATGCTGCATACAGTGGGGAATTTCACTTATGCCTATGCTTATGTGAACGGTCATGCACTCGGACAGTTGAATCCGTTGAATCCCTATGTGGATTTAACCCCATTTGTGAAGGCCGGAGAAACAGCAACCATAACGTTATTTCTGGATAAAACGTACGGTTCACTAAGCGGACAAATTTCCCTCTATGAAGGGGTAGCAGCCAAAGAATGGACGTTGAGCGCATGTCAGGAGGCCGGTCTGCTGCGGCATGCCGCTAAGTCTAAATTAGCTGCGCATGCGGTTGAAGCCTCCTTATCACTCAGGCCGGGGACAGTCTCATGGTTATACGGCGAGTTAAAGGACGATAATCAAGGGCTGGGCTGGAGAGTGTGCGCGAAAGGCAAGGATTTGAAGCTGACGATCTTTTTCAACGGTCATTTGATCGGACGTTTATGGACGCAAGGCGGTGCGAACAGGCCGGTTTTCCGTGGAGGCAGTGATGACTCCGTTTATGTGCCCGGGCCCTGGTTCCGCAAAGAAGATGAAAGCAACGAGATCGTTATTTTGTTAGAAGCGGTATCGGTGGCAGGGGATGCTTTGTTAGAGCTTCTTAGTTTTGTACCTGTAACCGCCAATTAGATAGAAAGGAGCGTACCGATGAGAACTGCCATCACCTCAAGCAGCTTGGAAGAGGAGCGTATGATAATCAAAAAGCGCTCAAACAGGCTGCGCAGATTTTGGTCACACCGCACCTTACTGTTGATGTGTGTGCCTGCTATTTTATTTTTCTTGGTTATGTCGTATCTGCCTATGCCGGGGTTATACCTCGCATTTATTAACTACAATTATAGCAGCGGGTTGTTTGGAAGCCAGTTCGTTGGATTTGACAACTTTAACTTCCTGGTCACCTCAGGGGCATTGTGGAAGCTCACCTTTAATACGATTGCCTATAATCTTGCGTTTATCCTGATAGGAAACATTTTGCAGATTAGCATCGCCATTTTGCTGAATGAGCTTCGAAAAAAATGGTTCAAGAAAATGGCCCAATCGCTCATGTTTTTGCCCTTTTTCATCTCCTTCGTTCTGGTGGGCCTGATTGCCTACAATATTCTCAGCTATGATTACGGTTTGCTGAACGGCATTCTGAAATCCCTCGGTTGGGACCCGGTGAAGACATACTCCAATCCCGGAATTTGGCCATTCATTATTGTCATTACTTATTTGTGGCAGTCTACCGGATATGGGTCGATCGTCTACTTCGCAGCCATTATGGGATTGGATTCGGAGATTGTAGAAGCAGCCGAAATTGATGGTGCCAACGCACTTCAACGTATTCGCTATATCGTGCTGCCTTGGCTGAAGCCTACTTTTATTATTTTGCTGCTGTTCTCCTTAGGCGGTATTCTCAGAGGAAATTTTGGATTGTTTTATAACTTGGTTGGGGCCAACAATACAGCCTTATTCGATGCGACGGACATTATTGAGACTTTCGTGTTCCGTTCATTAATGAACAATTTTAATTTCTCGTTAGGAAGCGCTGTCAGCTTGTATCAGTCTGTTTTTGGATTCTTCATCGTCATCACGGCTAACTGGCTCGTTAAAAAGACTTCGCCTGAGAATTCTCTCTTCTAAACCAAGCGCGCCAGCCAGTCAAAATAGTAGCTTAGGAGGTACAAACAGTGGAGCAAGTCATCGCACGGCAAAGGGGAACTGATTTTTCTTCGGTGGCCATCCGCGTATTTGGTTATGGGTTTATTGGTTTATTCGCGCTATGCTGTCTACTTCCATTCCTGCTCGTTCTAGGTACCTCGTTCACCGCAGAGAAATCCATTACGCTGCATGGCTATAATCTATGGCCCAAGGAGTTCAGTACATTTGCTTATAAAATTGTTTTCGAAAATCCGGGATTGATCATCGGCTCCTATGGGGTAACGATGGGGATTACCTTGGTCGGAACGACAATCGGATTATTTATCGTCGCCATGACCGGATATTCCTTGCAGCGCCCTGATTTTCCGTATCGAAACCGCATTTCTTTCTTCATCTACTTTACAACGTTGTTCCAAGGCGGAGTTGTTCCCTTTTATCTGATAATGACTCAGTGGCTGCACTTGAAGGATAACTACTTGGCGGTGCTTCTGCCGGGATTGATGAGCCCGTTCCTGATCATTATGATGAAAAGCTTCGTCACCTCGATCCCGCATGCAATCACGGAATCAGCCAAAATGGATGGGGCGGGTGACTTCAAAATTTTCACCAAGCTCATCCTGCCGATGACAACACCGGCCTTAGCAACAATCGGCCTGTTCATTGCACTTGGTTATTGGAATGAATGGTACAATGCCATGCTGTTCCTCTCACCGGATTTAAAATATAGACCGCTGCAATTGTTCCTCTATAACGTCGTGACCAGTGCTGATTTTATTAAAAACTCCTCTGTCTCATCGAATGTTCAGCCCAGAGATATGCCTTTAGAGTCTATGAAAATGGCAACTGCGGTCGTTGCAACAGGACCTGTCATTCTATTTTTTCCGATGATTCAGAAATATTTCATCAAGGGTATTACCGTTGGCGCAGTGAAAGGCTGACGCAAAGCATATACCAACATATTAATGGGGAGGCACTTTCGTATGGATAATAGAAAGAAGAAAACGCTTGGCGTAGCCTTAACAGCAACACTTGCTTTCAGTCTAACCGCATGCACATCATCTTCGAACACGACAACAAGCCCGGCCGGCACTGCTGCAACAACGGCAACCGCTACGGGAGCAAGTGCTTCACCCAGTAAAATCGATACTTCGGAATTTCAAACCATTTCATACGTCATGCTGGGTGACAAACCGAAAAACGGTCAATTTGAAAAAGTGATGGAAAAGGTTAATGCCATTTTGAAGCAAAAGGTAAATGCCAAGCTGGAGATCAAGTGGGTGGAGTGGGCGGATTGGCAAACCAAATATAATTTGCTGCTCGCTTCCGGGGAGCCTGTGGATCTGATTACCGTTGCAACGGATTGGCTGGATACATGGCAAAATGCACAAAAAGGCGCTTTCATGCCTCTCGATAAGCTGCTTCCGACATACGCGCCGTTAACATGGAACGAAGTACCGCCTGAGAACTGGGCAGAGACGAAATACAAGAATCAGATCATGCTGATTCCGGAAGATCACTATACGCAGTGGGTGAATCATGGATTCTTGTATCGTGGCGATTGGGCCAAGGAATTCGGCATAACAACACCCATTAAAGATTGGGAAACGATGGGCAAATACTTCCAGGGCGTCAAAGATAAGAAGCCTGGCGTCGTGCCTTGGGATGCGAATGGAACCGCTGCCGGCAACATTGGAGGCTACATTAATTCCTACACGGATGCGATTGAACTTCCTGTTAATACAGGCTTATTCAATCTGATTTACGGCAAATCGTACGATCAGAAATATACAGCCTACAGTCCGATTTTCGATAGCACTTTCGTTGATTTTGCCAAACTAATGAAAGATTGGGGCGATAAAGGCTTCTGGCGTGAGGATGTGCTGAATTATAAGGGAGATAACCGTGCCGAGCTTGAGGCAGGCAAATCCTCCGTGGATCAGCATCATACGCAAACGTTCCTTGGTGAGCGCACCAAGATGGATAAGCTGCAGCCTGGTTCCGATCTTCAATTCTTCCCTTTTTCCGCTACGCGCAACAATCTCGTTTCCATGTCCATTACGCATGGAGGAACCTCTATCGGTGCGAAGAGCAAACATCCGGAACGCGCTCTGATGGTGTATGAGCTCATTCGCCAGGATCCTGAAGTGTATCATTTGATGAACTATGGCCTCGAAGGGGTTCAATATGTCATTAAGGATGGCAAACGTTTCCGTCCGGATGGCTACGACGTACAACGCGACGATTTCTACAGCAATTTCTGGGGTGGACGTATAGACAAAAATGAAATTCCTGACGGCACCGATTGGGTGGGCAAGGGAGCCCTATACGCCTCCTATGACAAGATCAAAAAGCCATTTCCATACGGCCGTTTTGTTTTCGACAAAGCTGCTGTATCCAATGAGCTGACGGCTATTACACAAATTGTAGGGCAAATGGCGCCTGCTATTCTATACGGCAAAGCCGGTGACCCGGAGAAGGCCGTGAATGATTTCCGTACGAAGCTGAAAGCGGCCGGGTTCGATAAACTGCAGGCGGAAGTGCAGAAGCAGCTGGATGCTTTTAAAACAACTGTAGAGAGCAGTAAATAGAAGCAAATAGAAGAGGTCGAAGGTCTGTTTCCGAACAGGCCTTCGATCTTTATCACTCAAGTAACGGAGAGTGTATGCCCCTGGAATCCATTACCGTCTACGATATCGCTAGGGAAGCTAACGTTTCCGTCGCAACAGTTTCCCGTGTGCTTAATGACACGGCTCCTGTTCGCACGTCAACGAGACAGAAGATTATGGCTATTATTGAAAAACATAAGTTTCAGCCTAATGCTTTGGCGCGCAGCCTGGTGAACAAAAAAACAGGTATGATCGGTGTTTTGTTTCCGGATAGCAGCAACATGTTCTTCCCTGAAGTATTCGGAGGGGCGGAGAGAGCTGCGCAAAAGTTGGGGTATACGCTTTTTCTATGTAATACGTTTAGCGATTTCAGCAGAGAGTCCGAGTATTTGACCTTGCTTCGCGAAAGGCAGGTAGAAGGACTTATTTTCATGGGCGGCCGCATCAATTCACGGCATTGTCCAGATGCACTTGTGCAGGAAGTACTGGATATTCAGAAGAAAATTCCAGTGGTTCTCATTAACGGATCACTGCCTGGACATCCATGCCACCGTGTGAAAACGAACGAATATTTGGGGACAGAGCTGATCATGCAGCATTTGATCGATCACGGACACCGGCATATCGGTTTTTTGGGCGGAAGCGGGGAAACCACGACCACGTTTGAGAAGCTGCAGGCGTTCCGGCGCATGATGCATGCGAATCGGCTCCCGGTTCGTAAAGATTGGGTACGTCTGGGGGATTTTTCAATCGCCTGCGGTTATGAGTTGATGAGTCAGATATTGGAGCTCAGGAACCCGCCTACGGCTGTTATGTGTATTAACGATTATGTGGCTATCGGGGCGATGAAAGCCGCAATATCTCGGGGTTTGCGTATTCCTGAGGAGATGGCGATTGCCGGATTCGACGATACACAGCTTTCATCGGCTATGAATCCAGAATTGACGACCGTTTCACAGCACAGCGAACAATTGGGCAGGCAAGCTATGGCGATTTTGCACAAGCTAATTCAGAAGGAAAAAGTAAAGAAACTGACGGTTCTAGCGCCGCTGCTTATCGTAAGGCAGAGTACATAGGGAATCTGGATGTATGTTGAAGATTTATGCTTTTATTGATAAAAAGTAAAAATGTAGGAATTTCATAATCGGAAGATCTTTGTCCGATTTTTTTTAGCTATTCAAAATTCAGTGAGTCGCGCCGAAATTAAACATAGGATAATTTATCCATGTCAAAAAGGGAAAACACGTCCCCTTATAAAAAAACTTCGGAGGCTGGACAGAATGAAACTTACGCTTTATAAGAAACTGCTTTTTAGCTTTGTCATCGTTTTACTGCTTCTAACGGCAATTAGTCTGACGTCCCAAGTTAAGATGAAATCAATGGGTGAAACCGCCAAGCAAACGACGGATAAGGGACTTCCCTCTGTCATTTTGCTTGGCAATTTAAATTACGATTTGAAAAGTCTCGACGATCAAATGCTGCGCCTCCAATTCAATATGGAGGATAAAACGAAACAAAATTTAAGCGGAACCGGGATATTGGGGGATGAAAGCACGACTACTCCAGTAGAGAGGATTCAAACTTTGTTTAATGGTATTCAAAAGAAAGTCAGTCTTCTGGAAGGGATTTTCCAGAACGAAAAAGACGTCCAAATGCTCAATGTCTTTAAAGAGCAATGGACCCAATACGCCAGCTCCTTCCCGGCAACGCTCGCTGCCGCGCAGCAGCATGGAGCTGAAGGCATGGCGCTCATCCAAGTCTCAGACAGCAGTCTGGGCAGCTGCTCCTTGTTGATTGAGATGTTCACCCAACGCATACAGGATGACGCGGAAGGATGGGCCGCACAGGTAGAGCATTCCTACCAGAGCGGTGTAACGTGGAATATTGTACTCAGTGTGATTGCCGTGCTCTTGGGATTGATCATCTCGTTCCTGATCGCCCGTCACGTTTCCAAACCGATTTCCTTCATGAGTGCTGCCGCCAAACGCATTTCCGAGGGGGATCTTTCCGTAACCTCTACGGTTATGAAACGTCGGGATGAGATTGGGGATCTGCAAGCCTCTTTTGCTCAAATGACGGAGCATATGCGCAGTATGATCGAAGCCGTGAATGGGCACGCCCAAAGCGTCTCCTCCTCTGCGGAGCAGCTTCGCACAAGCTCCATCGATATGCAGGAAGTGTCGCATCACATCACTCAGACGGTGAAAGAAGTGGCGACCGGTGCGGATCAACAAACGCTGGCGATGGAAGAAACTACGCGTTCTATGGAGGAAGTCGGCGCCGGTATCTACCGTATGGCCGAAAGCGCCTCCTCTATTGCCGAGTCTATCGAGTGGACCAAACAGCAGGCCGAATCCGGTGGAACGTATGTGCAGAGCACCGTTCAGCAAATGGAATCGATTCATGAATCCGTTCATCAAACCGATAAAGTTATGTCCTTATTGGAGCAAAAATCCCAAGAGATCGGACATATTTTACAAGCGATTCAGGATATTTCCAAGCAAACGAATCTTCTTGCCCTGAATGCCGCGATTGAAGCGGCGCGCGCTGGCGAGCAGGGGCGCGGCTTTGCCGTCGTATCCGGCGAGGTCCGTAAGCTGGCTGAGCAGTCCAGCCAATTCTCGGCAGAAATCTCCATCTTGCTCGGTGAAATACAATCCACCGTCCAAGACTCGAACGAAGCGTTGAGTCAAGTCAAAGAGGAAGTGCAGACAGGCATTGAGCTCGTTCAGAAAACGGAGCAAAATTTCGGTGAAATTGTGCAGTCCACGAATCAAGTGGCTTCGCAAATTCAGGAAATGGCGGCAACTTCCGAACAAATGTCGGCAGGCGCTCAAGAGGTTACGGCGTCTGTTCAAGAAGTAGCTTCCATCGCCAGAAAAACCGCCGACTCTTCTCAGGACGTTTCACACTCAGCAGTGAATCAACTCGAAACGACCGGCGAAGTCAAAGTCGCTGCTCAAACCTTATCCGACATGGCCGAGGAAATGCAGCAAATTTTAGCGCGTTTCCGCATCGCTTAATTTATTCACAAACAAGGAGCCCTCGTTAAAGAGCGGGCTCCTTGTTTATTTTTTATGGGGAAGAACGGTATGAACGACCGTAGGGCGCCAATTAATGATTTTAATAAGCTGTTCCTGCATATAAGCGGGCGTATGCTTGAATCCGCTTTCGACCCAGTGCAAAACAAGCCCAAGCAAAGCATGGATGGAGTAAATCGAGAGAAGTTCTTGGTCAATTTGGTTGTCTGCATGGATCAATTCTTCCTGCGTGATCTTTTTTAAGGCCGTGAACATTTTTTCCCGCAGGCTAGGGAGAACGTCACTCTTCATCAGAACGGTATATGTGGATGAATGCTCAAACATATGCTCGAAGATCATTACGGAATTTGCCGGCAATTCATGAATGCGAAATACCTCATTCTTTTCGTAAGGCGCTCGAAATGCAAGCAGTAATTTTTGAATCAGCTCCGTAAGGATGTCATCGAGCAGATCTTCCTTGCTTTCATAGTTGGAATAAAACGTACCGCGATTATAATTCGCCTCCTCAACAATTTCGGTTATTGAAATGGAAGTAAACGGCTTTTTGGACATAAGAGTCAATAAGGCGGTTTTTAAAGCATGTTTACTTCGAAGGATCCGGCGGTCCGTTTTAGGAGAAGATTCGCTCATTCCATTCACTTCCTCATGTAATATTCAACAAAGTCCCCGATTCTGTTCGTTAGAGAACAGATACAACATTATTGCTGATTGAAATCCCTTTCATCTATTGATTATACTTGTTTTAACAGATGTTTTGTATTCAACATTTGTTCATTTTTTTATAAAGTGGAGGTATCCTAAAATGAGGCTTTCAGGAAAAGTAGCTGTCGTTACAGGTGCTGCTTCGGGGATGGGAAAAGCAATCGCTGAACTTTTTGCAGCTGAAGGAGCAAAGGTCGTTGTCTCTGATTTGCGTCTTGAAGCGGCTCAGACCGTAGCATCCGGCATTGAATCAAGCGGCGGTGCAGCCATTGCGCTCGCAGCCAATGTGGCAATCGAAGAGGACGTCCAACAGTTAATAGATAGCACGGTAAAACAATTTGGCACAGTTGACATATTGATCAATAACGCAGGTATCATGGATAACTTCGTTCCAGCAGCAGAATTAACCGATGAATTGTGGGAGAAAGTTTTTGCGATTAATACAACGGGGCCTATGCGAACAACGCGGAAAGTACTTCCGATTTTTACTGAGAAAAAGAGCGGTGTCATTGTGAATATTGCCTCGGCGGGGGGCTTGTACGGTTCGAGGGCAGGTGCCGCGTATACGGCAGCAAAGCATGCAGTGGTCGGTTTCACCAAAAACGTTGGCTTCCAATACGCAAACTTAGGTATTCGCTGTAATGCTGTGGCACCGGGTGGCGTGAACACCAACATCGGCTCATCGATTACAGCTCCAAATCCATTCGGTATGGAACGTGCAACTATTGGGATGGGAATTAACCCGCGTGTAGGCGATCCGGAGGAAATTGCGAAGATTGCTTTGTTCTTGGCTTCGGATGAAGCAAGCTTTGTTAACGGTACAGTTGTTACAGCGGATGCCGGCTGGACAGCTTACTAGAACTCATTGCAGAAAGCCCTATGAATTATCATAGGGTTTTTTCGCGTTCGTCGGAGCGGTGAAGCCATTCATTTAGCGTAAAAAACTGATTACCACTGTTGCCGCGCCGAAGACCATTAAAAGTGAGAAAGCGAAGTATCCGAACAACTTCAGAGGACGCGGCATAGCATTCAAATCAATTTTTTTGATTGGTCCACCCTCGATATTTTGAATAGAACGAAGATGCTCATCAACAAAATGATCGTTTTGACATATTTTCATTTTCTCAAGCTGGGTTTCGTGGATGATAATTTTGCTCATTCCGTATCCCCTCTCCATTTGGGTTGTGTGGATTATTTTACCATGGGGAGGGTGTCAATCACCACATATATCCTCTTGAGGCTATCCCCAGTCATTTGAATAAAGGGAAAAGTTCCCACTAAATGGACTGCAGATGCTTGTCAGATCCATTTAGTGGGAAAACCTCCCTCTATTTGGATGGATTCCGTCAGAATCGAGTAAATCCGCTCTAATTAACGGGAGGTTTTCCTTCAAAATTGCCTGCAAGGTCATTATCCGATCCATTTAGCGGGAAATTTTCCAATTAATTCATCTGTCTTCGGCTCAACTTGAGACCCGCCCGATTGCGGGAACTTTGTTCCTTATTTCGGTGAAAAGCAGGAATTTCGGGCGCGCGAGGGGAACTGCAGGGGCTTATTTCGCCGCGATGATCGAACGATCAGCGCGGAATGGTGAAATAGAGGCCCCTAGTTCCCTCCGACTTGCCGAAAGGGCTGTTTCCAGCCAAATAGCGTCCTGCAGTTTCCCTCCCTCAAGCGGCCACAAGTTCTCAGACGGACATGCTCTGCAAATGCACCTCGAGCCGGTCAAGATTTTGCTCGTTGCCTGGTAATGCGAAGCTCTTGATGGCGTTGAAGATAGCGGCGGTTTCGAAAAGCTGGCGCCAAGTCAGTCTGGTTTGGCCACCAAGATCCTCGAACGTTGCCGTGAGCTGAAAATGGGGCGCGTAAAGGTGCCTCAGCACGATCCGTTCGGGCCCAACTTCGACGAATTCGCTTTTGTTGGGATAATCGACTCCGTTCGGTCCGTGCATCACGAACTCCCATATCCCTCCCGGCCGTAAATCGAACTCGTGAAAAGTGTTCGTAAACCCGTTCGGCCCCCACCAACGGGCCAAATGCTCGGGATTTGTCCAGGCTTCGTAAACGAGAGCGGGGGATGCATCTATCACCCGAGTTGATACCAATTCATACTCCTCCGCAGCGCTGATTTCGTTGTTTGGCGTTCCGTTCTCCGTCATATCCGTTCGTTTCCTCCTCTGCCTGTCTAAAATCAGTTAGCCGATCTCCAGCAGCACACCCAGCTTATCCAGCATTTCCTTCGTGCCGTGCTCACGCTGAGCTGGCGTATCGTGGCCGTCGAGGAAGACGCCTTGCTCGGTGAAAATCAGCTTGGTGCCATCACCCTCCGCCTTGAATTCGACGGTCGTTGCGGAAACGGACATCCGCGTCTCGTCCATATCCAACGTATAGGTGTAGATGATGCGCTCGTCCTGCACAATATCGTGGTACCGGGCATCGAAGGTAAATACCGGTCCTCCGGGAGGCCCCCCTTGACTGCTTTCTCCACCGCCGACACGGAAGTCAAACGCATCCGCTTTCGAAAACCACTGCTCTTTCAGGCGGGGGTCCGCCCAGTAGGTAAAAGCCTTTGCCGGCGAGGCTTTGTATACTCGTTCGACGACGAATGTATGATGAACGGCAGATGATTTGTTCATGATTTTCAGCTCCCTTGATTCGATTCGCCGGCATCCTTCTCGAGGATGTCGCCCAGCAGGTCCAGACGGTGTTCCCAAGTCATCCGGCGTTCGAGGATCATTTTCTCATTGCTCTTTTTCATTATTTCCAATAGTTTTGTAAAATCTTCGACTGTCACAGGCTGTTTCAAATGCATCAGGTTGGAAACGTATTCCAATCCGGCCAAAAGCTTTTGCTGCGTCGCGATCGTTTCTTTCAGACGGGTAATTTGCAGCGACACGATTTCCAGCGGACTGAATTGCCCGCCGGTTACGACGGATTTGATCTCCTCCAGCGATAAGCCGAGCTCTTTTAACGACAGTATTTGCTGCAATCTCGACAGGTCGGCCTCGTTATACAGCCTGTGCCCCGAATCGGAATGCGCCGACGGAGCAAACAAGCCGATCTGATCGTAAAACCTCAATGTTCGTATCGTGAGTCCCGTGAGCTTAGCCAGCTCTCCCACCTTCCAAAGCTGCTTCATAACCACCTCTTTTTACTGCGCATCGTTTTACCGGTAACTATACTATAAAACATGACGTTACGTCATGTGCAAGCGTTAAAATGCAGTGGCTGACGTTGGGTATCATGGGTGACCCATAAATTTACAAATTTTTTACACGTAGATCACACTTTTATCATCAATGTCAAATATGGTGAGAAAGAGCATTTGCCCAAACGAATAAGACGGAGGTTTCCATCCCATGAGGAAGTTCAGTTCACTCAAGAGCACCACAATCATCGCAGTCGTTACCGCGATAACCGTCACCATAGCGGGCTGCAGCGCGCCAGCAAGCACCGCTAAACCAGGGGCAAACGGCCGATCGGGAACACGCCAGATGACCGTAGAAACACAAATCGTGAAATTGTCGGACATTGGCGGCGGACAAATATTTACGGGCTCGATCACGCCGGCTTTCACCACAAATCTTTCTTCCAAAGTAAATGGCCGCATTACTTCCCTGGATGTGAACATCGGGGATACAGTGAAAGTGGGACAAGCTTTAGCGCACATTGATACGACCACGCTTCAGCAATCCTACGAACAGACCCAGAGTGATTTTGCTTTAAGTCAAGTGCAGTACAACAAAGTCGTGAACGATCAAGCGAATAGTTTGGCCTCGGCACAGAAATCGCTTGCCGTTCAGCAAGCCGCTTATGAGAAAACGATAAATGATCAGAAGAACGCAGTAGCTCTGGCGCAAATGCAATTGAATAATGCGATGACGACACAGCAAAATTCGATTGAAACGGCTAAGCAAGGAGTTTCTACAGCCCAGGTTGGATTCAACAAAGCGCAATCGGATGCGGCTACCGCTGTAACTGTCGCCCAAACCAACTTAAACTCACAGTTGGACAGCTTATTAACAACACAGAACAATAATATAGATACCTCTCAGTTGAACGTACAACAAGCTGTTGCTGCCTATAATACAGCTGCTCAGACCGGAAAAGACATGGACAACGCATTTGCCAAGCTGCAAACTACGCAGCTTGCCTTGCAGCAGGCGCAGCAGGCTCAATATAAAGATACACAGTCGGCACAGCAATCGTTGACCAACTTGCAAAATGCGTTGTTGACGGCACAAAGCTCGCAAGCGGTACAAGTTGCACAGGAGACTTTAAACTCCGCGCTTTTATCGCTATCCAACACGCAAGCAAGCGCTGCAGCTCAACTTGAGCTCAGTCGTACACAGCTGGCACAATCACAATCCACTCAGGATATCTCCAAAAATAGTGCGGAGGCAACGCTCGAGCAATCTAAGCAATCGTTGAAAGCAGCGCAGTCTACGGATTCCTTGCAAGTAAGCGCAGCCCAGCTTCAGCAAACTCAAACCAAATTGAAGATTTTAAGCGAGCAGCTTCAAGATGGTGTGTTGACGAGTCCGGTTGCAGGGATTGTAAGCGGAATTCTAGTGCCGGTCGGACAGAATGCGGGGCAATCTGCCGTCATGTCGATTGCTTCCGTAGATCCCTTGTTGGCAACGGTGAACATATCGGAAGCATCCATTGGCAAAATCAAAATGGGTTCATCGATGGCGGTAAAAATCCCTACGTTGAACAAAACATTCGATGGAACGGTATATGCCGTTCATCCGACGATGGATCCTACCTCCAAATCTTTTCTGGTAGACATTAAAATTAATGATGAGAAGCATGAAGTATTGCCCGGGATGTTTGCGGAATCCTCGCTCAAAAGCGAAGGCAAACAATCTATTGTTGTGCCAGCAGATGCCGTTCTCAGCCAACCGAGTGGCAATGCGGTATACATCGTTAAAGACGGCAAAGCGTCGAAAGTGCTTGTAAAAGTAGGCGTGATGACGAGCTCATCCTTTGAAATCACAAGCGGTCTGAAGGTTGGAGACGAGCTGGTTGTAAAAGGGCAAGAGCTGCTTTCCGATAACGTGCCGGTACAGATTAATCAACCGGGGCAAGAGAACGGAGCAGGCAAAGGCCAGGGGCAAGGCAGAGGCCAAGGCCAAGGACAAGGCGGTCAAGGCCAGGGAGGTCAAGGTGGCCAGGGCGGCCAAGGCAGAGGCCAAGGTCAAGGTGGCCAGGGCCAAGGACAAGGCCAAGGCCAAGGACAAGGAGGCCAAGGCCGAAACGGGCAAGGCACGGAAGGTAAGGGACCTGCCCCGTCAGGGACAAGGCCGAGCGGGAATGGCCCTGACGCAGCGGCTCCGAAAGCGGGGGCTGGACAGTGAAATTAGCTAATTTCTCCGTTCATCGCCCTGTCACGATCTTAATGATCATGATCTCGCTCGTCATTGTGGGCTCGATTGCGATTCCTCTTCTACCGGTGGATCTTTACCCGAATCTGGAAATTCCATCGGCAACCGTATCGGTTTCTTGGAGCGGCGCATCGCCAGGACAGATCGAGCAGCAAATTACGAAGCCGATTGAGAATGCGATGGCAACCGTCACAGGAGTAACGAGTATTTCCTCCAGCTCCCGTACAGGTTCAAGCAACGTTACCCTGCAATTTAATTACGGAACGAATATTGATCAGGCAACATTAACGATGAGGGATAAATTGGATCGTGTCCGAAGGCAGCTTCCGTCCGATGCAGATGCTCCAGTCGTTTCACGTGTCGATCCGAACAGCACGCCGATCATGACATTGGCTTTGTATGGCAAAACCGATCTTGTCACACTGCGCGACATTGCTGACAATATTGTAAGTCCCGATGTTCAGCGTTCGGACGGTGTCGCCTCGGTTGGCGTTACCGGCGGACGTGTCAGACAAATTCAAATTCTCGTAGAGCCAAGCCGCTTGCAGCAATACAATATTTCTTTCAGTACATTGGTGTCAGCTCTCGGGAATGATAATTCTTCCACCGACGCCGGACTTGTCAATAAAGGGAGTCAACTGGTGCCCCTGCATATTGATGGGGAATTTAAATCAACGGCAGATATCGGCAAAGTACAAGTACAGCTGGGGCGTGGACAAACGATTGCACTAAGCGAACTCGGCACCATTATAGATACCTATCAAGATGTTACGCTTGAAGCGCGTAAAGACGGAGAAGCCAGCGTCTCGCTCTCTGTACTTAAACAATCCGATGGAAATACGGTTTCCGTATCCAGCAACATCCAGAATTCGCTTCAAGATATTCAATCCAAGCTGCCGGAAGGCATGCATATTGCGGTATTGAACGATTCCGCGAAGTTTATTCGCGATTCCTTGCGTACCGTCGTTGAGCATACGCTGCTCGGGGGCGTGTTCTCGGTCATCATCCTGTTGTTCTTCCTGCGCAGCGTAAGGGCGACGCTCATTATCGGTCTCGTGATCCCGATTTCCATTATCAGTACATTCAGTATGATGTATTTCGGTCATCAGACGATTAATACGATTACGCTTGGCGGCTTGGCACTTGGTCTCGGTTCGCTTGTAGACTTCGCCGTCGTTGTATTGGAAAGTATTTTCCGTAAACGACATGAAGGCCTGTCTCCTGAAGAAGCCGCCAAAGTGGGAACGGCCGAAGTGGGAACAGCGGTTATGGCTTCGGCGTTGGCCCAAATTGCGGTGTTTGCGCCGACGGCTTTCATTAGCGGTTTAGTGAAACAATTTTTCTGGCCGATGGCGCTTGTGGTTTGTTTCTCTCATATCGCGGCATGGTTTGCGGCGGTCACTTTGGTCCCAATGCTCGCGGCGAAAATTTTGCGCAAGAAGGTCGATGAAGAGCTGCCGACCGGCAGATCCCTCAATCCTTTCGTGTGGTTCGGCCGGGGCATGGAGCATGTCACACATTGGTACAGCAGGCTGCTCCGGTGGTCCATGCTTCACCGTTGGGTCATTATCGCTATTACCGTTATCTTGTTCGCTGGCAGTGTGTACGCGGTTCGTTTTGTAGGCAGTGAATTAACGCCCAAAACCGATCAAGGACAAGTCAATCTAAATATTAATCTCCCGCAGGGGACGGATTTCGCCGTGACGAATCAAGTCGCTGCAACGCTGGAAACGAGATTGAAAGATGTGCCGGAAATAGACACGGTCTTTACATCTGTCGGATCGGCTGGCGGCGGAGCGTTTCAATCGGCGTCAACCAATACGGGCAGCATTCAAATTAGGCTGAAACCGCTCAGCGAAAGAAAGAAAAGCACCGATCAAGTTGCGGAACAAATCCGGACGCTTACAACGGGCTTCGCGGGAGCGCAAATTAGCGTGAGCGTTCCATCGGGCGTGCGTCTTCCGGGACTTGGCGGTGGCGGCAACTTCGGCGGCGGCGACATTCAAGTTAATCTATCCGGGCCGGATTTAGCGATTTTGCAAAAGCTGGGCGATCTCGTCGTACAGGAAATTTCATCCGTAGATGGCACACGCAATGTGCAAAATACGTTAGACCGTTCGATTCCGCAATTTAATTTAACGATCGATCGCGATGCAGCGGCACATTACGGCGTATCGTTGAGAGACGTGATGACGGCATTGCGAACAGCTTATCAGGGAAGCGTGGCGACGCAGTTTAAAACAGCCAGCTCGCAAATTTCTGTTCTTGTGAAGTATCCGAACGATTTTACGAACAAGCTGGAGAACTTCAATAATGTGACGATTACGACGTCAAGCGGTACGGTCGTGCCGGTCAGTCTCATTGCCAAAGTCGAACCGGGAACAGGCCCTGCGCAAATTCGCAGGCAGGATCAGAACCGTGTGGCAACGGTGCAAGCTTCCGTATTTGGAGCTTCTGTCGGGGAGGTATCGGCGCTGGTCCAACAGAAAATTGATGCAATACAACCACCGGATGGCTACCAGGTTACGATGGGCGGTCAGCAGCAAAGCCAGAATGATTCCTTCAAAAGCTTATACTTGATTCTTATACTATCCGTTGCCTTAGTGTACATGGTCATGGCTAGTCAATTTGAATCGCTATACGGGCCTTTTATCATCATGTTCTCGCTGCCTCCGACGTTCATTGGAGCTATCTTGGGACTTCTGGTGACCCATCGAACCATTAATATGAACTCCATCATCGGAATGATTATGCTGGTCGGGATTGTCGTGAATAATGCCATTGTTTTAATCGATTATACGAATCAATTGCGAGCGAAAGGCATGCCGTTATTCGATGCTTTGATTGAAGCGGGCAAAGTACGATTGCGGCCAATTTTGATGACAACAGCGACTACTGTACTTGCGATGGTGCCGCTTGTCATTGGATTCGGGGAGGGTGCGGAGACACAAGCTTCCATGGCAACCGTTGTAGCATTTGGCTTAACCTTATCCACACTAATTACCTTGGTATTGATTCCTGTTGTTTACACATTGCTGGACAGCTGGAAAAACGGCATTGCGAGAAGATTTAAACGCAAGCCTGCAATCGTTCAGGAACAAGGTACGACAGCCACATGATAGAAAGTGCCAATATAGCCAACATAGCTTTCTTAAGGAGAAGGAACATGAAAACAGTGAAACGTAATGTTACTCTCTGGCTGCTGGGTTTTCTGCTTGTTAGTTCCTTCACGGCTTTCCCGTTATTTCCCGGGAAAGTTTTTGCGGAAACGAACAGCCCTGCGGCCGGAACATCAGATATAAAGCCTGCTTTGATCAAGCAAATTAGCGGCGGCAAAGGTTTCACGGTTATTTTGAAGAAAGACGGAACGGTTTGGACATGGGGAAATAATCTCCGCGGCAAGCTAGGCTCAGGGTTGAACAACCGCGATCAAGCGACGCCCATCAGCGGGTTGTCAGGAATAACCGCAATTGCGGTTGGTCAAGCCCACTCCTTAGCGCTCAAATCGGATGGCACCGTATGGTCTTGGGGAGAAAATACATTTGGACAATTAGGCGATGGCTCAACGATTGACCGGTCAACACCTGTTCAAGTTGCTAATCTTACCCATGTGACTGCGATTTCCGCGGGCAATTTCCACTCTGTTGCGATCAAAGACGATGGAACGGCTTGGAGCTGGGGAGACAATACGTACGGCCAACTCGGCGACAGTACGAATACAGGCCAGAATAAACCCGTACAAGTAAAAGGCAATATAGTCTCGGTTAAAGCGATAGCGAGCGGCGCTTACCACACTTTGGCGATTGACCAAGACGGCGTTGTATGGGCCTGGGGCGATAATTACTTTGGCGAGCTCGGCTATGGCTACGATCAGAACCGATTGAATACGCCAATTGTGACTACAAGTTCGAACTGGCATATCACACAGATCGCTGCCGGGTTCGACTACTCATTAGCTCTCAAGGACGACGGTACCGTGTTAACATGGGGACTGATCGACTCAGATCCAAGCACTATGTATAATGCGGTAACTACCCACACGCAGGATGAAAATAAATTTCCCGTTCTTGTGACCGGATTGGATCACGTCGCTCAAATCACGGCCGGGGGTTCGCACGCAGTTGTGTTAAAGGACGATGGCAGCGTCTATACATGGGGGGTTAATACTTCAGGTCAGCTCGGCATAGGAACCGCCTTTGACGGGAAAACCTGGAACCGGTCATTTCCCGATCATGTCAATGGTCTGCCCGAAATAACGGGAATAGGTGCGGGTTCTAATTTTACTTTTGCTATCGATAAAGATGACAAACTCTGGGCCTGGGGGAACAACAGCTACAGCCAGCTTGGCGACAAGACGCTGAACAACCAATCCGCCCCGATTCAAACGCGGGTGAACGAATGGCTGAATCCTCCGGTGCTAAATCCCGGTGAAGGAACGGTCATCATCAAAGCTCCTAGAGAGCAAACCCTTACAGCCAGTGAAAGCGATACATTTGTTATCAAAAATAAACAGCTGTACGGTTGGGGAAGCAATGCGTTCGGTCAATTGGGTGACGGCACTCATACCTCTGCCATTGCACCGGAAGCGATAAGTCTGGACGGGATCGCGACCATTGAAAGCGGCGATTCTCACACGGTTGCCGTCAAGCAGGATGAAACCCTCTGGGCGTGGGGACAGAACTTCTCCGGTCAATTAGGCGATGGAACTACGACACCAAGCTCTTCGCCTGTTCAAGTGAAAGCTTTGAACGGCGTCGTATCCGCGGCGGCAGGCAGCAACCATACGCTGGCTCTGCTGAATAATGGTTCCGTATGGAGCTTTGGCGACAATACGTACGGTCAGCTGGGTCATGATAAAACGGCAGCGTCAAATCAAATCATCCAGCTATCTAATATTGTTGCTATCGCTTCAGGAGCCAATTTTAACTTGGCTTTAGAGAATACCGGGAAAATTTGGGCTTGGGGAGATAATACGAACGGACAGTTGGGAGACGGGACGCTTGCCGGCAAGCAGCAGCCCGTGCAAATTCCTGATGTAACCGGCGTTATCGCCATTGCTGCGGGTAAAAACTTTGCACTTGCCGTAAAGAATGATGGCACCGTGTGGGCGTGGGGGTACAATGCCTTCGGACAATTAGGCAACGGTACAACGGCTAATCAAACGAAGCCTGTTCAAGTGACAGGACTGCCCTCTATGAAATCTGTTTATGCAGGCTCTTACCACAGCTTGGCGATTGCCAATGACGGGACTGTGTGGGCTTGGGGCCAGAACCTGTTCGGTCAGTTAGGCGATGGAACCAAGATCAATCAGAATAAGCCGGAACAAGTAAAAGGGATTTCCAATGCAGCTGCCGCGGCCGCAGGCGGGACTCATAGCGTGGTGAAAGATAAGGATGGCGTCATTTGGGCCTGGGGAGGCAACTACACGGGCCAACTTGGGAACAATACTTTGACCAATAGCTATCAGCCGTCTGTCGTTACGGGTCTTGGCGTTTCTTTCAACGATTTGGAAGGACACTGGGCGAAGGAAAATATTGTTCAAGCGGCGGAAAAAGGGATTGTGAACGGCTTTAGCGACGGCAGCTTTCTGCCTGACCGCGTGATTACAAGAGGCGAATTTGTGAAGCTTGCCGCTACGGCCATGCATTTGCCTATCGCTTCAGTGAACGCAGGCGAAGCCTGGTATCAACCTTATATAGATGCTGTACAAAAGGCGGGAATTCTCCAAATCGGGGATTTGCAGCAGGGCTGGGATCTTCCCGTTACACGTCAGGAGATTGCAGCAGTTGCCCTTCGCGCGGTAAGCCCGGATTTGGAAAGAGCAAATACCGCTCTTGCACCGAACTTTGTGATGAGCGGGGCGGTTAACAAAGGCCTGTTACAAGGTTTGAGCGATGGAAAGCTGGCGCCGGATGAGGCAACAACGCGAGCTCAAGCGGTAATTGTCATCGAGCGCATCGGTAACGTTCTGCAAGGCATGACGCTTCCGGTTGATCCGCTGGCTGTAGAGCAAGCCAAGCAAGGCAGCTAACGGGAAAAGCTCCCTCTAAATTGCTCGGTAAATGATTTTGCAGGGAAATAAAAGGAAAACTGGACCTCCCGCTAATCTGACCGGATTTCGTAGATTCTCACGGAACCGGTGCAAATAGCGGGAGGTTTTTTATACCGATAATCCCCCGACAAAAAAATGCTACACAGTACGAACAGACTTTATTATAATGTAAATATAAGGAACAATTCTTTTACAAATCAGGACGAAGGAGGATCGCCTTGAATTCATTGGATGAACCGGGCGCCAATGAAGCGTAATTCAGTCCTCAGAGCGGACTTCGCACTTTCATCGATAACTTGGCATGGCATTTGTAAGCGCATACGCATTAGGGAGAGATTCGTTATTTACAACATGTGAATTCGATGTTAGAATATATTACATTATTGGCGGTCTGGTTCTGGCGGTCGTAGGAAGACTCAATCTCTTCCCACATCCCGCTCAGAAATCGAACAGAATGCTAAGTAGGAGAGTGCTCGTTTGTTATACGACAAAGACACGATTTATATTATCGGCGATGCGCAAGCTTCCGTGAACAATCCTATTACGCAGCAGTACAACGCATTTTTCATTGGACTTGTCGTGGATACGACAAGCCACAAAATCGTTGATGCAGGATGTTCGTCCACGATACCGCTCACATCGGATTTTGTCCGCTCTATCTTCATCGGGCACAATATGCTGCTCCTTGATGTGGTAACGGAAGAAATTCGCCGGAGATATCATGGATCATCCCAGAAGGCATTGGTCGTAGCGTATAAAGACGCACAAAAAAAATACAAACTAGCACTTAACGGCCGGGAAGAGATGGGTTTCCAAACTTTCGGTACAGTGTAAGCTGCTTTATTTATCCGTATGGCAACATACCCGTAAATAAAACCCAGCAAATGGTTACTTGGGATGAATGCTCCCGGGGCTGTTTGCTGGGTTTTTGTTATCTTACTATAGGGAGGACAACCTATGAAACTTTATATTTCCATTGATATGGAAGGGATTACCGGACTAGTGGATAACACGTTTGTCGATTCCAGACAGTACAATTACACACGCGGGCAGCACATGATGACGGATGAAGCCAATCATGTCATAGGAACTGCTTTTGACGAAGGCTGCAAGGAAGTTATCGTGAATGACAGTCATTCCAAAATGAACAATCTCTTAATCGAGAAGCTGCATCCCGAAACCCAGCTGATCTCGGGGGACGTAAAGCCTTTTTCCATGGTACAGGGGCTGGATGCTTCCTTCGCAGGTGCGGCATTTCTAGGTTATCACACGAGAGCAGCCACCAAAGGTGTGCTTAGTCATACGATGATTTTCGGCGTTCGAAATATGTACATCAACGATAGAGCAATAGGCGAGCTCGGTTTTAACGCTTATGTTGCCGGTCATTACGGTGTGCCTGTTTTATTAGTGGCTGGGGACGATGAAACCGCAATTGAAGCGGAAGAGCTCATTCCGGGCATTACGACAGCGATTGTAAAGAAGCGAATATCGCGAACGTCTGCCGTGTGCTTAACCCCTGAAAAAAGCGGGCAGCTGCTCCGGGAAAAAACGAAGGAGGCACTGGCTAACCGCAGCCGGGTAAAACCGCTCGTACCTCCCCCGCATCCGGTCTTGAAGATTGAATTTGCCAATTATGGCCAAGCGGAGTGGGCGCACCTGATGCCGGGTACGACGATAGACGATAACAGCCCTACGGTTACCTATCAGGCGAAAAATATACTAGAAGCTTATCAAGCTATGTTAGTTATGACGGAATTGGCGATGAGAACGGCATTTTGCTAAAAAGCGGGAGCGGGTGATAGCGTGACACAATATATTCTTCGCAGATTTATCTCCATGATTGTCACACTGTGGCTAATTATCACGGTTACTTTTGCACTGATGCATACGGTTCCGGGGTCGCCATTCGAGAAAGAAGGCAAAACTTCGAATCCGACGGCGGTTCAGAACATGATGGAATTTTACCATTTGGACCAACCCATTACGACGCAGTACTTTCTTTATTTAAAATCGCTGCTTTCGTTGGACCTCGGGCCTTCTATCGGCCACTTTCCCGATACCGTGAATGCCATGATCAGCCGTGGATTTCCGGTTTCGTTCCAGCTTGGCATGGCGTCCATCCTGATTTCAATCGTTACGGGTATCGCGCTCGGAACGGTCGCCGCACTCCGGCAGAACCGAATCATCGATTACCTCGCCATGATTTTTGCGGTTATCGGCATTGCGGTACCTAACTTCATTGTAGCAACCTTGCTGATCAAATACGTCGCCGTCGAGTGGAAGCTCCTTCCCGTAGCCACATGGGGAACCTGGAAGCATGTCGTCCTTCCCGCACTTGCGCTGTCAACAGGACCTCTGGCCATTATAGCCAGACTAACCAGAGCAAGCATGTTGGAGGTGCTGACAGCCGACTACATCGAAACCGCAAGGGCCAAAGGCTTGTCGCCAGCCACGATCGTCATCAAGCATGCGCTTCGCAATGCGGTGCTTCCGGTCATTACTTTGCTCGGCGCATTGGTGGCCAACGTACTTACGGGGAGCTTCGTGATCGAGAAGATTTTCGCCATTCCGGGCATGGGCAAATATTTCGTCGATGGCATTAATAATCGCGATTACTCGCTCATTATGGGTACGACCGTATTTTATAGCGCTCTGCTGGTCATGATGATGTTCCTGGTGGATATCGCCTATGGGTTCATTGATCCCCGCATCAAGCTGCACAGGAAGGAGGGGTAACCGATGAACGTTCCGGATTCTTTATTTGTCCCTATGTCCAAAAGTGCAGGGACGGCGGAAGCCATTGTTCGCGTACGGCTGTCGTTCTGGCAGGAAGCATGGATCAGACTGCGTGCAAACAAATTGGCCATGGCGGGGCTGATCATCGTTGTGCTGATGGCGATGCTTGCCCTGTTTGGGCCGATGTTGACGGACCAAAGCTACTCGAAGCAGGTGCTGCTGGACGCCAATCAAAAGCCGTCGGCAGCCCACTGGTTCGGCACGGATGAGCTTGGACGCGACGTGTATGCCCGTATTCTCTACGGAGCGCGCATCTCGCTATTTATCGGCCTCATGGCGGCTTTGATCGATTTGGTCATCGGCATTATTTATGGCGGCATTGCCGGTTACTTCGGGGGACGACTCGATAATCTCATGATGAGATTCGTGGATCTTTTGTACGGGATTCCGTATCTGCTTGTCGTCATTCTGCTGATGGTCGTGATGGGCCCGGGCCTCGTAACGATCATTGTAGCCTTAAGCGCCACAGGTTGGATCGGGATGGCGCGAATTGTACGCGGACAAGTGCTAAGTTTAAAGTCGTCGGAGTACGTGTTGGCGGCAAGAACGTTAGGCGCAGGAGCGGGTTACATTATCCGCAAGCATTTGCTGCCTAATGCGATAGGCGTCATTATCGTGCAGGTGACGTTCTCGGTGCCATCCGCTATTTTCGCAGAAGCGTTCTTAAGCTTTCTTGGGCTAGGTATTCAGCCGCCTTTGGCGAGCTGGGGCGTTATGGCCAATGACGGTCTGTCGACCATTTTGTCGGGCCAGTGGTGGCGGTTATTTTATCCGGCATTTTTCATATCGATGACGATGCTTGCCTTTAACCTGGTCGGGGATGGCTTGCAGGACGCTTTTAATCCGAAAAGGAGGAGGTAGCCGAGGTGAAAGCAACGAACCCGTCTGATGTTATTTTGGAAGTGGACAATCTTCATGTCTCATTTGCCACGCACGGCGGAGAAGTGAAGGCGGTTCGCGGAGTCAGCTTTACGTTAGGCAAAGGAGAGACACTGGCGATCGTCGGTGAATCCGGCTGTGGCAAAAGTGTAACAGCACGCAGCATGATGCGTCTTCTGCCCGAGCACAGTTCGAAAATCAGCCAAGGCAGCATCCGTTACAAGGGCAGGGAACTGACCCAGCTTAGCGAAAAACAGCTGCGGGAGCTGAGAGGCTCGGAGCTGTCAATGATTTTCCAAGATGCCATGACGGCACTGAATCCCACCATCTCCATCGGAGAGCAGATTATGGAAGGGATCATTCGCCATCAGAAAATATCGCGTGCGGAAGCACGCAAGCAAGCAATGGAAATGCTTGAGCTGGTTGGCATTTCCAATCCTGAGACGCGCTTGAAGCAATATTTGCACGAATGCAGCGGAGGCATGAGACAACGGATCATGATTGCCATCGCAGCGGTGTGCAAGCCTTCGGTGCTGATTGCCGATGAGCCGACTACGGCGCTGGATGTGACCATCCAAGCGCAAATCATCGAGCTGTTCAAAATGCTGCAGAAGAAAACCGGCGTTTCCATCATCATCATCACGCATGACCTTGGTGTTGTTGCGAATATGGCCGACCGGATCCATGTGATGTATGCCGGCAAAATCGTCGAAGCCGGGACGGTGGACGAGCTGTTCCGCCATCCGCAGCACCCCTACACCAAAGGGCTGCTGGCTTCCATGCCGCGCTTGGACACAGACAAGTCGCTGCCGCTTACGCCGATTGCGGGAACGCCGCCGGATCTGTTTGCTCCGCCGGCAGGCTGCGCTTTTGCAGCGCGATGCAGGTATGCCATGGAAGTATGCGGGGCCTACCAGCCGGAGCAGACGGCCGTATCGAGCAGCCATTCCGTGTCCTGCTGGCTTCAGGATCCGCGATCACAACTTGTATTCCAGCCGCCGATCAAGCGAAATATCATGACGGCTCTAGGATAAATAAGACAATGAACGAAGGGGAGAAATGCTCATGAAAAAAGTTTCAGCATTGCTAATCAGCTCCGTATTGGTCATCGGTACGTTACTAGCCGGATGCAGCAAAGATCCAGGGGCCGGAACCTCAGAGTCCGGAGCCAAGCAGACGGAAGCAGCCAAAGAAACGAAATCCAAAATCCTCCTTTACAACAATTTGAAAGAACCGACTTCCCTCGATCCTCCGAAAGGATTTGACCAAGTTTCTTATGACGTTGTCAACAATGCGTTTGAGGGATTGACGCGCCTTGGCAAGAATCAGGCGCCGGAGCCGGCGATGGCCAAAGAGTGGAAAGTTACTCCTGATGGGAAAAAGTACACGTTTACGCTTCGGGACGGCATTAAGTGGTCCAACGGAGACCCGGTCAAAGCGGCCGATTTTGAGTATGCCTGGAAGCGTCTGTTAGATCCAAAAACAGCTTCTGATGCGGCTTTTCTCGCATATCCTATTGAGGGAGCGGAAGCTTTCAACTCCGGCAAGGGAACAGCGGATGGTGTGAAAATTAAGGCTTTGGACGACAAGACCTTAGAGGTCACTTTGATACAGCCGGCTTCTTGGCTTGTCGGCATGGTTTCGAGCCCGGCCTTCTTCCCCGTGCATAAGGCTACTGTGGAAGGCAATGCCAAATGGGCCGGCGAAGCATCCACGATTGTAAGCAACGGGCCGTTCAAAATTACGGAATGGAAGCATGACAGCGAGCTGAAAATGGTGAAGAACGATCAGTACTGGGATGCCGCAAACGTAAAATTGACGGGCGTTACGTTCAAAATGATCAATGATACGAACACCGCGTATCAACTCTTTACTACCGGCGAGCTGCACACAACCGGTTCCATTCCGGCCGACATGAGCGATAAATTGTTCGCAGAAAACAAAGTGAAAGTGGAGGACGCCGCAGGATCGGCATTTTACCGCTTTAATGTAAAAATGGCGCCATTCAATAACGTAAACATCCGCAAAGCTTTCGTTGCAGCGGTAGACAGACAGAAGCTTGTGGATTTGGTTCTGAAGCAAAAGCAGAAGCCAGCAGACGGCTATGTATCGCCAGGTCTTAAGGATGCTGCCGGGGGAGATTTCCGCCAGGTTGGCGGCAGTCTGATTAAGTTTGATGCGGCGGAAGCGAAGCAGCTTTTGGCCAAAGGGATGCAGGAAGCCGGCTATACGACGCTGCCGGAAGTAACTTTGACTTATAACACGAATGATGTCTCTCAACGCATTGCCCAAACGCTGCAAGCTATGCTCAAAGACAACTTGGGCATCGATGTGAAGCTGGCCAACAAAGAAGGCAAAGTGTTGACGACCGAACAAAAAGCGCTGCAGCTGCAATTGTCGCGTTCTTCGTTCCTTCCGGACTTCGCCGATCCGATCAACTTCCTGGACGGTTTCCAATCGACGAATCCGTTCAGCCGCACAGGTTGGGTGAACGCTTCCTATGATAAATTGATCAAAGATGCCTATGCAGAATCGGATGAGGCCAAACGATACAAATTGATGCATGATGCGGAAAAGATTTTGATGGACGAAGCTCCTATTCTGCCGCTTTACTTCTATAACTCTACTTACCTGCAAAGCGATAAATTGGAAGGCGTCGTTAGACACGCTTTCGGCTTCTTGGACTTTAAGTGGGCGGATTTGAAATAAAAAGAAGGGCGAGGGAAGCACCTGTCAGGGGTGCCTCTCCCTTTTGGCCTGCCGGAAAGGAGATTTTCCATGGTTGAGCTTATTAAGCCTCGGCGGTTAAGCCCTGGCGATACGGTAGCGATTACGGCCCCGGCAAGTTGGGTAGACACGGAACAGGTGAAAGCGGATTCAATCTTTTTGCAAAAAATGGGGCTGCATGTTCGATTTGGAGATACCTTATCCATGCAATACGGCTATCTTGCGGGAACGGATGAGGCGCGGGCCGGGGAGTTGAACGCCATGTTCGCCGATCCTGCGGTTAAAGCGATCATTTGTGCGCGCGGCGGATACGGTACGGGGCGAATAGCCGATCTTCTGGACTATGACCTTATTCGCGCGAATCCGAAAATTTTTTGGGGCTATAGCGATATTACCTTTTTGCATGCGGCGATGAGACGATTTGCGGGTTTGGTTACTTTTCATGGACCTATGTTGGTTGATCTGGGAAAAGATGAGGTTCACCCGCTAACCCTTCAAAATTATGAGTCGCTGCTTCATCCAGCCGTACTCCGCTACACAGAAGAGATTTCCCCTCTGCAAACGTTGGTGGAAGGGGAAGCCTTCGGACCGCTTGTGGGAGGGAACCTTTCTTTAATCGTAAGTACACTGGGAACGGCTTATGAGCTGGATACGTGCGGGAAGCTATTTTTTATTGAAGATATCGATGAGGAGCCCTACAGGTTGGACCGGATGTTGAATCAGCTCAGACTGGCTGGAAAATTTGCGGATGCTGCCGGCATTCTGCTCTGTGACTTTCATAATTGTGTGCCGAGCAAACGGAAAGTGTCGCTTACTTTAGAAGAGATTTTTCACGCTCACATCGTTTCCGCCGGGAAGCCGACGCTCTCGGGATTCAAAATCGGCCACTGCTCTCCGAATATTGCGGTTCCACTCGGTATTGAGGCAAGAATGAGCACCCGCGAGAAGCTGCTGGAGTGTATGGAACCCGGTGTAGAGGCATAGGCTCCAAGCTTATGCTTCCGAAGTAGTTTTGTGGCATAAGTCCGATTCGTCTGCATAACTGCACAAAACTTTCAGGAGGCAACAAATATGAACATTATTCAAAGTGTTGAAGTCATGCGGCAGTCGACTCCGCTTAAGAAGCCGTTCAAAACAGCACTGCGTACCGTGTACAGCACGGAATCCATCATTGTTCGAATTGGGACGGACGACGGCAGAGCGGGTTGGGGGGAGGCACCGGCGACCATCGTCATCACAGGCGACAGCTTGGATAGCATTCATTCGGCTATCGTCAATACGTTCACTCCTTTATTAATTGGCAAAAGCTTACTGGCTTACGAACGCATTCTGCAGGAAGTTCATCAAGCGATGATCGGAAGCAGCAGCGCTAAAGCGGCTGTGGATATGGCTGTCTACGATCTTGTCGCACAGAATTGCGGTTTGCCCTTGTACCAGTTCCTTGGGGGATATAAGGATCAGATTGAAACTGATTTTACGGTCAGCGTCAATTCGGCTAAGGAAATGGGAGAAGATGCGATTCGTTCTGTGCAGGAAGGCTTCAATGTACTGAAGATTAAAGTCGGTAAGGATGATTTGCAAGAGGATATCGAACGGATGAAGGAAATCCGCAGGTGCGTGGGCAGCAGCGTGAAAATTCGCATCGATGCGAATCAGGGATGGCAGGTAAAGGATGCTATTCGCGCGATCCGCCGCATGGAGGACTTAGGGCTTGATATTGAGCTGGTTGAACAGCCCGTGAAAGCAGGAGATATCGAAGGGTTGAAAATGGTTACCGATCACGTGGAAACTCCCATTATGGCGGATGAGAGCGTGTTTACGCCCGTTCAAGCGTTTGAGGTGCTGAAAAACCGCGCAGCCGACCTGATTAATATCAAATTGATGAAATCCGGCGGTATTTACAAAGCGCAAATCATTAATCAGATCGCGGAAGAATTCGGTGTCGAATGCATGGTGGGCAGCATGATCGAATCCCGTGTGGCCGTAACAGCCGCGGCGCATTTAGCTGCCAGCAAGAAAAATATTACGCGCTGCGATTTCGATGCGCCGCTGTTAATGCTCCAAGATATTGTGGTTGGCGGCGTGCAGTATGACGGAAGGGTCATGACCTTCCCCAAAACAGCGGGACTTGGCATTATCGACGTGATTCACAGCCAAAGTGTAGTGGGGTCATGAGCATGAGCATGCCGAAACGAATGACGGTCGTTGTTTCTGTCGCCACGGTATGGACGAAGCCGGAATCTCCAAGGCCAATGGATAAGCCTGCCTTGAAGTATCCGGCCCGAATAAGAGAATGGCTTGGGCAAATGACGCTGAATGACAAGCTGGACTTGTGCATAGCGAACCGGGTTCAAACACAAATTCTTTATGGCTCCGTAGTACTTGTCGTCGAAGAGGTTATGAAAGAAGGCGAGGGTTGGAGCAAGGTGCTTATCCCACAGCAGGGAACGCGCAAGGAGGCCTTGGGCTACCCTGGTTGGGTGCCAAGCTGCCAGTTAGCTGCTGCGGAGGAAGCTCCTGCCGGCTCCAAGCGAGCCGAAGTAATCGCCGATAAAGCATGGCTGTATAAGCATCCGACCGAGCGGTCGATCGAATTGAGCTATCTGACTTGTTTGCCTGTGTTGAAGGTAACGGAACGATGGGTGATCGTGCAGACTCCAGAGGGAGCCGGGTATCTAAGCGCGGATGACGTTCGCTTGGTCGATGGCCTCCTGGCATCCGGAGTTGGAGAAGTCCATATCGGACGGGGGATTGTAGATCAGGGGAAGAGGTTCCTCGATCTGCCCTATCTGTGGGGAGGAATGTCCTCCTTCGGCTATGACTGTTCCGGTTTTGCTTATGCCATGCACAAATATTTTGGGATTTTGATTCCTAGAGACGCCTCGGATCAAGCGATGCAGGGGACTTTCGTTGAGAAGGATCAGCTGGAGCCGGGGGATTTGCTCTTTTTCGCTCATGAAGAAGGAAAGGGAGCTATTCACCATGTTGGGATTTACGCCGGAGACAATCTCATGATCCATTCCCCTGAAACTATAAAAAGTATTGAAATTGTGGATTTGAGCACGATGAAGCTGGCCAAGGAGCATTGCGTATCAAGGCGTTATTGGAAGTAACGGTATTGGAAAAGCGCGCAAGGCGCCATGATAGCTCACTCATAGCGGCAGTCTGGGACTTCTTCTTGTCCAAGGCTGCCGTTATTGGTGGTATAATATACCATACTGGGAGTGCCGTTGGTCTAACGGGGCACAAGAGCCCATCGAAACTGATGCATTGAGGTGTAATAAATGGGGAAGATCATTTGTTTTATATCAGAAGATTTTGCTGATTTTGAGATTACTTTAGCATTCCATAAGATTAAAAATGTTGGCAAAAAAGAAGTATTATCGATGGGATACAATCTGGAGTCTGTAATTAGTGAGTCTGGTCTATATTATAAGCCTAATTTGACAGTTTCTGATGCGTTGGAACTGGACGACATAGAGGGATTGATCATCCCTGGCGGACCGATTCGAAATCAACAGAATGAGTTAACCGAACTCATCATAAAACTGGATCAAAAAGAGAAAATGCTAGCAGCCATATGTCATGGTCCTCAATATCTAGGTAGAGCTGGTATTTTAAATACAAGAAATTTTACCACTTCATGCTCGATAGAAAGAATAAACAAATTAGGTGTGATAGATCCTTTTCCGCGTGAAAATTATTTAAATAAGCGTGTTGTCCGGGACGGTCATGTCATTACGGCCATTGGTCGTGCCTTTGTTGATTTCTCTTTTGAGATATTTGATTATCTTGGGGTTTATCAAGATCAGTATGAGGAAAGCGAACAATTATTTAAAGATATTATGGACAGATGACGCATTAAGTAGTTTTCAAATCCCAGCATTAAGAAGAAGGAATAGGAAAATAACGGGAAATTCTCCCTCTAAATGGCTCGAAAGATGACCTCGCAGGGAAATAGAAGGAAAAACTCCCTTTGATTAGACCGGATTCCGAGAATTCTGATGAAATCGGCGCAAATAGTGGGAGTTTTTCCTGTTAAATGAATCTGACAGATGAAGTAAAATAATTTGTGTACCAACATTTGGAGTATAGGCAAACGACAAAAAAGTAGGGTATTCTCGGGATTAC
>NZ_JBYTBS010000018.1:0-113601 GCF_058789495.1 Paenibacillus sp. FW126-R14 | reverse complement strand
GCTTATCAGGATGATTTATTTATTCCTTTTATTAAATATTTTATAAATAATTTTGACAATCCATGGCAACATTATTTTATGTTGGAGTTACCCAAATCGTTCCCTTATCCTCCGTTGATGTTGTATATTTATGCCATTCCTATGTTGCTTACTTATCTTACAGATGTTCACTTTATAAATAATATTGTCTTTAAAATACCGACTATAATAGCTGATTTTATTATATTATGGGTTTTGACAAAGATTTACCCCTCAAAATATCGGGAAGCTCTCTTGTTTTATTTTGCATCCCCTATTATTATCTACGCTTCTTATATGCATTCTCAGTTAGATTTGATACCTACAGCATTATTGTTCTTGGCTGTTTATTTTCTTGTTCAGAATAAATTATTTACATCGTCTCTAATTTTGGGATTGGCAATTAGTACGAAATTTCATGTTATTGTAGCTGTACCAATAGCGTTAATATATCTATTTAAGAGGAACACAAAATGGTCAAGGATTTTAATGTTTTTTTTAATACCTCCTATTACATACTTCGTATTTGCTTTTCCATACATTTTTTCAGAAGGTTATATTTCCTTAGTCCTTCTAAATACAGAGCAAAATCAAGTGTTTGATGTGTTTTTTACATTTGATCATTTCAAAATATACATCACACCTATGGCAATATTATTAATTTATGCTAGATTCCTTGCTTATCCTAAAGTAAATAATGACTTATTGTATAGCACATTGGGATTGCTATTTTCTGTTTTTGTACTTTTAGTCCCTCCAATGCCGGCATGGTATGTATGGGTTATACCTTTCATCTCTATTTATTTTATTAATTACTATAGGAAGCATGAAATTAACACAATAATTACCTATGGTATATTAACTATTACCTATTTAATTTATTTTAACTTCTTTCATACAACTCAAATTCCTAAATTAAAATTTTTATCTTCTCCGATTGAATTTAGAATATCGGTGGACCATTATATCAATTTAGCCTTTACTTTATTAGAAGTAAGCCTGTTCACTGTTATTTATCTCTTATACAAATATGGTCTCAAGAGCAACTCAGTATATAAAAAGAAGGGTTCTGCTTTTATCGTCGGTATTGGTGGAGATAGTGGTTCAGGAAAAAGTACATTGTTATCTGATCTAAACAAGTTACTAAACAGAAATTCGGTTCTACATATTGAAGGAGATGGGGATCATAAATGGGAACGTGGGGATACAAAATGGTCTGAATATACTCACTTAAATCCAAAAGCTAATTACTTACATAGGCAATCGGAAGACTTGCTTGCGCTAAAAAGGGGAGAGTACATCGAGAGAGTAGAATACGATCATGATACGGGGAAATTCACAGACCCTCAAAAGGTAAGAGCTAAAGATTATATCATCTTGTGCGGCCTGCATCCCTTTTACTTGCCAAAAATGCGGAAGGCTATAGATCTTAAAATTTATCTTGAGACTGATGAAGTACTTAGAAGGCACTGGAAGGTACTAAGGGATACTAAAAAACGTGGGTATTCGACAGAGCGAGTTCTCGAACAAATCGAGTCTCGTGTATCTGATGGTCAAAAGTATATAATACCTCAAAAACAATTCGCTGATCTTGTGATCACGTACTTTACTGAGGATAGCGTAGATGTTGGAAACGAAGAATGCATTCCATACATTAAATTAAAATTAACAATGGATTCAAACATAGATTTAGAAATAATGCTTTGTCAATTAGAGGAGTATGGAATAGATGTAGCACATAATTATTCTGAGGATTTAAAATCTCAATATATTATTCTAGATAAAGATTTGTTAAATGATATAAATTATGAAGAAATCTCAAATAACATAATTCCTAACAAAGAAGAAATATTGTTAGGACAGTCAGAGTGGTTACTAAACTACAATGGGTTAATCCAATTGGTTATATTGCTCATGATTAGTAACAAGATGAAGGAGATAACTGAAAATGATGTATAAAGGGTATTTACTGGATATAGATAACACTCTCTATGACTATGAAAAAACACATAAAATAGCACTGGATGAAACACTTTCAGCTATCAAAATTAAACATTCCATAAACTTCGATGAGCTAACTGATTATTATAATATTTCTCGTAAGAGAATCCATTCTGAACTAATGGAAACAGCATCCTCCCATAATCGACTATTATATTTTCAAAGAATGTTTGAAGCTTTGAAAATTAATAGTATGACCGATGCCTACACATATTACGAAATGTACTGGACAACTTTTATTAATAACATGCAATTATTTGATAATGTATATGACTTTTTAAATGAGATTAAACATTTAAATAATTGTTTGGTAACGGATCTCACAGCGGATGTCCAGTTTCGCAAGGTGGAAAAGCTAGGCTTACAGGAATATTGTAAATTCATCGTTACAAGTGAAGAAGCGGGTAAGGAAAAGCCTCATCCCTATATGTTTATGTTGGCATTAAGTAAACTACAACTTCAACCTCAAGATGTATGTATGGTGGGGGATAGTTATTCAAAAGACATTATTGGGGCTACAAATATGGGTATTCGTTCTTACTGGATGAATCAAAAGAATGATGATTTCAAAGTGCCCGATTCTGTTACTTCGTTTTCAAACTATAAAGAATTGTTGAGGTATATTTAATGAACTTAATTAAAGATTTTGTTAGAATGTCTAAGTACGCAGGTGAGCGAATTGATCTAGTTCAAGCTGGAGGCGGGAATACTTCTGTTAAGTTGGATGATGGAACAATGCTCATTAAATCTTCAGGTTTCTTACTTTCTGATGTGGAGATGGATAAAGGCTACGTAAAAGTTAGAACTAAAGAAGTAAACGATATTATGGATAACTCTAGGGTTACAGAAATTGAGGATAAAAAGCAAAGAGAAAGAGCAGCGGCGGACTTATTAAAAACGGCGATTATTGAAGAATCTGCTTTCAGACCTTCTATAGAAACTTTTTTACATTCAATGCTTGGACGCTTTACATTACATACCCATCCAGTGGTAGTTAATGCGATTACTTGCCGTAAAAACTGGGTAGAAGTACTTAATTCTTTATTTCCTAGGTGTGTCGTAGTTGATTATCAAACTCCGGGCATTGATTTAGCATTAGAATTAAAGAAACAATTTGATGAATATGTACGTGAATATGGAGAACAACCTCAAGTAGTCTTTTTACAAAATCATGGGCTTATCTCAAGTGCATCTACACTAGATGAGGTCATTGCACTAAATGAGAGTGTATTACTAAAGATTGAGAGATATTTGGATGTAGATTATTCACGCTATAGGAACTCGAATAAAATCTCATCCCTAATTAATTCAATAAGGGATGAATCTTATATTGCTTATATGACAAATGATGTTGATTTACTAACTTTAGCGGAACGTCAGGATTTGCTTAAAGCGACGCCTTTTTGCCCGGATACTTATGTTTTCTGTGGGGCTTCAACTTTAATTCTTACCAATTTGGAAGATCAACAGGCAATAAGAACTCATTTAGAGCAGCATCACGAACTACCAAAGGTAATTTATTATGAAGCACATTTATATTTTATCGCCAACAATTTAAAAAAGGCCAAAGAAATGGAAGATGTGTTTAAATTTCACTTGCTTTCTCTGAGTTTAGCTAAAAAAGATATAAACTACCTCTCGATAGAGGAAATGAACTACTTGGGAAATTGGGATTCAGAAAAATATAGACAGAAATTATAAGGATGGTGCATCAGTTTGCAAATAATAATTCCAATGTCCGGTATAGGTAAAAGATTCATAGAAGCGGGTTATGAAGATCCTAAACCATTGATTAAAGTCAACGGAAAGCCTATTATTGAGCACGTTGTTAATATGTTTCCTGGCGAAGATAACTTTACATTCATCTGTAATAGTGACCATCTCAAGACTACGGAAATGCGTTCTATACTAGAACGTATAGCTCCAAAAGGAACTATTGTTGAAATACCTCCTCATAAAAAGGGACCGGTTTATGCGGTATCATATATTTCAGAATTGATAAAAGATGAAGAAGAAGTTATTGTGAACTACTGTGATTTTTCATGTTACTGGGATTACGAAGATTTCTTGAAACATACAAGAAATAGAAACGCAGATGGTGCAGTTCCTGCATATAAGGGTTTTCATCCACATATGTTAGGTACTACAAATTATGCGTTTATGAGATTTGAAAATCAGTGGATGCAAGAAATAAAAGAAAAGGCACCTTTTACTGATAATAGATTAGAAGAGTATGCCTCGAGTGGAACCTACTATTTTAAAAAGGGTAGTTACGTAAAAAAATATTTTAGTCAATTGATGGAAGAAGATCATAATTTGAATGGCGAATTTTATGTGAGTTTGATTTATAACTTACTTCGCAGAGATAATTTATCTGTTTCTATATATGAGATTCAACACATGCTTCAATGGGGGACTCCTCTAGATTTGTTGGAGTATGAGTCATGGTCTAGGTATTTCGCGGGAATAATTGAAGAAAAGAAGGCATTCACTGTAGAACGGGGAAGTACGAATCTGATTCCTTTAGCAGGTGCAGGAAGTAGATTTGTTAAAGAAAACTACAAAGATCCAAAGCCATTAATTCCTGTATCGGGTAAACCAATGGTTGTTCAAGCAGCTGAAAGTCTTCCTGGAGCAGAAAATTATGTTTATCTTTGTTTAAAAGATCATCTAGATCGTTATCCATTAATGGAAGAGATTCGAAAAGCCTACCCTCAGGGACATGTAGTGGAAGTAGCTCAACTGACGGAAGGACAAGCGTCTACTTGTGAACTTGGTCTCAAGCATGTTGATATGGAGTCTCCACTTTTAATTGGTGCTTGTGACAATGGCATGGTTTGGGATCAAGAAAAGTACCTAGAGTTATTACAAGATGAGAACGTGGACGCAGTTGCATTTAGCTTTAGACATCATGTTTCTAGTTTGAGAAATCCTCAAATGTATGGCTGGATTGAAGTTGATGATAAGGATACTATCAAATCGGTTTCAGTTAAAAAGGCAATTAGTGACGATCCGTTTAATGACCACGCTATAGTAGGAACATTTTATTTTAAGAAAGCAAAATATTTCTTAGACGCACTTAATAACTTGTATAAAAATAATACTCGCATTAATAATGAGTTTTATGTAGATAGTTGTGTCAATGAATTAATAAATAATGGGTTAACCGTTAAGGTATTTGAACTCGATGATTATATTTGCTGGGGAACTCCAAATGACTTAAAAACTTATGAATATTGGCAAAGTTTCTTTCATAAGTGGGCTTTTCATCCTTACCGTTTGGAAAAAGATAGAACTATGACAAAATCAGCTGTAGAAGAGTTAGAAAAGAAATACACGGATTTTCAACAAGAGTACCAATGAAACCCATTATTAAACAACTTTCTCGTTTTATAGTGGCAGGGTTTTCTGCAGTAGGAGTAGATTCTCTTGTCTATTTCATATCAATTGAACTACTTAACCATTCGACTGCAAAAGCTGTTTCATTTTTGTGTGGTTCGGTCGTTGCTTATCTAGTGAATAGGTTCTGGACTTTTGAACAAAAAAATCACTCATGGGTTGGGATTTTGAAATTTGTAATCTTGTATTTATCCACTTTAGCATCTAATGTTGCAGTTAATTACGTTAGTTTGGAATGGCTAGGGTGGAATAGCTTACTTTCATTTCTTTGTGCAACGGGAACAAGTACTGTATTAAATTTTATAGGACAAAAATGGTGGGTGTTCAATAATGAAAGAAAGATTGTCGATCGTCATACCTTGTTACAATGAAGAAAAGAATATACCTTTAATACTTGCAAAATTTAATGAGGTTATAAATACGGCTGATATTAAAGTTATCCTAGTTAATAATGGTTCTAAGGATAATACCCAGAAAGTGCTGGACGAGCTAGTTCCTAAATATTCATTTGCGCAAACTGTAACGGTAGAAGTAAATCAGGGATACGGTTATGGGATTTTGTACGGACTAAAACACGCGGTAGGAGAATACGTTGGTTGGACTCATGCAGATCTTCAAACAGATCCTGCAGACGTTTTAAAGGCTTTGAAAATAATAGAACAAAAAAGTTACCCTCAAAATGTATTTGTTAAAGGAAACAGAAAGAATCGCCCACTATTTGATCAATTCTTTACATCGGGAATGAGTATTTATGAATCAATGTATTTGGGTGTCAAACTAACGGACATTAATGCTCAGCCTAATATCTTTCATAGAAGTTTTTTTGAGAGCTGGACACAGCCTCCACATGATTTTTCACTGGATTTATATGCACTTTATTTGGCCCGTAAGAACAAACTAGACCTTGTACGTTTTGAGGTGGTGTTTCCTAAAAGGTTGCACGGGGAATCCAGTTGGAACACTGGACTAGCTTCCAAATGGAAATTTATAAAAAGAACTCTCGATTTTAGTAAGAATTTAAAGGGAGAAATGAAGAATGAATTTCATAGCTCATAGGGTAAATACCATTGAAGAGTTAGAGCAACTTCCCCCGGAGTTAGGAGTGGAACTTGATCTAAGAGACTACGAAGATAATATTGTCGTTGTTCATGACCCATTTAAAGGTGGAGAAAGTTTCGAGGAATATCTAAAGCATTACCATCACGGGACTATTATCCTTAATGTTAAAAGTGAAAGAATAGAGCATCGTGTTCTAGAGCTAGTTAGAAAATATAATATTGAAAATTACTTCTTTCTAGACTCTTCTTTTCCTATGATTCATCTCCTATCCTCTCAGGGAGAGAAAAAGGTAGCTTTGCGTTATTCCGAGTTTGAAGGTTTGGATACTATTGAGAACATGCAAGGCAAAGTGGACTGGGTATGGGTAGATTGCTTTACAAAGCTTCCAATTGATCAAGAAAGTTTTCAAAAATTAAAAAGTTGGGGATATAAATTATGTTTGGTTTCCCCTGAACTTCAGGGTAGACAAGAAGATATAGATGCATATAAGAAGTATCTAAGTGAGCAAAGCATAGTTTTTGATGCAATATGTACCAAGAGCTATAATATTGATAAATGGAAAAAATAACTTTCTGTCATTTAGGAGGTCCTTAATGAAAGGCATTATTCTTGCGGGTGGAACGGGATCAAGATTGTATCCTTTAACAAAAGTAACCAATAAGCATTTGCTTCCAGTTGGCAAATATCCAATGATCTTTCATTCTATTGCAAAACTTAAAGAAGCAGATATTAACGACATTCTTATCGTAACGGGTAAGGAGCATATGGGTGATGTGGTGAATCTGCTAGGCAGTGGTCGGGAAATGGATGTAACTTTTACTTACAAAGTTCAAGACGAGGCTGGGGGAATTGCACAAGCATTAGACTTAGCTGAGAACTTTGTTGGCAACGATCAAATTGTCGTAATATTAGGAGATAATGTATTTGAAGAGAGTATTGTCCCATTTGTGAATAACTTCAGGAAACAACAAACTGGAGCAAAAATTCTCATTCAAGAGGTCCAAGATCCTCAGAGATATGGTGTTCCAGAATTGTCAGGGGAAAAAATCATTTCAATTGAGGAAAAGCCTAAACAACCGAAAAGCAGCTATGCAGTTACAGGCATTTATATGTATGATAACTCTGTATTTGATATTGTAAAGACGCTCAAACCATCAGGACGCGGGGAGCTTGAGATTACGGATGTCAATAACGCGTATATTGAGAGAAACCAATTAACGTATGATATACTTCAAGGCTGGTGGACAGATGCAGGTACTCATGCCTCTTTAGCTAAAGCGAATGAATTGGCGAAAGATTTGCTGTTTAGTGATGAGTTTGGGAAACTTAAACTGTAAGAGGTGTTATGCATTATGAATATTATTTCAACGAAATTAGAAGGATTATATATAATTGAGCCCGTTGTCCATGGTGATAATCGGGGATTTTTTATGGAAAGCTACAGCAGCCGGAAATTTGCTGAGCATGGAATTGATTTTCCTTATATTCAGGATAACCACTCTTTATCCGTTGAAACAGGTGTTTTACGGGGTCTCCATTACCAGTTGAATCCCAAAGCACAGACAAAGCTTGTCAGAGTAACTGCGGGAGCCATTTATGATGTAGCGGTAGACATTCGCAAAAACTCACCTACTTTTGGACAGTGGGTTGGAGTTATTCTTAGTGAATCAAACAAGCGTCAACTGCTTGTTCCACAAGGCTTTGCGCACGGTTTTTGTACGATAGTTCCCAATACACAAGTGCTTTACAAAGTTGACGAGTACTATTCGCCTGAACATGATAGGGGTATACTTTGGAGCGACCCGGCTATAGGTATTGATTGGCCAACCTCCAAACCAGTCCTTTCTGATAAAGATCAAAAGCATCCACTGCTTAAAGATGCGGAAATAAACTTTTAAGACGGGAGTCCTCCACGCACATGAAAATACTCGTAACCGGCGGAGCCGGGTTCATCGGCAGCAATTTCGTTCATTATATGCTAGGTCGTTATCCTAGCTATCAAATTATTAACCTGGATTCGTTAACCTACGCAGGGAATCTCGAGAACCTTAGATCAATCCAAGAAAATAGCAATTATACGTTCGTAAAAGGCGACATCACAAATTCGGAGCTAGTCAGTAGCCTGTTTGAGCAGGGTGTAGATACTGTTGTCCATTTCGCCGCGGAATCGCATGTGGATCGTAGTATCTTGGAATCGGAAGTTTTCGTTAAGACAAATGTTCTTGGAACACAGGTGTTACTTGAAGCTGCTAAAAAGTTCGCTGTTAAGAAATTTGTCCATGTATCTACGGATGAGGTTTATGGATCTCTGGGAGAAACAGGTCTATTCACCGAAGAAACGCCATTATCACCGAATAGCCCTTATTCTGCAAGCAAAGCAGGTTCTGATCTACTAGTAAGGTCTTATCATGAAACGTTTGGGCTTCCAATCAACATCACCCGCTGTTCTAATAACTATGGACCTTATCAATTCCCAGAAAAGTTAATCCCATTAATGATTGCAAATGCTTTAAACGATAAGTCTCTTCCTGTTTATGGAGATGGTCTTAATATCCGTGATTGGCTATATGTAGAGGACCACTGCAGCGCTATTGATTTAGTTTTACATAAAGGGATTAATGGTGAGGTATATAATATCGGTGGTAACAATGAGAGAACAAATATTCAGATCGTACAGACCATCCTTCGCGAGTTAGGTAAACCTGAATCGTTGATTCAATACGTTAAAGATCGCCCCGGACATGACCGACGTTATGGTATTGATGCGACTAAAATAACAAATGAGCTTGGATGGAAGCCTAAGCATAATTTTGAAACAGGCATTCATGAGACAATTCGATGGTATCTTGATTACCAGGACTGGTGGAAAAGAATTCAAAATGGTGAATATCTAACGTATTATTCCAAACAATATGTCGAGCGCCTAGAGGTTTAATGATGAAGATTTTAGTGACAGGTGCTAATGGTCAATTAGGGCATGATTTGGTGAAGACTTTAGGCATAAATCATGAAGTTCATGGCCTTGGCAGAGAACAGTTGGATATAACAAATGAGCGACAGTGTGTAGAAGTATTGGGTGCATTTAAGCCTGATGTTGTCATTCATAGTGCAGCTTATACCGCGGTTGACCTTGCAGAGACAGAAATTGAACAAGCATTTCTTGTTAATTCGCAAGGAACAAAGAATCTTGTTATCGCGGCAGAAAGCATCGGGGCAAAATTTTGCTACATAAGTACAGATTACGTTTTTGATGGAACGTCAACGAACGCTTATCGAGAAAATGATCAAACTAATCCTCAAAGTGTTTATGGGAAATCAAAAAGAGCCGGTGAACAACATGTGCAGTTGTTGTCGTCTAAGCATTTTATTGTGAGAACTTCTTGGGTTTATGGTTTAAATGGAAATAATTTTGTGAAAACGATGTTAAATTTGGCAAAGACACGAGATTCCTTAATGGTTGTCAATGATCAACTGGGCTCTCCAACGTATACAGTAGATTTATCTTTATTTTTGCAGCAGCTTATCCAAACAGAGAAATATGGTATTTACCATGCATCTAATTCAGGTGTTTGTTCATGGTATGAATTTGCATGTGCGATTTTCGAGGAGAGCGGAGTAAAAATACAAGTGAGTCCTTGCACGACAGATGAGTTTCCGAGACCGGCACCGCGGCCAAAAAATTCAGCTTTATCCCACGAATCTATACGGGTTAATGGATTTATGGAAATGCGTCATTGGCGCGAGGGACTTAAAGCTTTTTTATATGAGCTAAAATTAAATAGTGGGATCTAACAATGCTGTTAAACATTTTGAAAAACAAATTTATTGAGACCAACATGAGTAAAGATGAATCTTACTTGATTGCTTGCGGATGGATTAAAAAATAAACAAAAGTCCCTTGAGAAGTAGGGACTTTTGTTATGTCAAAATATATTCAACGCTTATTTATAAAAGTAGACAGCCTGTCCTGTTGGAAGTTTAAGTAATATGCCAGGTTTGTTTGAAAAGAACTGATCGACGATTTCTTTGGTTTCAGAGAATCCTGACCATCCGTAATCATCGAAAAGTATAACACTGCCCTCGGAAAGATAAGGATAGAAATGCTCTAGTGCAGCTAATGTTGAATTAGCTGAATTCAGATCTATATGCAAGTAAGAAATATTCGATATTGTCTCAGTAAGCGTAAAGGGAATGTACCCGACATGGTAGATTAATGATGCTTCAAAATCGCGAAGATTTTCTTTTACCCTCTCCAACGAATTATTCTCATATCTTCCTTCTATGAAGATCTCTTTCTCTGTTAAGCTTTCATTTCGTAGTGAATCCCATGAATCATACAGGTGCATCTTATATTGAATATTCGGACTGTTAGTTATATACTGCTGCATTTCTTTAAGTGCGAAAAACGCGGACATTCCATCTCCAACACCACACTCAATCAAATTCATGTTCTCTTGAGAGGCACCTTTAAACGTAATGGCATATTGTAACGAAAATGCCACCACCCAATGACGCCAGAGTAATGTATCAATATTCCCTGCGTGTATACCAATGTCTTCTTTCAAGCCAAAATTGAAACACCTTTTGATTTCGTCGCTTGTTTTTCGGAACGTTGCCCAGTTTATGTTATCGATCCATGGAACTTGATGTTCAGAAGTCATTCCCCAACCAATAAATCCCGGATTTTTATTACTAATTTTCAACTCATGTAATTCTTTGGCGAGCTTTAAATACTCTTGTTGCAAATGATTGATGCTCTCATTGGAAGAGGATTTCTTGACAATGAAAGGCAAGGCGTTTGATTTCTTTTTGGATACCTTATCGTAAAGGTAGATTTTGTACTCCCCGTGGAATTTATATAACCAAACAGGGACAATAGCTGTAACTAGATTTCCTTCATCGTTGCAATTGCTTACTAAAGCCACATCGTCTATTTTTAGAATTGTTGATGACTTTTTAGCATTTTCTGTCCTTGCCCAAACAGCACTTTCTCCTGACGGTTGTTCATTAAAGACGGTTCCCTCAACGATATTGTCGGGTCCGAACTCAAGTAACCGAAGTTCATTTATAAGCTTTGTAGAATGCTGAATATTATTTTTTTTCTGTGAAGAAAAAACAACGGAATTATAACGATAATAGTTTAAGGGATATAAATTTAAATATTCTGAATAATTCTGATCTACATCTGTTATCTTATCTGATTCATAAAATTTATGTAGATTATATTGTTGAGTTTGCATGCCATATTTATCTATAATTTCTGTAATATCATTTCCCCAATCTGTGTAAACTAATGCACCTGTCATTCTGATCGGATCACCATGGTATACTGGTCTTAGATTTTTTCTCGATTTTGTTTTATCAGCTTCATGAAGAGGAATCGTAAATACATGGTGCCCGTTTAATTTCAAAACGCGATTTATTTCAGAAAGTGCTCTTTCTGGATATTCAATATGCTCTAGGACATCTTGGCTAATGATAATATCAAAAGAATTATCCTCAAAAGATAGTTGTTCAAAATTATTACATAAAATACCGTTATAAACTTCACCGGAATCGATTCCATCAAAATATTCAAAGCTTATGTAATTTGGTAATTGTTTTAAGATCGAATGAATTGGACCACTAGCTTGAGATTCTAAAATAGAAACATTTGATTTCTCTAGCAAATCAATACTCTGAGAAAGCGGTAAGTCCTGCCCAATAGAAGCTTTTGTAATCATTCTTGCCATATCAGAATTTCGAATACTGGCACTGCAGTTGTTGCATTTAGCTTCTCTAAGCAAGCTTGCATTGTCATCAATAACAAAGTCCGAAATTTTTCCACATATATAACATAATTCCGAAGAAACGATCATAAAGGTTTTGATCCTCCACTATATAACGTTAATAGATTGCATAATACATTATACTTCTAGTTTTTAGTTAGTTAAAGTTTTCACCTCCTTATTCTCTCATGTTATAATGTACTTATTATCCTTGACAAATGAGGTCATCCCTTGGATTTATCAATTATCATCGTTAACTACAAAACACGAGATTTAACTCTAGCCTGTATACAGTCAGTATTCTCGTCAGCTACAGCGTACAAATACGAAATCATCTTGGTAGACAACGGCTCAAACGACGGCACGATCCAATCCGTCAACGAACAATACCCGCAGGTTGTTTGCATTGCCAACACCGAGAATGTCGGATTTTCAAGAGCCAACAATCAAGGCATACGCATCGCTCAAGGACGTTATGTTCTGCTCCTGAATTCGGACACTATCGTCCAACCCGATACTTTTGATGTGATGCTGCGTTTCATGGACAAGAATCCAATCGTAGGAGCCAGCGGCTGCAAAATCGTACTGCCAGACGGTTCGCTCGATAAAGCTTGTAAACGGGGCTTCCCGACGCCGTCAGCTTCCTTTTACTATGCCTTTGGCTTTTCAAAGCTATTCCCGAAAATTCCACGCTTCAATCAATATCAGCTAGGCTACTTGAATCCAGACGAGGAATACGGTATCGATTGCCTAGTAGGTGCCTTCATGTTAATTCGCCGCGAGGCTATTGAGCAAGTGGGGGTGCTGGACGAGGAATTTTTTATGTATGGCGAAGATATAGATTGGTGTTATAGGATTAAGGAAGCAGGCTGGGTGAATTATTATTACCCGCGTACGCAAATTATTCATTACAAAGGCGCGAGCAGTCGAAGAAAGCCTTTTAAAATCATATATGAGTTCCATCGGGCGATGATTTTGTTCCATAAAAAGCATTATCGGAAGAAATATTCTTGGTTCACGAATGCCGCGGTATACATAGGTGTGGGTTTGAAGTTTTTACTTTCACTAGCTAGAAATAAATTACGTCCAACGAGGTGAGTTACATTGATTCGACAGAGTCAAGGGTTTTTGACCCAACTATACGCGCTGGCCGATTTCCTGTGTATTCAGCTCGTGTTTTTACTGTCATGGTGGCTGAAATTCAGGAGTGGCTGGATTCATTTTGATTCTCCGTTACCTTTTAAACATTATGTGATGTGGAGCGTCAGTTACGCCTTAATTGCGATTTTCATCAGTTATATGACCAATTTTTATACGCCGAAGAGAAAGAAGCAGTTCTCTTTTGAAGTATTTAAAATTATTCAAGTCCATATTCTCAGTTTGCTGCTGCTCTTAAGCCTTTTGTTTATTTTGAAAGAAGTCGACATTTCACGTTCTTATCTTTTACTTTTCCTAGTCAATAATATCCTTGTCATTAGCTTCTACCGATATATGATCAAAATTTCGCTGAAACGTATCCGCCAAAAAGGTTACAACAAGCAGTTCGTTCTTATTCTAGGAGCTGGATCGCTTGGACGGCAGTTCTATACGAAGCTTAGACAACATCCGGAGTTAGGTTATGAGGTTGTTGGATTTCTTGATGATTTTCAGGAAAAACATGAAGTTGCTTATCAGAGCTATAAGCCGATTATAGGGAAGATAGACGACTTGGAGTCCATTTTGAATGAGCTTATCGTGGATGAGGTCATTATCGCACTCCCGCTGGATGCCCATCGCAAGTTCGGAAGTATTATTAATGTTTGTGAGAAAATCGGCGTTAAAACTTTGATTATTCCTGATTTCTATGACTTCTTGCCATCGCGTCCGTATTTTGATAATTTTGCGGAGATGCCGCTGATTAATGTGCGTGATATTCCATTGGATGAGTTCCGCAACCGGCTTTTTAAGCGGGCTTTCGATATTGTTTTCGCCAGTGTAGCGATAATAATTACGCTTCCTGTCATGCTTGCTTCTGTCATTGCGATTAAGCTAACTTCGCCAGGGCCGATCATTTTCAAGCAAGAGCGTGTTGGTCTGAACCGCAGGCGTTTTATGATGTATAAGTTTCGGAGTATGAAGGTGCTGCCGGAAAATGCTTCGAATACAGAGTGGACGGTTGAAAATGACCCGCGGCGCACGAAGGTCGGTACTTTCCTGCGTAAAACGAGTCTGGATGAGCTGCCGCAGTTTTTCAATGTGCTTTTCGGGCATATGAGCGTAGTTGGTCCAAGGCCGGAGCGACCTTTTTTCGTGGAACAATTCAAAGAAGAAGTTCCCAAGTATATGGTGAAGCATCATATTCGGCCTGGCATTACGGGTTGGGCGCAGAGCAACGGTTTACGAGGGGATACTTCAATTGAGGAACGTATCGAGCACGATATTTTTTACATTGAGAATTGGACTTTTCTATTCGATATTAAAATCATCTGGCGAACGATTATTAACGGTTTTATAAATAAAAATGCCTATTAAATAATTTTTTCCATCTTTAACGCATGATTCGTCAACATCTTCCCCATACTATGCATATACTGAAGTAGTGCGGGGAGGTTTTCGTATGATTGATCATGATGACGCTTACCAAGATGAACGCTTGTCGATCGGCAAAGGTTTGATTATTGGTGTGGTGTTCGGTTCCCTGATTTGGGCAGGTGTTATTACCGGTATCGTATATATGTGGTGAAAATAATGAAAGATTGCTTGGGCGTAGAGCCTTAGGCAGTCTTTTTGTTTTATGAAAGGAATGGATTAATTAATCTGTTTCTTTTTTTTGAGGGATTCTTTTTGCCTACAATCTAGGTTATAATGAAAGGAAAAAACATAGGATTTGGAGGAAAATGGATGTCCGAAATGTCGGATCGTGAGTTTCTAATTGCCATGCTTGGCAGAATAAATGAAATAGGCGCAGATGTTAAAGCTATAAAAGACAGAGTTGACAGTCTGGATAGACGAATGGGGAATCTAGAGAATCGCATGTCAAAAGTAGAAGACACTCTGCAAGAGGTAAAGCAAGTCCAAATTCAGCAAGGTGAGCAACTAGCAGGCATTGCTGTAACAATGATGGAACACGCGGCAAGCATTCAAACACTCAAATTAGTCAAATAAACGAGTAAGATTAGACGGAATCTGGGCTAGTCTTATTTTTTTTGCCTAAAAACGTCCAAGCTGGCAGCTTGGCTGCATAATCGGCCAAGTCCCCTCATATGCATGTACTATGTTGATGTTAATCATGAGTGAGGGGATGATCGAATGCGCCGGGTCACATGGGTGGTAGCAGTGGTGATGTGCTTAGCATTGGTTCTCGCTGGATGCGGGATGGGCAAGAAAGATGCAGGATCTATCGTAAAGGATTTGGATCATGTGATCAGCAAAGCGAATAGCTATCAGGCTTCAGGCAGCATGATTTTGCACACGGGATCACAGCCGCAAGAGTATCAAGTGGAGGTGGCGTTCTCGCCTGATCATTTCTACCGAATTTCGCTGACAAACGCGTCAAAGGATGTTACGCAGATTGTACTGCGTAATGAAGAGGGTGTGTTCGTGCTAACGCCGCACCTGAAGAAAAGCTTTCGTTTCCAAAGCGATTGGCCGGAAAATCAAGGACAGGTATACTTGTTCCAATCTTTGGCGAAAAGTATTATCGCCGATAAGGATCGCCAGTTTACAACGGATAACGATATGTATGTGTTCGATGTAGCGGCGAATTATCAGAATGAGCAGCTGTCCCGCCAGAAAATTTGGCTGAATAAAAAGACGCTGGCACCCGCGCAGGTTCAAGTGTCCGATGCGAACCAAAATGTGATGGTGCAGGTGAATTTTACGAAATTCGAGTTCGATGCGAAGTTTGATAAGGATTTCTTCCAAATGGAGCGCAACATGACGAGCTGGAACATGCAAACCTTGCCGACAATGTCGGATGTTAAGGCAGCGGATGCCAATCACCCGTCATCAGTCGGGGTAACGGACAAAAACTTGACAGCCACAGGCGGTCAATCCGATCAAACCAAAGTGCAGGATGGACAGAAAGCTGCGACTTCCACGGGTACGAAAACGGATGCTACAAAGCCGGATGCCGCGGCCAGCAAACCGCAAAATATCGGTATCATTGAGCCGAACTATCTGCCTAAAGATGTCGTGAAACAGGACATAACGGATATGAAGCTGGGTGAAGACGCTGCCGTCCTTTTAAGATATAAAGGGAAGTACAACTTCAGCCTCGTTGAAGTGAGACCTCAGGCGAAGTCGGTTTCCTTGCAGCCGGGGAACATTGTGGATCTCGGATTTACGATCGGCGTGCTGACCGGCGAGGATAAGAAGACGCTCACTTGGACGAATGACGGAGTGGAGTTCAGATTGTCCACTGGCGATTTGCCGACGAATGAAATGATTAAAGTGGCAATGGCGACGGAAGGTCAGTCCGGTAAATAAATAAGGAATAAGGGGATCTGCTTTTAGGAGCAGGTCCTTTTTTGCAGCGCATTAGGCCATTTTCAGAGAAAATTAATGTGGTAAAAGGTGGGGCAGGATGAGGTGAATCATTGTGCTGTGAAGAATTTTAAAAAAAGCGGCAAATGTATGGGGGGAGTAGCTTCCAGCCAAAACCCAATCGATGGTTGCAATACGAACAAACATGCTCATCAAGCTCGTAGTTTGGATATGACGCGATTTTGCCTCATTTGAGCCCAATGGAGTGTTGACAGTGTTTCGTGACTCGGTTTAACATAGGTTTATCGGTCCGAACGGGTTCGAATTATTGGAGGGGGAGTCCTGCTGCTCGCATAGAGCGGGCCTTCCCTTGTCCTTTGCATTTGGAAAAAGAGGTGAACGATGGTGGATGCTTTTTATCGTCCCACGTGGGTTGAAATTTCGTTAGATGCTCTGCGAAGCAACATTGAAGGTTTTCAGAAGATACTGCCGGCAGGAATGAAGCAGATGGCAGTCGTTAAAGCGGATGCGTACGGACACGGGGCTGTTGAAGTATCCAAAGAGGCTCTAGCCGCAGGTGTGGATTACTTGGGTGTGGCGTTTTTTGATGAAGCGTTGGAGCTTAGAAATGCAGGCATTACAGCACCTATTCTGGTACTCGGCTATACGCCGCCGGAAGGGGTAGAGCGAGCTCGTGAGCTGGATGTGACGATAGCAGTCTACAGCCATGATGTCCTCCAGGAGCTGCAAGCGCAGCAGCATAAGAAGAAGCTGAAAATCCACATCAAGCTGGATACCGGTATGGGGCGTCTCGGTTTGCATACGGAAGCGGATGCCATTCCTTTTATCGAGCAAGCGTTAACGCTGCCGAATGTGGAAGTTGAGGGTTTGTTCACGCATTATGCGAACGCGGATGAAGTGGATAAAAGCTACACGCTGGAGCAGTACCGCCGTTTTGAGCGCATTGTGAGCTATTTTACGGATAAAGGTGTTGCATTTCCATATATACATGCAGGCAATAGTGCAGCTGCTATTGATTTGCCAGGATTAACATATTCGATGGTGCGGTTGGGCATTTCGATGTATGGGCTGTATCCTTCTGAGGATGTTGATCAAACGAAAATCGAGCTCAAGCCCGTGCTCAGTCTCAAAACAGGAATCGTCCATCTCAAAACGCTACCGAAGGATTCCGGGGTCAGCTATGGAACGATTTACCATACGAAGGGCGAAGAGCAGATCGGAACGCTGCCGATTGGGTATGCGGACGGGTATTCGCGGATTCTTTCGGGCAAAGCGGAGGTGCTGGTCCGGGGCAAAAGAGTGCCGGTCGTCGGTCGAATCTGTATGGACCAATGCATGATTAATGTGTCCGGTGTCACGGATGTCCAGTCGCTGGATGAGGTTGTACTGATTGGGGAACAAAATGGAGAGCGGATTACGGCGGAAGATATTGCACACCAGCTTGGCACGGTTAATTATGAAGTGATCTGTATGATCTCGCATCGGGTAGCACGCGTGTATGTGCGCGGCAGCGAACGTGTGGATGCCATTAATCCGCTGATGCGTCATCGCTACTAGACTAGCGTCAAATCTGCCCTTCATGAATTTACCATATAAAAAGTATCCTTCCTGTAGAGGAATTTGGAGTAGGCTATCGAATACGTAGTGTGTAGAATCTTATATCCAATGATGTAACATATTTGATATACTGTTTGCATATATCTATTGTATAATTTGGTTTTCAAGATGACATACTGGTAATATTGTCTTTGTATCGTTTCTGGGGGTGCTAAAGTGTGAGCAATGCGCATAATACGAAAAGGATCATGATTAGCTTGCCTGACAATCTGTTGCAAGAAGTGGACGGTATTGTCGAGAAGGAGAACTCCAATCGCAGCGAATTTATTCGCCAGGCAATGAAGCTGTATTTAATTGAACGCAAAAAGCGCAGTCTACGCGAATCCATGCAGCGTGGGTATATGGAGATGGCGAAAATTAATCTCAGCATGGCATCTGAAGCTTTTCAAGCGGAGGAAGAAGCCGATGGAACGCTTGATCGCTTAGTAAGCGGGGTGTAGGCAGTGATTGTAAAACGTGGCGATGTATTTTTCGCAGATCTTTCGCCGGTAGTAGGATCGGAGCAGGGAGGGGTTCGTCCTGTTCTAGTGATCCAAAATGATATCGGCAACCGCTTTAGCCCAACCGTGATTGTTGCAGCGATTACAGCTCAGATCCAGAAGGCGAAGCTTCCCACGCATGTGGAAATCGATGCGGAGACGCACGGTTTCGATCGAGATTCGGTTATTCTGCTTGAGCAAATCAGAACGATCGACAAGCAGCGGTTAACGGACAAAATTACGCATTTGGATGAAGAGACGATGCGGAAGGTTGACGACGCTTTGCAAATTAGCGTGGGACTGATAGAATTTTGAATAGGATCTGGAACGGACGAGGGTAGTTATTTCCCTCGTTTTTTGGTTTGCATACATACATAGAAGTGAGGAATGACAATGACCTTATTGGAAATGATCATGAACAAACAGTTCTATGCGGCTGGCGAGCTTTCTGCAAATGCCGGGGTGAAAAGCGCAGCGGAGGAAGAGCAGGCAGGGAGCAAGGGAGCAAAAAACAAATACGAAGAAGAGCCAAAGGAAAAAATCGTTCTCTCTGAAGAGAAGAAAGCCGAGATCCAGGAGCGAATCCTAAAGCAAATCTCCGCAGAGCTGCAGCTGCCCGCAGGCAAAGTGAAAACGACGATGGGGCTGCTTGATGAAGGGAATACGATTCCTTTCATCGCTCGTTACCGGAAAGAGATGACGGGCGAGCTGGATGAAAACCAGCTGCGGGATATCGAAGAGCGGCTGCAGTACTTACGCAACCTCGAAGACCGCAAGCTGGAGGTCGTTCGTTTGATCGACGAGCAGGGGAAGCTGACGGATGAGCTGCTCAAATCGATTGAAGGCGCTGCAAAGCTGCAGGAAATCGAAGATTTGTACAGACCTTACCGTCAAAAGCGGAAGACGAGAGCCAGTGTGGCCAAAGAGCGCGGCCTAGAGCCGCTTGCGGAATGGATCTGGAAGCAGCCGCGGCAGGGCTCGCTGGAGCAAGAAGCGGAGCGCTATATCAACGCGGACAAGCAGGTTGCAAGCGCCGCAGACGCCATTCAGGGCGCGATGGACATTTTGGCGGAGAATATTGCGGACGACGCTAAAATTAGGGCTTGGGTGCGCAGACACACGCAGGATCAAGGGATATTGCATACGGAGGCAAAAGATGCAAAGGCCGAGTCCGTCTATGAGATGTACTATGCTTATCAGGAGCCTGTGAAGCGCCTGCCGCCGCATCGTATTCTGGCTATTAACCGCGGAGAGCGTGAGGAAGTTCTAAAGGTTAGCTTAGTTGTCGCGGTTGATAAAATTCATGATTATATAGCTAGACAAATTATCAAGGGGCAATCGATTGTACAAGATGTGCTTCGCGCGGTTGTAGAAGATGCCTACAAGCGTTTAATCGCACCGTCTATCGAGCGCGAAGTGCGCGGAGAAATGACGGAGATGGGCGAAGAGCAGGCGATTAAGATTTTCGCGGAAAATCTGCGCAATCTGCTGCTACAAGCGCCCGTCAAAGGGCACGTCGTGCTGGGTGTCGATCCCGCATACCGGACAGGCTGCAAGCTGGCCGTCATCGACGACACCGGCAAAATGCTTGAAATCGCCGTGACGTACCCGACACCTCCGAATAACAAGGTGGCGGAAGCCAAGGCGAAGTTCAAGCAATTGATCAGCAAGCACGGCGTCGAGCTGATCGTCATTGGGAATGGAACGGCTTCCCGTGAAACGGAGCAGTTTGTTGCGGAGCTGATTAGCGAGATCAAGGAGCAGAAGCTGAAGTACTTGATCGTCAGCGAAGCGGGGGCGAGCGTGTATTCCGCGTCGAAGCTGGCGCAGACGGAGTTTCCGGACCTCGACGTCGCCGAGCGCAGCGCGATCTCGATCGCGCGGAGGCTGCAGGACCCGCTCGCGGAGCTGGTGAAAATCGAGCCGAAAGCAATCGGCGTCGGGCAGTACCAGCATGACGTTTCGCAGAAACGTCTGGACGAGAACTTGAAGGCCGTCGTCGAATCGGCCGTTAACCATGTCGGCGTGGACCTCAACACGGCGTCCCCGTCCCTGCTCTCCTACGTGTCCGGCGTGAACGCGACACTGGCCAAAAACATCGTCAAGTATCGCGAGGAGAACGGCAAGTTCAGCTCCCGACAGGAGCTGTCGAAGGTTCCGCGCCTCGGCGCGAAAACCTTCGAGCAGTGTGTCGGGTTCATGCGGATTCCCGGCGGCGGGAACCCGCTGGACAACACCCCGATCCATCCGGAGTCTTACGACGTCGTGGATCGGCTGTTCAAGGAGCTGCGCCTGGAATTGGCGCAGCTGGGCTCGCAGCAGCTTCTGGCGCTGCTGCAGACGCTGGAGCCGGAGGAACTGGCTCCGAAGCTGGGCGTTGGTGTCCCGACGCTGCGGGACATCCTGGACAGCCTGCAGCGGCCTGGGCGGGATCCGCGGGACGAAGTCCCCGCGCCGATCTTCCGCACCGACGTGCTGCAGCTTGAGGACCTTGTGCCGGGCATGGAATTGACCGGCACGGTGCGCAACGTTATCGACTTCGGCGCTTTCGTCGATATCGGCATTAAAAACGACGGGCTGGTACACATCTCCCAGCTCAAGAACGGTTTCGTAAAACATCCGATGGATGTGGTTTCCGTCGGGGACATCGTCCAAGTGTGGGTACTGAACGTGGATCAGAAAAAAGGCCGTGTCGGCTTAACCATGAAAAAGCCCCAACAATAAGGTAGATAGCAGTTGTCAGCCTTCGGCTGTCAGCTGCTTTTTTCTATTTTTCACATCATCCTCTCGTCATGTATTCTCTAAAATAATCTTCACATCATCCTCTCTAACCGGAGTAAACGCTCATTACCGCTGCGGCCCCACCTCCTTTACGGAGTAAACGGCAGTATTTCGCTGACCGGCTACGGCAGTAAGCATGTCCTCTCGAGCCAGACGCTTCAGCCACTCGGACGCGATGCGAATATTGACATTGCATTCAGCTGCGATGTCCCGGATATGTATGATGCCATCGCTGCGCTTGGCAACCTGAAGAATAACTTGCTTTCGTAACTCCCACAGATCCGGAGTGGAGAACGTAGGTCCTCTGTGCACGTTATATGATGACTTCCTCTCTTGCAGCAAGTAAACGTTGTCTCCTTGAACTTTTTTTGTTCTACGGCGTAAAACCATGATCATACACTCCCTTTATTTATTTTTAGATAGCAAAAAAGCACACCGAACCGCAGATCATTCTGCCGGATCGAGTGTGCTTCACTCAACGAGTTTACTTTTATTTACAGTATAGTGGGCTCATTTCAAATATGCAACATATTTTTTTATCAAAATTTACGCTTGCCCGGTCCGTCCGTCGTTTGGGTGTCAGGCCACTCCTCTTGTGAGCGGCGGGTGCGGTAAAAGTACCAGCTGTCATTCAGCAATCGGATTTGTCTGCGGTTTTTGTTCTGGAAGGCCCGCATTAATTGATTACAGAGCCATTGCGGCATATGCCCATCCCCTTCTTCGCCATGTACTTATAGCATATGAAGATATAGGGAGTTGGGTGCAGGTCCTTTTGGTATTAACCTTCAAATTCCTCTTCGTACCACTGCTCCAGCTGCGCTTGAAGCGCGCGGATTTCGGTTAGCAGCGAGATAAGCGGATAGGATTTCTCCTGAATGCCGGCAAAAGATTTCTCCAAACGATTCATATACTCTAATCCTTGAATGAGCGTATACGTCGTACCGATCAGCTCCAAATCGTCGCATTCGGCAATCACCCGAGGGAGCCTAGGGACATCGTCAGCGGTCAGTTTATCTAATTCTTTGTGCAATCTTTGATTCAAGGCGGTCAGTTGGTACGAATAAGATGATGGCATCGCAACGAATTCCAATTGCTGGTCGAGTTGAAGAATGGCATATCGCATTTGTGGCATATGATTGTTCAATCCTTTCTGTGGAAAGCTTTCGATCTTTCTTTTCTACTTGACAGTATAGCCGTACATACGGTACAAATTCAAGTGAGAACTTGTCTAAGTCTAAGCGATGCTTGCGAGGCAAGTTTTCTAAAGAAAACTGTAAGGAGCGTAGGGGATGGAGGATCGGGAGCTGCAGCAGTGGATTGAGCAGATTTCTTTGGCTTCGTTTGGCAGGCCGTTTGTTCATCAGGCACGTTTTAACCGAAGATTGAGGTCGACGGGCGGGCGCTATTTTACAAAATCCCACGATATCGAAATCTCTTGGATGCAGTGGGAAACATTTGGCCGGGATGAAATTGAGAAAATCATTAAGCACGAACTTTGCCATTATCATTTGCATATTTTAAAACGGGGCTACCAGCATCGCGATCATGATTTCAAAACGTTGCTGGCGCAGGTCGGAGGTACCCGCTTCTGCAAATCGCTGCCTCAGGCGCGTCAGAAAAGGGCTTATAAATACCGGCTGGAATGCGTCAATTGCAAAACCGAGTACTACCGTAAGCGTAAAGTGGATGTCCGCAAGTACGCCTGTGGAAAATGCAAGGGAAAATTGAAATCGTATACACTTGACTTACAAGCGCCTTCATAATAAAATTAAACTTATCCATTCCCTGATAGCTCAGTTGGTAGAGCACTCGACTGTTAATCGAGTTGTCACAGGTTCGAGTCCTGTTCGGGGAGCCATATGTTTGGAGAGATACCCAAGTGGCTATAAGGGGACCCTCTGCTAAGGGGTTAGACTGCGTAAGCGGTGCGAGGGTTCGAATCCCTCTCTCTCCGTACTGAATTGAAAATAAGCTCAAATGGCGATCGCGCCGTTTGGGCTTATTTTTTTCTTGGTTTGGGGTGATGGTGAGCTCCGATGTCTCGGGCAGGTGAGTTAGAACCAGCGCTTGCGCTTAAAAAAGTACCACATCAAGGCGCTGATGCCTATCATCAGAATCCAGACGTACACATAGCCATTGTCCCAGTTTAGCTCGGGAATATCTTTGAAATTCATGCCATACAGGCCGACAATAAAAGTTAGCGGTAGAAAAATCGTGCTGAAAACCGTCAATGTTTTCATAATTTCATTCATTCGGTCGGACTTCATGCTCATTTGGAGCTCCAGCAGCCCAGTGAGCGATTCGCGAAAAATATCCAGTGAATCTACGACACGCGTAATATGGTCCATGATATCCAGGAAGTATACGTCATCTTCGTCACGCGTGTAGGGGAACGAATGGTGCGCGATTGCCGTTAGCGTTATTCTTTCGTCGACAATGACTCGGCGTATTTGATGCATCATCCTTTTTAGCTGGAAAATGTCCTGGGCGATGCGAATCGAAGGGTCATTATACACAGCCTGTTCCATGCTGTCCAGACGGTCGTCCAGATGCTCCACGATGATGGAGTAATCGTCGACACAGCGGTCCAGAATGGCATGCAGAATAGCGCCAGGGTGACTTAGCCGTTCAGGGACCTTTTGGCATGTGTGGTAGAGCTGATCCATGAAAGGTAGATTATTTTTGTATACGGTAATAACAAAATTCGATCCGATGACAATCGCAATTTCCTGCGGCTCCAGCTGCTCGGATACGGCAAAGAAGGTAAGGAAGACATGCTCTTTATACATATCCAACTTCGGCCGTTGATTCAGCTTGATGGCATCTTCAACGAGAAGCGGGTGGCACTTGAATACGTCGCCTAGGACATGTTTGACATCATCCGGCGATGGGTTCTCCATTCGCACCCAAACGACTTCGTTTGAGGCTGGAACGCGTGCCTCCTCCTCGTGGACTGTAGCATGTGTAGATTCATAAATGAGCATGGACGACAAACCAAACACCTCAGTCAGGTTGAATTGGTTTCAGCATACCACATTTGTTCGCTTGTGTTCCAGATTTTGCACTTGTCAATTCAGAAGAGATCCCGTATAATAACAATTGTCGTCAAAAAGGGCTGCACAAGCTTAAAGACATTCGCGGCCCGTTGGTCAAGTGGTTAAGACACCTCCCTTTCACGGAGGTAACAGGGGTTCGAGTCCCCTACGGGTCAGTTATTTATCCTCTTATGCGGTCGTGGTGGAACGGCAGACACACCATCTTGAGGGGGTGGCGCTCACAAGGCGTGAGGGTTCAAATCCCTCCGACCGCATCCCTGCTTTAAACAAAAGAACCTTCAGCTCAACACTGATTAAGTGTGAGATGGAGGTTCTTTTGTTTGTGGAATTTGAATCCGTCCCGCCGATCACTTGTAATCGTTGGCAGAAAGGTACAAAATATAAGCATGAGCCATGATAAGATAACCTGTTTTTAACTGGGAGGAATAGCAAGTGGAGATAGGAATTACAACCTTTGTAGAGACAACGCCGGACCCCCAAACGGGCGAGGTGATCAGCCATGCGCAGCGTTTGCGCGAAGTGGTGGAGGAAATTGTTTTAGCAGATGAAGTAGGATTGGACGTGTACGGGGTAGGCGAGCATCATCGTCAAGATTTTGCGGCGTCATCGCCTGCCGTGCTGCTGGCCGCAGCGGCTACGCAGACGAAATCGATCAGGCTGACCAGTGCGGTTACCGTTCTATCCTCGGATGATCCCGTGCGGGTGTTTCAGGATTTTGCCACACTGGACGGACTCTCGAACGGACGCGCGGAGATTATGGCGGGCCGCGGCTCTTTTATCGAGTCGTTCCCGTTGTTCGGCTATGATTTGAATGACTATGACGAGCTCTTCGATGAAAAGCTGGATTTATTGTTGACCTTGCAGAAGTCCGAAAAGGTGAGTTGGCAAGGCAAACACCGGGCGCCCATTCATAATCTGGGTATTTATCCCCGCCCGGTGCAAAATCCACTGCCGATCTGGATTGGCAGCGGTGGCAACACCCAGTCAGTCATCCGTGCAGGCATGCTTGGGCTGCCGCTTGTTCTTGCCATCATTGGCGGGAACCCGCTTCAGTTCGCACCGCTCGTGAAGCTTTATAAGCAGGCGGCGGCACGCGCCGGGCATGATGTCTCGAAGCTGCCGGTGGCCACGCACTCCCATGGTTTCCTGGCGGAGGATACGCAGGTGGCTGCCGACAAGTTTTTCCCTCCAACGCAGCAAGTGATGAACGTGCTTGCGCGCGAGCGTGGTTGGGGGCGGTATGACCGCTCCAGCTTTGATGCGGCGCGGAGCTTTGATGGCGCCTTGTACGTAGGGGATCCGGAGACCGTTGCCCGGAAGATCGTTCATCTGCGCAAAAACGTGGGTATCACACGGTTTATGATGCACGTGCCTGTAGGCTCGATGCCGCATGAAGATGTGATGAAGGCCATCCGGCTGTTGGGCACAGAGGTGGCGCCGCGGGTACGGGAAGAAGTAGCGGAATGGGAAGCGGAGAACGAAGCGAAGCCATAGGTTTTGGATCCACTAGCGAAAAGACGATTACATCTGAGATGTGGTCGTCTTTTTTATATTGAAAATACCGACCTCTGTCAGCACAGTTTTCACAACATAAAGAGTCGGATTTCTGAATGTTCACCCTCCCCATTCGTAGACTATGCTAGATAGGATCGACGATGGAGGCGAAGAATAGGATGGCTATAGAGAATATTCCGGACTGGCAAAATCTAAATGTTTTAGAGAGAAATACAGAGCAGCCGCATGCGGATTTAATACCTTTCGGAGATTGGGAGGGTGCGCTGGCAAATGAGAGGGAACGCTCGCCGTATGTTCAATCGTTGAATGGCGAATGGGATTTCAGCTACAGCGAATCACCGGGAGCTGTGCCTGCTGACTTCCATGCGGACACCTTTGAGCCGATCGGGTGGAGCACGATACCAGTGCCATCCAACTGGCAATTGCACGGATATGGGAGACCTCAATACAGCTCCTGTCCGTATCCTTTCCCGATCAATCCGCCCTACGTACCCAATCTCAATCCGGTTGGCTTATACAGAACCCGGTTTCAGCTCCAAGAGACATGGAAGAACCGGCAGGTTCATCTCGTTTTTGAAGGCGTGGATTCGGCGTTTCACCTCTGGATGAACGGACACTTCGTCGGCTACAGCCAAGGAAGCCATTTTCATTCCGAGTTTCTTGTAAGCCCTTACTTGCGCGAGGGGCATAATGTGATAGCCGTACAAGTTTATCAGTGGTGCGATGGGACTTATTTGGAAAGCCAGGATAAGTGGCGTCTGAGCGGCATTTTCCGCGACGTGTATTTGCTGGCTTCGCCTCAAGTATCAGTGAGGGACGCAAGGGTGAGGACGCGTTTGGATGAGAGCTGTACGAGAGCTTGCTTAGAGGTTCGTATCGATTTTGACGGAGCAACGGATCGCGCATTAGAACCGGATTCCCATCAGTTAAGAATCACATTATTGGATGCGGATCATCGTATCGTCTGCGACCGCTTCCATCATGTACAGCAGGATGAACCTTCGGTTGAGCTGGCGGAGGAAGTGCTCTCTCCTCTTTTATGGACGGCGGAAACACCTTATTTATATACGCTCTTATTAACCATGTACGGCAATGCGCAGCAAATTTTGGAGGTCAAAAGAATACACGTCGGCTTCAGGGACGTTAGGATCGAGGAGGGACGGCTGCTCGTTAACGGCTGCCCGATTATTATCAAAGGGGTCAATCGGAACGAGTTCGATCCCGACCTTGGCTATGTGACAACGATGGAAACGATGCTGCGCGATATAACGTTAATGAAGCGGCACAACATCAATGCGGTTCGTTTATCGCACTATCCGAACGACACGCGCTGGTTGGAGCTGTGCGACCGCTTTGGTTTATATGTCATCGATGAAACGGATCTTGAAACGCACGGGTTTCATTTCTACGGGAACGAGGGGCATTTGGCGCAGCTTCCCGAGTGGAAAGAGGCGTTCGTCCAGCGGGCGAAACGAATGGTGGAAAGGGATAAAAACCACCCCTCCATCATCATCTGGTCGCTCGGCAATGAGTCCGGGTACGGCGCTAATCACGATGCGATGGCGGCATGGATCAGAGAGGCCGACCCGACTCGCCCGATTCATTACGAACGTGCCTATGACGCTCTGGTCGTCGATATTGTCAGCTCGATGTACCCTGCGGTGGAAACGATCATCCAAGAGGGGAGCAAGGACGATAAACGCCCCTATTTAATGTGCGAATTCGGTCATGCGATGGGCAATTCCGTCGGGAATTTGCAGGAGTATTGGGAGGCGGTCTATACGTATCCCCGCCTGCTTGGCGGCCTTATTTGGGAATGGGCGGACCAAGGCATCGGGCAGCGCACGGGAACGGATGAAGCTTGGTATGCGTATGGCGGCGATTTCGGTGAAGAGCCGCACAGCGGCCATTTTTGCCTCGATGGGCTGCTGTTCCCGGATCGGTCGATCAAAGCCTCGCTGCTGGAGTACAAGAAGGCGATTGAGCCGGTGAAGATCGAGGCCGTCGACGCGCTGCATGGAAAGCTGCGGGTGCGGAACAGGTATGATGTCCTTTCGCTGTCTCATTTGCAGGGGGAGTGGCGTTTGCTGCGGGACGGATCCGTTGTGGATGAGGGAGTGCTTGGGATCCTGCATACCCCTGCCGGAGAGATGGAGGATGTCGGCATTCCCATGGACAGCCATAAGCTGAAGCCGGCGGGCGAATACTGGCTCCACCTGCGTTACGTGCTGCGGGACACGGTCCTTTGGGCGGATGCAGGGCATGAAATCGCCTGGGCGGATATTCCGGTGGCTGTCGTTACAAAGGAACTGGCGGCAAGACACACGGCCGAGGAAGCAAGCCCGCTGACGATTGAGGAAAACGGCAGACATATTACGCTTACGGGCGATGATTTCTGCATGCAGTTCGATACAGATCAGGGCGCCATGACGACGTGGAATTATAAAGGGATTGCCTTGCTGACGGCGGGTCCCAAACTCAATCTATGGCGGGCTCCGGTCGATAACGATGTCCATCTCGCCAAAGAGTGGGTGAAAGCCGGCTACAACCGGCTTGCCACCGATGTGCGCGAGGCTAAGGTTGAGCGTACGGAAGCGGGAGGCTGCCGGATTATGATGACTTCCGTCGTCGGGGCGCGTGGAGAGAAGATTGCTTTCGAGTCGAGCCTGATCTATGCCATCGCTGTGGACGGGGAAGTGACTTTGCAAGTGGTGCTGGAACCGAGAGAGGAGCTGCCGTCTCTGCCGAGGTTCGGGGTTGAGCTTGTCATGCCGGATGACTTCAACCGTCTGACCTGGTTTGGCCGTGGGCCTCATGAGTGCTATGCGGACCGCAAAGAGAGCGGGAAGCTGGGCATTTACAGCGGATCGGTTGAGGATCAGTTCGTGCCGTACATTAAGCCGCAGGAAAATGGCAACAAATCGGACGTACGCTGGTCATCCCTGACGAATCAACAAGGAATCGGACTATTGTTCACAGGGCAGCCGACATTCGATACGAGTGTTCACCATTATACGACGGACGACTTGTCGACAGCGAAGCATGTTCATCAGCTTAACAAGATCAATCAAACGATCGTCAAAATAGATGCCCGCCAGAGCGGACTAGGCAATCATAGCTGCGGCAATGCGCCTACGCTGCAGGCCTACTTGCTGGAAGCAAAACCGATGGATTTTACGATTAGTTTGAAACCTGTTTCACATTCCATAACACCATAACTGGAGGGTTATCTCATGACGACGAGAATTGCAGCCTGCAAAACTGAATATTTGACGAATCCGATTGGCCTTGATGTCCTGAAGCCCCGCTTTTTCTGGCAATTGCTTGCCGATAGCGATGGGGCAGTGCAGAGCGCCTATCACATTATGGTAGCTTCATCCCGGGATAGGCTTGAGAGCGGCCAAGCGGATATATGGGACAGCGGCAAAGTGGACTCGAACGCTTCGACGCATGTGCAGTACGAGGGTAAACCGCTTGAATCCCAAGGGGAATATTATTGGAAAGTCCGCGTCTGGGACGGCGCCGGCGAGGTATCCGAATGGAGCGAGACGGCGTATTGGACGATGGGGATTTTGTCGCGAGGCCAGTGGAAAGCTCAGTGGATCGGACGCAAATCCGAGCCGGGGGTGCTCATGCAGCCTTCGCCGTTTTTTAGAAAAACGTTCGGGGTCAAGAAAAAGGTGCGGCGGGCTATTGCGTATGCGACAGCATTAGGGGTTTATGATTTGTATGTGAACGGGGAGCGGATCGGCGACCGTTTTGCTCCGGGATGGACGGATTATAATATCCGGGTACAGGTTCAAGCTGTCGATCTGACAGATAAGCTGAAGGCTGGCGACAATGCGTTTGGCGTGATTTTGGGAGACGGCTGGTATGCGGGAACGGTCGGATTTCTTGGGGATAAAGTTTACGGAGAAAGACCTTTTTTCCTCATGCAGATAAGCTTGGACTATGAGGATGGAACGAAGGAAACTGTCATCACGGATGCTTCGTGGACCACGAGCCGGGGGCCGATTCAATATTCCGATATGATCAAAGGGGAAGCGTACGATGCGAGAGAGGAACTTACCGGATGGCACGAGCCTGGCTACGATGATTCGTCTTGGGAAGCGCCGGATGTTCGCTCCGGCTATAACGGACTTCTGGTGGCTGCGGTAGAACCTCCGATCCGCATTACGCAAACGCTAAAGCCGCTCAGCCTAAAGAAGACAGAGGCAGGAACCTATATTTATGATATGGGCCAGAATATGGTCGGTTGGACAGCCATGACGGTGCAAGGACCTCGTGGCACGATGATCACATTAAGTCACGCGGAGATGCTGAACCCGGACGGTACATTATATGTGGATAACTTACGCGAAGCATGCCAGCAGGATCACTATATCCTGAAGGGAGAAGGGCAGGAGAGCTATGAGCCCCATTTTACGTTCCACGGCTTCCGTTATGTGGAGCTGATCGGATACCCTGGAGAGCCTGATCTCGACACGATTACAGGAAAAGTCGTCCATTCGGATACGCCGGTCGCGGGTTCGCTCGAGACATCGAATGCAATGGTGAACCAGCTGTACGCCAACATTACATGGGGACAGCGCGGAAACTTCCTGTCGGTGCCAACGGATTGTCCGCAGCGGGACGAGCGGCTGGGCTGGACAGGGGATGCGCAAATATTCGCCCGTACGGCGGCTTACAATATGGATGTGTCGCGATTTTTCAGCAAATATGTATGGGATATGGTGGATTGTCAGCAGCCGTCGGGCGCTTTCACCGATGTGGCTCCGGATGCGGGCTGGATTCGTCACAAAAACTGGAACACGAGGCTGAACTGGTTCGCCCCGGACAACTCAGGTTGGGGAGATGCCGGCGTTATTATTCCATGGACGGTTTATTTGATGTACGGAGATGTTCGTATTCTCGAAACCCACTATGACGCCATGGTTAAATGGGTGCGCTATTTGAGAAACACCACAGATGAACTGGTGCGTCCGGGTTATGCCAATTACGCCGACTGGTTGTCGATTGGGGCTGACACGCCGAATGAAGTGCTTGCAACCGCTTATTTTGCTTACAGCACGAAGCTGCTTGCCCAAATTGCCGGTGTGCTGGGCAAAACCGAGGACGCGAATGCGTATCAAGCCTTGTTTGACGATATCGCTAAGGCGTTCCGCAACGCATTTGTCACGGAAGACGGACGAATTCACGGCGATACGCAGACGGTTTACGTTTTAGCGCTGCAATTCGGACTCCTAACGGAGGAGCTGCGCAAGCAAGCGCTCGAGCATCTTGTGGCAGACATCCACGGACGTGGCGACCGGTTGTCGACGGGCTTCCTGGGTGTAGGCTACTTATTGCCGGCGCTGACGGACAACGGCAGCCTGGATGTCGCCTACAAACTGCTGACGCAGGAAGCGTTCCCGTCTTGGATGTATTCCATCAAACACGGAGCGACCACCATCTGGGAACGCTGGGATGGATGGACGGAGGAGCAAGGCTTCCAGACGCCTTCGATGAACTCTTTCAATCACTACTCTCTTGGCTCCGTCGGCGAATGGATGTTCCGATATATGGCCGGCATTGAAGCGGATCCTCAGCAACCCGGCTTCCAGCATGTAATCATAAGGCCGAAGCCGGGCGGGAACTTGAGCTGGGTGAAGGCAAGCTATGAATCGCTGTATGGGTGCGTCAAAGTAGAGTGGAGTCTGTCGGAGGAGGGGGATTTCCGGCTTCGAGTAGTAGTACCTGCCAATACGACGGCAACCATTCATGTACCGGGACCAACCGCCTCCGTGCATAAGGTAGGTTCAGGAAGTTATGTGTTTGAAAGCGTTTCTATGCTAAACTAAAGGCAAGTCAAACAGACCGGAATCGGATAGAGGGTGAGCGGGCAGCGCTTCCTTCCATCTGGCTCCGGCTGTTTTCGCATAGAAAGAGAGGCGGGCTTCAGAATGCGTTGGATGGAAAGCTTAAGAAAGAAGCTAGAGGCTCTATTTCCGAGAATTCGTACGATGCTGCTGTTAAGTTATTTTGTCATCATCCTTTTCTGCATTACATTGATTGGTACCGCTTCATTCTACATCTCTTACAATTCCATGGCGGAACGCGTGGAGACGGCCAGCGCTCAAATCGTCCGGCAGATCGAGTTCAACATGGATAACGATTTTCATAATAAAAGAAATTTGCTTCTCGCCCCCTATTACAATCAAGAGTACATTGACAACATTAATGCGTACCCGGCTATGGACAGCCAGAACAAGTTTCTGTTTCGCCAGAAGCTGGGGGATCTGTTTTTAAAAAGCTTTAACATTACGCCGATTCCGGATTTCATCCGTTTTCAGATCTATTACAGCAATGGGGAGTTGCTCAACTCCTCGGACAATACCTCGTCCGGCAACGCGAGCCAGGTGCTGTACGCCGAATGGTTTAAGCAAACGGTCGCCAAAGACGGGCTTGTGAATTTCTTCAGCCCCCCGCAGGTCAACGGACAGAATGAGAGTGCAACGGCGTATTCGACCTCGATGCTGATTCGCGATTTTTCAAATCCGATCGGGTTTATTGTGGTACGTGCCGACTATAATTACGGTCTGTTCAAAGGTATCGGTCAACGTGCGGATCTGACGAAGAACAGCCGTTTTCTTATTTTGAATGAGATTAATAATCCGATATTCGACTCGGGAGAAGGGCATGAAGCCGCCATCGATGCGCAAGCGCTAGCCCAGATCAAAGGGGACAACGGTAAGTTTTGGACGGGCAGCGGCGATCAGACGATGCTTGTTTCGTACACCCGCTCGACGTATTCCAATTGGAAAACGGTGCTCATCATGCCCAAAAAGGAAATATTCAGTTCGCTTGATCCCATCAAAACGACAGCCGTTTGGACGGCTTTGGCTGCTTTTTTCGTGACGGCGATCCTCTCTCTGCTGTTCGGGAGAAGTATTACTAATCCGATTCTTAATCTTTATAAAACGGTAAATCACATTAAACGCGGAGATTTCTCCGTTAGGGTGGATATTAAAAGAAAAGACGAAATTGGCCGAATCGCCATGAATTTCAACGCTATGCAGGATGAGCTGCAGAAGCAGATCGAAACGAAGTATGTGTACCAAATTAAGCTGCAGCAGATGGAGCTGGCGATGCTCTACTCGCAGATTAACCCTCACTTCCTATACAACACGCTCGATAGCATTAAAGCGATGGCCGACTACCACGATGTGGAGCAAATTGGCCAAATGGCGCAGTCTCTAGCCGATATGTTTCGCTATAACACGAAAAATACCGATGAAATCGTCACACTGCAGGAAGAGCTCGTGCAGATTGATGCGTATATCAACATCCAGAGCATTCGTTTTGAGGGGAAAATCGACTATCACGTAGAGATCGAAGAAGATCTGTACAATTATCCCATGTTAAAAATGACGCTGCAGCCCTTAGTAGAAAATGCGGTGTTTCATGGTATCGAACGCAAAAGAGGCAAGGGTACGATTCATCTGAAGGCTTGGAAGGAAGATGACTGGGTATATATTCAGGTCCAAGACGACGGAGTCGGCATCTCGGAGAACCGGCTGGAGCAGATTCTTGCCTCGCTCAGACAACCGCTCTATCAAGAGGAATATAAGCTGTCTGCCGTAAGCGGAGGCATTGGCGTTCAGAACGTGTACGCGAGGTACACGATTCGGTATGGAGAGAAGTTTCAATTCAGCATTGAAAGTAAAAAAGGGGCAGGCACCGGAGTAACCTTAAAGCTGGCTTCCCAACTTAACTAAAAACGGGATGTAGGAATATTCAACACTCAAAGTCGTTATCGTGCATGGGGTTGAAGTAAGCGGTTGCAATATAATCAAATACGTAAGCAACATTAAAGGAGGGGTACACAAAATGAGGAAAATGAAAACGGTAACACTGTCTGCATCCATTGCGGCAGTTATGGCATTAACGGCTTGCGGAAGCGAAGGAACTGGCGCCGGGAGCTCTACGCCGAAAGCTGCGGCACCTTCGGCATCTACGGCTGCAACGACATCGGCTCCGGCGAAAAAGGATCCTGTCACGCTCACTTTTGCCATTGCCAATACGGTTGACGCCACACCTTTTAATAAAATATTCAAAGAGTTTGAAGCGAAAACAGGCAATAAGGTCGAATTGCAGGCGCTGCCTGGCGGCGATTTCGATAACATGATGAAAACGCGTTTCTCTACAGGCGACTTCCCGGACCTGTTTCTCATGCAGCCGGGTCCTAAGCAGTATGTGAAGCTTAGAGCGTCCGAGACGCTTCGCGAATGGTCGGGGGATCAGGCGGTATGGGACCGTATTATTCCGACGATGAAAGAATTTCAAGCGGATGCGAACAAGAAAATATATGGTGTCCCTTTCGGCGCCACCGGCATGATGGGGATTTATTACAACAAGGACGTATTTGCCAAGGCGGGCGTTCAGCCTCCAAAAAACTATGCGGACATGATCGAAAGCGCGAAGAAAATCAAGGCAGCAGGCGTCACGCCATTCTATGAGGGTGTGAAAGACGGATGGCCGCCGCAAGTATTCTACTTCACGGGTTGGGTATCGAATGTGGACCCGGTCATAGGGGATGCGGGCGTTCAAAATCTCGAGAAGAATGCGCTCAAGCTGGCCGATATTCCAGCGCTCAAAGACCTTTTTGCGAAACAAAAGGAATTGAAAGAGCTTGGACTAATCCAGTCCAACCCGCTGGCAGGCACATTCGATGAGCTGCAAAATTTGATGGGCGAAGGCAAAGTCGGCATGGCCTTCATGCTGGACGGCATCATTCCGCAATTGGAGAAAAAATTCGGCAAAGACTTCGTCACCAATAAAATCGGCTTCTTCCCATTCCCTGCCGCAGCGGATGCAGGAACAGCCATGATTACGCCGCCAAATCAGCTAATGATTCCGAACAAAGCGAAACATGCGGATGTGGCCGCCGACTTAGTTAAATTCATGATTTCGCCGGAAATGGTGGATCTGTACTACCAGACAAGTCCAGGTATCCCGATTTTCCAAGGCGCTAAGAGCAGCTTGTATCCTGTGCAGCAAACGGTGAAGGATCTGATTGATGCGAATAAAGCGAAAATCAACGTGCAAAACCGTCTGACACCGACGTTCGCCGATTTCCAGAAAACGCTGCAAAATTTCTTCATCGATGGAGATGTCGACAAAGCACTGAAGGAATTCTCGGCGAACTATGAGAAAGACGGAAAAGCCAAGCTGCTGGATGGTTTCAAATAAGCTGATCGGCCTCTATGCCACAGTCCGGTCGGAACCTGCTTCCGGCCGGAACATCTTAAGATGAAGGAGGGGAGACGAGATGGGCAAGACGAAATACCCGCTTTATTTCTCATTCCCGGCTCTCGCCGTTTTTCTATTGTTTTTCATAACCCCAACGTTGATTGGGTTTTACTACAGCTTCACGGACTGGAACATTAACGCGGATCAGATTCGTTTTAATGGATTGGATAACTATATCGAGCTGTTCAAAGAGCCCCGTTTGAAAACGGCTTTGGCCAATACATTGATTTTTGCGGCAGTCGTGACCTTGATGCAAAATTTTCTGGGATTAGGATTAGCCTTAATCTTGAACGAAGCACTTAAACTGCGAAATCTGCTGCGCATGATCTTCTTTCTGCCATACGTGATTGCGCCGATTGTTATAGGCTATATTTTCCGGGCGATCTATCATCCTGAGCATGGCATCATCAATACCTTGTTGGATAAAGCAGGGCTTTCCTTCATGGTGCATGATTGGCTGAACGATCCTAAGTATGCCTTGTTTTCGATTATTGTAACCGATCTTTGGCGTGTTGCCGGGTTCTCGATGGTCGTTTATTTGGCCGGTTTGCAATTTATTCCGAAGGATTTAATTGAAAGCTCGTCCATGGACGGGGCGCAGTATTGGCAGCGATTCCGCTCCATTATTTTCCCTCTGCTAGCTCCGGCGCTTACGGTCAATGTCCTCCTCTCGATGATTGGTTCCATGAAAGTGTTCGAGATGGTGATGGTGCTGACGGAAGGGGGGCCTGGCTATACGACGGAAGTATTTTATACGTACATTCGCGGAATGTTCAGTACAGGTTTATTCGGTTATGCGACGGCGGTTAACGTTGTTTTGTTCGTCCTTGTCACTATTGTCGGCGTTCCCGTGCTGATGGCGATGAAGAAGAGGGAGGTCGAGATGTGATGGGAAAAAAGTGGAGATTATGGATGCTGGAAATTATCGCGATAGGCCTGGCATGCCTCATTCTGATTCCATTTCTGATGATAGTGATCAACTCGTTCAAAGGCATTCGCGAATCGGCACTATTCGGCTTATCCTTTCCTTCGGAATGGCAGTTTACGAATTATAAAGAAGTTTTTCAACAGGCTAACATTTTGCGTGGCTTTAAAAATAGTGTTCTGATCTCCGGTTTGGTTGTCGTCTGCGTGAATTTATTTGCCTCTATGGCTGCTTTCATCATCCAACGAAGAGACGGCCGGTTCCTGCAAGGGGCCTACTACATGTTCATTATGGGGCTAATCGTTCCGGTATCGATCGTGCCGACAATTAAGCTGCTTGGCGATCTTCATATTAAAGGCACTTATTTTAGCCTGATTATGTATTATACGGCGGTGCTGCTGCCTTTTGCCGTGTTTTTGCTTGTGGGCTTCATGAAGTCGATTCCGAGAGAGCTGGATGAAGCGGCTTTACTGGAAGGCTGCGGCTATTTCCGGCTATATTGGCAAATCATTTTGCCGCTGCTGCTTACGGTGCTCGTGACTGTATCCATTGTTGTGATGGTATCGGTATGGAACGATTTCTTCGGACCGTTCTATCTCATGACAGACAGTACGAAATGGACGATTGTGCTGCAAATTTTCAATTTTGTCACGATGTACAGCACGAATTGGGGCGTTGTGTTTGCCTTCATGGTGATTGTCATCGCGCCGATTCTAATTATTTACTTACTGCTGCAAAGATACATTATTGACGGGCTGACGGCCGGCTCGATGAAAGGCTGAACATATACGAATTCGATAGCTTTTAGGAGGGAAAGGAAATGCGGAGAGTCATCATTGTTGACGATGAAAAATGGATACGCAGAGGATTGATTCAGTCCATTTCCTGGAACGAATGGGGCTTGGAGCTTACAGGCGAAGCGAGTGACGGGGGAGAGGGCTATGAAATGGCTTTGGATAAAAAGCCGGATCTGCTTTTCCTCGATATGCGCATGCCGGGCCTTGACGGCAAACAACTGCTCGGCATGCTGAGCCAAGAGCTGCCGGACTTGCTGACCATTGTGATCAGCGGGTATTCGGATTTCGAATATACGAAAGAAGCGATTCGCCATAAAGCGTTTGACTATTTATTAAAGCCGGTGAAAAAGGAAGAGCTTGCCGCCGTCGTGGAGAAAGCGCTCCTGGAGCTGGACCGGCGCGAAGCGGAGAAACGCAAAGCATCCCGCCTCCAAGGGGAAGATTGGCTGCGGCAGCTGCTGCTGCATGGCGAGGAGGGGGAGGAAGCCTTCGTTCCGTCCAGCTGGCAAGGAGGCGAGTATGCCCTGATGCTGGGACACACGGACAGCTTCCATGAGCATTGTGATTTTGCTCGTCTGCTGCCCGCCATTCACGAACAAATAAACCGGATGAAGCCCTTCCTTTTCGGCGGACGCTGGGAGGTTGAGGTTACGACGCTCTCGGAGAGCAGGGAAATCGCCATTGCCCTTTGCGGAGACCGGCTGGAGCCGAAAGATTTCGGCCGGCTGCACACGAGTGTGCAAACCGCATTGAAGCAGGCCGGAAGCATGACCTTCAGCTTCGGTGTGAGCACCGGAAAGCCGGGGGCAGCCAAGCTGGGAGAGGCGTACAACGAGGCGAGAAAGGCATTGTCGGGTAAACCGCTGGCAGCGATGAGCGTCTTGCTTTTTGCCGAGAAGAGTGCCGTCCATTTATCCGGGAACTACCCGCAGGACCAAGAGAATGCTTTCTTATGGGTGCTTCAATCCGGTAATAAGCAGGCTGTGGAACAAGAGTTTGAGCGGTTGTTTGCGTCATTCGTGAATGATTCTACAACGGTAGGACATTTGCAGTGGAGCGCGGATTTGCTCCTTCATGCGATGGAGAAGCAGCTTCAGGCGAAGGACATCCGAGTAGAGGAGCTATGCGGCAAAAATACGCTTATATATTCGGAATTGATTCACCAGCGCAATGATGTCGAGGCGATGAAAAAGATTTTCAAAGATGACCTGCTTCCTGCTGTGCTTTGTTTCTACAGTCAATCAGGGGAAAACCAAGGCGAGAAGGTCGTCGGCGAGCTGAAGAAGTGGATGGAGAGCAATTATGACCAGTCTCTCTCCTTACATCAAATTGCCAGCAGCTATTATTTGAATCCGGATTATTTAAGCCGGATTTTCAAGAAAATGACGGGGAAAAACTTCGTCGACTATTTAACCGATATCCGTATGCATAAAGCCAAAGAGCTGATGAATAAATCGAAATACAAAAATTATGAAGTCGCGCAAAAGGTTGGATACGAGGATTACCGGTATTTCAGCCAGATTTTCAAACGAAAAGTCGGCATGACCATCGGTGAATACCGCAAAGTCATCGGTCAGGCGGACCAATAAGGAGAGAAGAATGTATGACGAAACGTCTAATTCCCGATACGCTTATGCTCGAAGAACGTGCCGCACACGCTATCAATGCCATGATCGGCATGGCGGATCGCGACCATAACTATATTCCGTTTTTTGCAGCTGATTTGATGCACAAGCCCGCGTTCATGACGCACGGCGATTGGGACTACGGTTCCTCTCACGGACGGATGATCGACGGATTAATTCTTGCCCGCCATATGTCGGGAGAATCGTTCGGCCAAGAGGTAGAGGAGCGTTACCGTGCGAATCTGCTGTCTTTTTTTAAAGAAGACGGGATGAGCTACAGGCAGATCAATCCAACCCGCAATTGGGAGCCGAATGCGAACCTGATCGATCAGCGGGCGGTTATCTTGTCTTTGACGACATGGTACATGGAATCGGGGGACCCGCAGGTCAAAGAAGCGGCCGACCGCCATGTGGCGGCACTCAAACGTATCGCGGTCAAAGAACGCGATGTCTGGTACTATCCGGCTTCGGAATACAAAGAAACGGGCTGGCCGTCCAACAACGCGATTCAGCTGCGTTTGGCGCCGGATCCGGCGGCCTTCTGCGGCCGATTGGTGATGCCTTTGCTGAAATATCATGAGCTTACGGGCAATCAGGATGCTTTTGAGCTGTGCCAATTTTTCACGGCACTAATTATGGAACGCAGCGGTGTGTTCAATCCGGACGGCAGCTTCAACGACTCGCTTGCTTACCGGAGCGGGCATTTCCATACGCGGATCGGTACGCTTGACGCTATTGCGAGGTTCGGTGTATTCACGGGCGATGCGGCGATGATTGCTTGGGTGAAGAAATGCTACGATTGGGCGTTGACCAAATGTACGAATTTTGGCTGGACGCCGGGCGATCTGCACGAACAAGCCTATGAGCATGAAACATGCTCCTTGGTCGATTTAATTGCCACAGGCATTACGTTGGCGCAAAGCGGCTATGTGGAATATTGGGGAACCGTGGAACGGTTTTTGCGCAACCATCTGGCCGAGTCGCAGCTGCTGGACCTGGATTGGGTGGAAGAGTCCGATGACAAGTCGAGTGACATTCCGGCGAACAAAAGCTTCTATAAAGTAGCGGAGCGCACGCGGGGTTCTTTTGCCGGCTATTCGGCTCCGAACGATTTTGTTTGCGATGTGAACGAAGGACGCGGACATACGAACGATTTGCAGATTTGCTGCCTGGGCTCGGGGACCCGCGGTCTCTTTATGGGCTGGAGTCATACGATCACCGAGAAAAACGGCGCGATCAGCGTCAATTTCCTTTTGAACCGCGGATCCAAATGGCTCGACGTCAGCTCCTACCTGCCGCATGAAGGAAAGGTCGTCCTCGATATTCACACGGACATCGCTCGTCTGCAGATCCGAATACCGGAGTGGGCCGGCTTTACGAAGATTAAATATGTTCGTGAACGTGGCGGCGAAGTGATCGAAGGCAAAGGCAGCGAAGCGAGCAGTTGGGTCAATAAGCACTTCCTCTTGCTTGGCTCCGCAGTAGCAGGAGAGAAAATTACGGTGACCTTCCCGATGAGCTTCCGCAAAACGCTGGAGAATGCGGTGGGGCAAACGTTTGAAACGGAATGGCGTGGTGACGATGTCGTGAATATAACGCCGAAAGGGACGAAGAAGCCTTTGTACAGCGGGCGTCAGGTGTTTGAGGAGGCTCCGATGCGCGAGGGGGATTATCGCCGGTTGGATCGGGAGTTTGTTTGGTAAGCGCAAGTGCTATTCAAATCGGCTTCCCTGGGAGGAAGCGTTGAGGAGGAATTCGATGTCTATGCAGACCGTTGTTGCGATCTATACAGGCCAGGGCTTGGCTGACCCTTTGAAAAAGGTATTTCAAGAGCTGCTGCCCCATATTCGACTCGTGAATATTATCGATGACAGCCTGATCGGCGATGTCGTGCGTGCCGGTCATATTCCGGAAGTCGTAACCCGTCATTTGGTTCAGTATTACCGGCATGCGGAAGAGCTCGGTGCGGATGTGATCCTCAACACGTGCTCCTCCGTCGGTGATGTGGCGGATGAAGCGGTGGGGACGCTGAGTATACCGATTGTCCGAATCGATGAATGGATGACGGCCAAAGCGGTAGCCGGTTATACCCGGATTGGCGTGTTGGCCACGCTGCCATCGACCTTGGAGCCGACGTTGCGATTAGTTGGCCGTAAGGCGGATGAAGCGGGAAGGCAAGTGCAGCTGGTGAACGGACTCGCTGAAGGGGCCTTCGATGCTTTGATTAGCGGCAAGCCGGAAGAGCATGACCGTCTTTTATTGGAAACCGCAATGCGGGTCGCAAGCGAGGCGGATGTGCTGGTATTGGCGCAAGGCTCCATGGCGCGCATGGAGAAAGCGCTGGAAGAGGCGACCGGGAAGCCTGTCCTTTCATCGCCGAGATCCGGCGTCGAGCATGTGAAGGCTATTCTTGAAGCGGCGCAGGAAGCCAAGTCACGTTCCTAATCAGCGCCTTGGTTAGAGAAGGGGGAGAAGCAGGATGAAGCAAGATCGCGTAACGGCAGTCTATTTGGTGGAGACGGCGTATTCGTTGGAGCGGGCTGCCGCATCGATTGCCGGCGAACAGTCTACGGGGACGTTTACGGCTGTCCCGGGAGAGACGGATGACTTGAAGCAGCGGCATGGGGCAAGAGTAGAGAGCATTGAAGCATTGGAAGAAACGGATGCTCCGTCTCTGCCGGGAGCGAAGACGCCGCCGGGCCATGACGGCAAATATCGCCGTGGACGGGTGACGGTATCGTTTCCTCTCCATAATTTCGGTCCTTCCATTCCGAACCTGATGTCTGCCGTAGCCGGCAATTTGTATGAGCTGCAGGAATTATCCGGACTGAGACTGTTGGATTTGGAGCTGCCGGATGCTTTTGCCTCGCGCTATACCGGACCGAAATTTGGGATAGAAGGAACGAGGAAGCTTACGGGCGTGTATGACAGGCCGATACTTGGGACCATTGTGAAGCCCAGCATAGGATTAACGACAGGTGAGTTGTCGGATTTGGTTGGTAAACTGGCGAGAGCAGGCATGGATTTCATCAAAGACGATGAACTGAATGCGAATCCGCCTTATGCGCCATTAGCGGACAAAGTCGAGGCTGTCATGGCGGCTGTCGAACGGGCTGCCGATGCCACCGGCAAGAAGCTGATGTACGCTTTTAACATTACAGGCGATTACGATGAGCTGCGCAGGAACCATGACTTGGTTGTAAAAGCAGGCGGTACCTGCGTCATGGTGAGCATCCTCAGCATTGGGTTATCCGGGCTTGCGTATTTGAACCAATTCAGCGAGGTTCCGATTCATGGGCATCGCAATCAATGGGGGATGCTGACCCGTTCTCCGCTGCTCGGCATTGAATTTACGGCATATCAGAAGCTTTGCCGGCTAGCCGGGGCTGATCATTTGCATGTTAACGGCTTAAATAGTAAGTTTTACGAAAGCAATGAGTCTGTGGTTCGATCCATTGCGGCTTGCTCGGCGCCTCTGTTCGGCGGCTGCAAAGCGATGCCCGTCGTTTCCTCGGCCCAGTGGGCCGGAACGGCACCGGCTACGTATGCGGCAACGGGCACGGTTGACGTGATGCACTTGGCCGGGGGAGGCATGCTGGCCCATCCGGACGGTCCGGCGGCGGGCTTCGAGAGCATGAAGCTCGGTTGGGAGGCGGCGGTTCAGGGCATACCTCTGGACATTTATGCGGCTCAGCATCCTTCCTTGCAAAAGGCGATTGAAAAATACGGGAGAGGGTGAAGGCCGATGAACGACACCCCTGAACAGGCAGGGACAAAGCCTGCTGCTCGGCGGCCGCTTTGTTATTACGGCGACGATTTTACCGGCTCTACGGATGTGCTGGAAGCACTGTTTCAGGCGGGTCTTAGAACCGTCCTGTTTCTGGAGCCGCCTATGCCCGAGCTGCTGCAGGAGCGGTTTCAAGACGCCGACTGTTTCGGCGTGGCCGGCGTGGGGCGTTCCTTGACTCCCGAGGAGATGGAACGGGAGCTGCGGCCGATTTTTACGATGCTAAAAGCGGCTGGAGCCGCAGTCGTGCATTATAAAATATGCTCGACGTTTGACTCTTCGCCCGGCACAGGCAGCATCGGCAAGGCGGCGGAAATCGGGCGCGAGGTGTTTGGCGGCCGGTATATTCCGCTGCTCGCCGGAGTTCCGTATCTGGGCCGCTATACGCTGTTCGGCAACCATTTTGCAGCTGGCGTGGGGGTTATGCATCGGTTGGACCGCCATCCGACCATGTCCAAGCATCCGGTTACGCCTATGGCGGAAGCTGATCTTCGCAAGCATTTAGCGCAGCAGACAGGGCTGAAAACAGCTTTGCTGGATATTTTGGCTTTGGACGGCTCGTATGCCGAGGTGCGAGAGCGCTTGGAGAAGGTTATTGGGCAGGAACAGCCTGACCTTCTTCTCTTTGACGTATTGGATGAACGGCGCTTGGAAGCGGCCGGGAGAATGATTTGGGAAGAGGCAGCGGGGCATGACGGGTTATTTGTCATCGGGTCTTCGGGCGTTGAGTATGCGCTTGGGGCTGTTTGGCGAAAAGATGCGGGATCGATGGAGATTAACGCAGAATCCGGTCGTGCATCAAGCCGTGCGGAGCTTCCGCGAGTGGAAGCTAGACGGGAAACTCCGCTGTTGGTCGTTTCAGGCAGCTGTTCGCCGGTCACGGAAGAGCAGATCGGGCAAGCGCTGAAGGCCGGTTTTGTGGGCATTCGAGTTGGGATGGAGGAGCTGCTAAGCCCTGATACGCAGGAGGCGGCAAGAGCAGCTTTGCAGCAAGAGGCGCAGCGATGGCTGGCAAGCGGCAAAAGCGTCATCGTCTACTCGGCGACAGGCCCTAACGATGAAAGCATCGAACGCATGCGGAAAGTGCTGTCCGCTCAGGGAATCAGATCTGAAGACAGCAGCCGTCTGCTCGGCACGGCTCTAGGCGCTCTGACGAAAGAGCTGGTCAGGCAGCTCGGAATTTCCCGTGTTTTGATAGCGGGAGGGGACACGTCGGGCTATGTGACCAGGGAGCTGGGCATCTATGCTTTAGAGTGCATCTCTGTGCTTGATCCGGGTGGGCCGCTTTGCCGGGCATATTCGAATGAGCCGCAATTTGACGGTCTGGAGCTCGTGCTCAAGGGAGGACAGGTTGGCGGCAAGGACTTTTTTGAGCGGGTTGCAAGGTACAGGTGAGAGGGGAATGCTTGCATTCCAGTACGCCTGTTGACGAATATGTCTGGCCAGAGCTTACCAAGCATTTTCACAATGCTTGGTGGGCTTTTTTTATTTAGGCGGGAGCCCCGCCCATGGTCAAAGTCCTGCTGTAACGCGGTTTTTCAGCGCTAAAGTGTGGTGGATGGGCCTCCAGTTGAAGTTAACGCTGTAAAACAAGCTTAACGATGACGTTGGAGCCCCCCCACGGCCAAAGCCCCGCTCTTTCCCAACGCCAATGCTATTGATTGGGAACTACGTTCCCCTATTTATCTGAAAAGCGGCATTTCGGCGGTTGAAGGGGAACTGCAGGGTTCTATTCTACTGTTTCTGGTCGACAGGAGGTGCCAGGACGCCAAATAACGCCCTGCAGTTCCCCCTAATAAGAGAATCTGGCCACATTCGGCAAAATAGAAGCTCTGAGTTCCTTTATGCGGTGCCCCTGCCGTACGATGCAAGAGTGCGCCGATCCCAGCACCGCGGCACAAGTGCCGCGGAGATTACCCAGAGGGCACACTAATTTCTCCCACTCCTCAACCCCTGATTTTATTGTGAATGAAAGGTCTGGTAAAATGGATGGATAGCTTGTTGGAGACAAGGGGAGGCTGTGCCTTGAACACATATAAAATAGACGATGTAGCCAAAGAAGTAGGATTAACGAAAAGAACAATCCGCTATTACGAGGAAATTGGACTGCTCGAGGCGCCGGATCGGAGCGAAGGAGGTACCCGGCTGTATGCGCGGGAGCATATCGAGCAGCTGAAGCAAATCGTTAATGCGCGCGATGTATTGGGCTTCTCCCTGCAGGAGATTCAAGATTTTGTATCGATTAGCAGGAAGTTGAGTGCGCATCATCAAGGTTTTTTGCAAACGGAAGACAATGTGCTGAAGAAACAGGAATTGCTGGAGATGGAACAAATCATCCGGGACCAGCTTCACCTCATGGATTTGAAGCTCGCCAAAATTGCAGAGTTTCGCCAAATCACAGAACTCAAATACAAACGCGTTCAAGCTGTGCTTGAAGATATGTCTAAGTAAAGCGGGCCGTCAGGGCTATGACCCTGGCGGTCTCCGCGCAAGTCAAGGCCTTAAATTCAAATAAGGAAAATATGGAATCTGGATAGGCTGGGCATTCACATCTGCAGGCTTAATGACGGTATCCTTTGAATTCGCCTCCTGGGGCGGAATTTGAAGCACCCCGCTGCCATCATAGTACACAGGTTTTTTTGCTTCTGAAGTCATGTCGGATTCCTCCTGCAGATGGGATATTTTTGCCAAACCATCTGATACATAATGTATCACCAAATGCGCTATTAAACAATCCGTATCTTCCATATGTATCACCAAACACCCTATTAAACAATCCGTATCTTCCATAATTTGTTTGACAAAAGGCGGTACCCGGGTTACGATGAGTGAGGAATGAGTATTAGTTAGTATATTATTTTAAATAAGCTATAACGAATTGGGAGGCGTAACTTGGATGGCAAAATCGAAATGGGCAGTAGATGCAAGTCACAGCAGTATGGACTTCTCCGTTAGGCACATGATGATCGCTAAAGTTAAGGGCACATTCCACTCGTTCGAGGCACAGATTGAAGCGGATGCGGAGGATCTCACGTCAGCGAATATTGCTTTTCAAGTTGATCTAAGCTCAATAGACACAAGGAACACGGATCGTGACGCGCACCTGCGCTCGGCCGATTTCTTCGATTGCGAGCAGCACCCCAAGATGTCATTCCAGTCTACGCAAGTTACAAAAACCAGCGATGGGGAATACGCGGTAACCGGCGATCTGACCATTCGCGGCGTTACGAAACCGGAAACGTTTGAAGTTACGTATGAAGGCGCGGGCAAGGATCCTTGGGGCAATGAGAAGGTTGGCTTCAGCGCAGCCGGAAGCATCAAACGCTCAGATTTTGGATTAACCTATAATGCCGTATTGGAAACAGGCGGAGTCCTCATTGGCGATGAGGTCAAAGTATCAATTGAAATTGAGGCTATTAAGCAGCCCTAAATCATAACAAAACCAGCGAATCGGGAAGCTTCCCATTCAGCTGGTTTTTTTCACCCGTAGCTACATCTCCACGATCGGCAGCTTGAAGCTAAAGATGGAGCCCGAGCCTATCGCGCTCTTCACTTCCAGTGATCCGCCATGATCTACAGCAATCTTATGGCAAATGGAGAGCCCCAAACCTGTACCGTTTTCCTTGGTCGTATAAAAGGGGTTGAAAATTTTCTCCAGTTCGCTTTCGGACATGCCGCCGCCAGAGTCTTCGATTTCAATGATCGCGAGTTCATTTTCCTGTTTTATGCGCACGTGAACATCGCCGGGCTGTGTCATCGCCTCAAACGCGTTTTGGATCAAATTCAACAAAACTTGTACAATTTTATCCCGGTCAATGAAAATATACAGGGCTTCCTCTGTGTCTTCAAAAATGATGTTATGCCCGCGATACAGGGCATCCGATTCAGCCAAGGACAGAACCCTGTCCATACAATCGCTTACGGATTCCGGCTTCATATTGCTGATATGCGGTTTGGAGAATTGCAAGAATTCCGCGGTCAGCTCATTCATTCTTCGAATTTCACTCATAATCAGCTCATGCCAGGGTTGGATATTGTAGGCTCTTGTGGTCGCGATTTGCATGAAGCCTTTGATGGTTGTAAGCGGGTTTCGAATCTCATGCGCCATGCCTGCGGCCAGTTCCCCGATCATCTTCATTTTCTCAGAGCGGAATAAATGCTCTTCTCTTTTGAGCCATACGGCGCGTTTATTCTGGAACAACCGCTCTTCGGCCAGTGAGATGAGCTCTTCCTTCGTAGATGCCTCTAAAGGATACTCAGCAAAGCTGTAGGTGACTTGAAAGCCTAAAATATTCGAATCCAAGGTTTCGCTAATCGTAGAAATAAGGTTTTCCTTGGCCGGCAAAATAAGGGCAAACTGGTCCCCGGCGTACCGCGACATGGCGTATGAATCGTCGAACATGCTGCTTAGCAAAAGCGAAATCTGGTTCAATGTTTCATTCCCATTGTGGATATTTTCGCTGTTCACCGATTTGAAATCCTGAAAATCCAGTAACACCAGCACAAAGTTGAAGCGCTTAACAATTAAATTTTCAATGGTGGTTACGTACCCTTCATAATTAAGGAGCCCTGTTAGCGGATCATGCGTAGTGAGATAATCATTTTCTTGTTGCAAACGTTTGTTCTCTGCTTCGGATTTGAGCACATATTGCATAAGCAGCACGAAAATGATAGAACTGGCGATATCATAGATCGAAACCAGCAGGTTGTAGGAAGTAAAAGGTACATAGGATAAACGGATAACGGTGTATACCCCGATATACAGAAGAGTCGTCCGAAGGGTGTGGGCGATTTTCTGTTTGTCTGCAATAGCGAGCCCGATCAATATATAATACAGGATCAAGCACCAATTTAAATGGCTGTACCAATGAAAAAGGGCGAGGCATATAAACTGAAAGGCACGCGAATAAGGGAGCTTACGCTCGAGGGCAATGCTAAGATAAAAAACGCAGCCGAAGACTGCTGCGATCATTGGCGCTTTACCCAACAGGATGGATGAAAATATGGTCAAGAAACAAATCAAGGGGACCCCTATATGTTTGATTATCTTGATGACCAACAGTTAACACTCCCGACTTTTATAATGAATGATGGGACTCGCGATCTTCATCTTTTTGATTATATACGAAGTGGGATTCGATAAATGTCGGTTTCTGTCAGGAATATTGTTAATTTTAAATGGGATTTTATGTAAAACGAGTTATTCCCTGGTTACCTCTGGTTTCGGTACTCTTTGGGAGACATGTGGAATTGCTGTTTAAATACGTTTGTAAAATAATTCGGCTCGTCGAAGCCAATCGCGCAGGCAATCTCGAATATTTTCATATCCGTGTTTCGAAGCAGCAAAGCCGCTTTGTCCATGCGCAGCCGGGTAACGAAACGGGTAAAGCTTTCGCCGGTCGCTTTTTTAAACAGCACGCTGAAATAACTCGAATTAAGGTGAAGATGGGCGGCTACATCCGTTAAGCGGCATTCTTCGTTATAATGTTCTTCGATATATTTGGTCGCTTTCTCGATGACGTTGTCGCTTTTGGACGCCTGCCAGCTGTTAAACAGAAGCAAGAAATTCCTCACCTGCGTGTCCGCAAAGCGGAGGACTTCCCCGGCCGTCCAATGCGCTTGCGGCATGTCCGTCGGGATTCTCGCGAGGACTTCTTTCTCGTCAGGGTCGAACTGTTTTTGAATCGTTCCCAGCAGAGCAATTGAAAACGTTAATGCTTGGATTTTCATGTCTTCCGGCGACTGCCGGGATAAATCGGCAAGCACCTGATTCAGAAGCTGCTGCAGCGCGTTTTCTTGTCCGATGAGAATGGCTGACAGGAGCTGCAGTTCCAGCTCGTTCACTTTCGCCTGATTGAGCGAAAGCCTCATGCCCGAGCCCGAGCTTGGATCGATATCCACAGGCTGCGCCCCTGCCGGCAGGGACTCGCCGCTCTTGAATTGTCCATAAAATGCAGCAAGCTGCTTATAGGAGGGCGCTGCGCCCATGGTCTGAATGTTCACACGGATATTCAAATACTCCCATGAAGCCTCTTGGACGGCGTGCAGGAAACTTCCCTCCAGCCCGGGCCTTTCGGCAATCACGACGAAGCGATCATGTTCGACCAGCAGAAGCCTGGCGTCGATATTCGCCCCTTTCAGCAGCTCCTCAGCGATATTGGAGAAAGCGAATTGGATTAAGCTCAAGTCCGCTTTGCCGTAGTTTTTAAGAGCCAAGTCTTCGCTGCTCAGCTGAAGCAGCCACAGCTCCTTCGTCGAGAGCACATCATCCATGTTTTTCATAGCTTCATAGGAAGAAGGAAGGTCTAATAACGCCGCACGAAGCTCCTGATCCTGCTGCAATTTACGTTGGGCAAGGAGCTGCTGCTGCAGCGCGTATTTCTCATAGTAGCGCTCGGAGGCTTTGCTCATGACCTGCTTCACATCTTGTTCGGTGCAAGGTTTAATCAGAAGATCCAGCGCTCCGAGCCTGACGGCCGCCTGCGCATATTCAAAATTTTTGTACGCGGTAAGGATAATCACCAGCAGATCGGGATAATGCTTTCTTAAATGTCCGACAAACGCGATGCCGTCCATAACGGGCATGCGAATGTCCGTAAGCACGAGATCGGGTTTCACCTTGTCAACCAAGGCCAGCGCATCTTGCCCATTGCTGGCTTCGCCGACAACGTTCCAACCAAGCTGCCCCTCTTCAAACATCTTGATCAAGCCCTTACGGAAGTTAGGCTGATCCTCTACAATCACTACATTACCCTTCAGCATGCTCGTTCAGCTCCTTTCTTGCCGGGTTATTGGGCAGCAGAAGGCGCATCGTCGTTCCGCTATTCACAACGCTTTCGACTTCGAGCCGGTAAGGCTGCCCGTGAACGAGCTCGAGCCGTCTTACGACACTTCGAACGCCAAGGCTTTCCCGTCCATCGGACCGCTGGGGAAGGGACGTGCCCTTCGGACCGAGCAGCAGAGCAATCGCTGTCTCGTCCATGCCGCAGCCGTTATCGGTTACCTCAATTTCCAGAAATTTCCCCTGCTGACGTGCGCGAATAACCAAGACCTTGTGTGCCACCTTATTCCGGAAGCCATGTACGAATACATTTTCTACAAGAGGCTGGAGCAGAAAACGCACCATTTCGTTGTCCAGCACGAGTTCATCCGCTTGGATGATGGTTTCTAAATCGCTTTCAAATAGTTCCGTTTGCAGCTTCACATAGTTGCGGATTTGCTGAAATTCCTCTCTTACGGTTGTCAGAGTCCGAACGGGCATCAGCGAGTATTTGAGCATTTCCGAGATGGCGGCGATCAAAGCGGCGGTGTCCTTTTCATTTTGCAAATAGAGCTTCCAATAAATTTCGTTAAACATATTGTGCAGGAAATGAGGGTTGAGCTGTGCCTGCAGCGCTTTAAGCTCTGCCTCTCTTTCGCTTAGCTGCGTTAAATAGACTTCTTTAATCAGCCTGCCGACTTGTTCGGTCATGGCATTGAAGCTCTCGGCCATATAAGCCAGCTCATCCTTCGTGCGAATTTCAATGCGGGCATTGAAGTCGCCGGAGCGCACTTTGCGCAGTCCGAGCAGCAGGTCTTTGAGCGGCCGCAGCAGCTTGCCTGTCGAGATGACGATGAGGATGCTCGTTAGCAAAATACTGATTAAGCCGGTATACACAATTCGCTTGGATAAATTTTTATTTTTCGCTTGAATGTCCGAAAGGGACGTCGAACTGACAAGCTTGAAGGAGGTCGCTTTGGATTCCCCTTGCACATACAGATGATTGTCCATCACCCGGGTTTCGTTCATATCCTTTAGCAGCTGCGTTTTTCCGGCAGGCTCGCGGGTGGAATTGCTGAACAGCAATTCTTTATTATCGTTGAACAAATAGACTTCGCCTGTGCCGTCCTTAGTTAATTCTTTCAGAATGCCTGCAAAAAAAGACTCGTCAACGGCCATCACAAGGACGCCGTATGTTTGCAAAGCGCTGTTCTTCATCAGCCGGGCGATAATAATGGTCTGCCTAAAGCCGCTCGGTTCAATGGAGCTGGGAAGCGGCATACTCATCCAGACCAGATTCCCGTACGTATCGCTTAGCTTCGATTGAATCGTCTGGAAGGTAGGAGCATCCAAGTTTTTCATCGACGAAGTGGTATAGCTGAAATAGGAGGGATTTCCGTTTAAGTCATAGAGGTACATGCCCGTAATATAAGGCGCGTCCGACTTGATTTGGAAAATCTGATCATCAATTTGCTTTTTATCGTAGTACAGATTAAAGGCATCGGCATCTTCCTGTGAATTGATTCGCTCGATGAGCATTTCAATTTGCGGATTGAATACGACGTTTTGCGAAATACGCACAATTTCTTGGACTTTCATCTCGATTTTGGCCAAAGCCTCTTCATTCGTGCGGGAAAACTGCTTGCTGATCTCCTCTTCAAACAGCTTCAGGTTATACTGGTAAGTCAAATAGCCGGTAATCCCGAAGGCAAGCAAAATGATGGCGGATAGACTAATAATTAATCTGATTCTGAAGCTTCTGTTCATTCCTATGAGTAATTGTCGCCAGATTTGCATCTCAGACTCCCCATTTTGCTTATCATTTGTAGGCCATAACGTCGATGAGGTCATTATACAATATTTTTTTCGTATAAAAATCGGATCTATCCATTACCTAATGAATTTATAGAATCTTCTATAATTTTTTAAGGGTTTTGAGTCACGAACCCGGGTATGATAGGATGCATACCAAAGAAATGAGGGAGTGAGCAATCATGAGCGGCCGATTAGAAGAACCTCCTGTCCCTTCAACAACCGTGAATCTGCATAAAGCAGCTTCATTAAAACGGAGCAGGCGATTAAAACAAAACCTTCCTTTATTCATCATGCTAATTCCTGTTATCGCTTACTATGTGATATTCAAATATTGGCCGATGGGCGGACTTGTTATCGCTTTCAAAAACTATAATTTCGCCGATGGCATAGGGGACAGCCCTTGGGTAGGTTTGAAAAATTTTCATCTGCTGTTTTCCAGCTCCAACACGCTCCAAATTATTTGGAACACGTTTTGGCTTAGTTTTCTGACTTTGGTCTTCGGATTTCCCGTTCCCATTTTCTTGGCTGTTTTACTCAATGAGGTCAGGAAGTCGTGGTTCAAGAAATGGGTGCAAACGATCATTTATTTGCCGCATTTTTTCTCTTGGGTCATTGTTTCGGGTATCGTATTATCGCTATTTGCCACAGACTACGGTTCCATCAATAAGGTGCTTAAATTATTCAATATAGAGCCGATTACGTTTCTGTATGAGTCGAAATCATGGATAAGCATTTTTATCGGATCGGGTATTTGGAAAGAAATGGGGTTCAGCACGATCATCTATTTGGCCGCCCTGACGACCATCGATCCTTCGCTTTATGAATCCGCCTGCATGGACGGAGCTACGAAATGGCGTCAAATGTGGCATGTTACGCTCCCTGGCATTCGGCACACGATTATTTTATTGCTGATTTTAGCGATGGGTAAGGTGATGGAGGTTGGGTTTGACCAAGTATACAATTTGCAGAATGCCGCCGTTGCTGACGTGTCGGAAGTCATAAGCACTTACATTTATAAAATAGGTCTGGGCAGCTCGCAGTTCAGCTTAACGACGGCCATGGGACTCTTCGAATCCGTCATTAGCTGCAGTCTCGTGCTGCTGGCCAACCGGATTGCCAAGAAATTCGATCAAGCTTTGTTCTAAGTGAAAGGAGGACCTGTATTGAAAGCGACAAGGGGAGAAAAGCTTTTCTATGCGGCCAATTACGCGCTGCTCGCCATCATTGCCTTAACTTGCATCCTGCCGTTTATTCATATTATTGCCCTATCGCTGAGCGATCGGACGTCTGTAGATTCAGGTCATGTCTTCTTTTGGCCGATAGGGCTCCAGTTCACCGCGTACAAGATTTTCTTCATTGCGAGCCCGGCGTTTAATGCTTTTAAGAATAGCGTTGTCATTACCCTGATTGGAGTGGGATTAAGTTTGTTGGGCACCATTTTAGCTGCATATCCGTTGTCCAGATCCTATTTGATCGGCCGGCGATACCTGGTTCTCGGCATGGTGTTTACGATGTTGTTCTCGGGAGGACTCATTCCCACTTATCTGGTTATCAAAAACTTGCATCTCATTGACTCCTACTGGTCCTTATGGTTGACAGGATTTATTAGTACCTACAATATGCTCCTGATGAAAAGCTATTTTGAGAATATTCCTTATGAAGTCCAGGAAGCTGCGCGAATCGACGGATGCAGTGACACCTCGCTGCTTATCCGCATTATACTGCCTTTATCTATGCCGATGTTAGCTACTCTAGCGCTGTTCTATGGCATTAGCTTTTGGAATGCGTTCATGAGTGTGCTGATGTATATCAATAAGAGCGAGATGATGAATTTAACCGTCGTTGTTCAAGCCATGCTGCAAAAGAACGATCTTTTGAACTCGCCTTCTCTCAATAATGAGGAGCAAGCAGCGGTTGCTACGGAGATGGTGAAAGCCGTCGGCGTTGTTGTGATGGTCGTTCCGATGTTGGCGATTTATCCTTTTTTGCAAAAATATTTTGTCAAGGGCGTTATGCTTGGATCTGTTAAAGGTTAATGGCGTTGGTGTTCCCGTTTAACAAAACTTCACTATAAAATTTTGCAGGGGGAAGATGCACATGAAAAACTTGAAACTGTGGCTTGGCATGACAGTAGGGGTTGTCGCACTTGGAACAACGTTAGTTGGCTGCAGCAGCGACAAAAAAGAAGGAACAGCCGCACCGGCGGCCAGCAGCAAGCCGGCCGAGGAGAAGCCAGCAAAGCGCGGGGATGTTACGGTTTCCATGTACGATCGCGGTGCCGTCCCAGCGTCGGAAGGCTCCTATGAAGAAAATCGTTGGAGCAAATGGATCAACCAAAACGGGCCGGTGAACGTGAAGTACGTGCCTATCCTCCGCAGCGATTCGACGAAAAAGCTGAACGTGCTGTTTGCATCGGGCTCCGCTCCGGATATCGTCAACGAGTACAATACACCGTTTCGGGGCAGCTTGTATGATCAGAAGCAGCTGCTTCCTATCGACAACATTTTGAAATTCATGCCTGAATACCAGAAATTGCTGAGCCAGTATCCGCAGTTGAAAAAAGCGGGCACGAAGCCGGATGGCAAGCTGTACGAGATCGGCAAGGTCAAAGAAGCGGTCCCTGCGCATATTTTATTAATTCGTACGGATTGGTTGAAAAAGTTGAATCTTGCGATGCCGACAACAACGGATGAAATATTGGCGGTGGCCAAGGCATTTGCTGAGCAAGATCCGGACGGGAACGGCAAAAAGGATACGTACGGCCTTAACATGAGCACCTATTCGGAGCAAGCCATCAATGAGATGTTCGGCGAAAGCTCTTCGAGTTCGCTGCTCGCCTGGGATCTTAAGGACGGCAAAGTTGTCCGTGCATGGGACAAAGAGCTTGCTTCCTTAACGTTCAAGAAAAGTCTCTATGATGAGGGCCTTATTGATAAAGACTACATTAACGATAAAGACGGCGCAAAAGCTAAACAGGACTTTCTCAATGGCAAGATCGGCATTTACGTGAAGTACACCGGGGGCTGGTATGACTTCGTTATGAACGACCTTACTACGCTGAGGAAAAATGCGCCCGGGGCGGATGTCGCACCGTTAGGATATCCTAAATCTCCGCTCGGTACATTTACCGGCGCGATCGATAATCCGGTTCAGATGACAACTGTTGTGAATGCCAAGGCGAAAGACCCGGAAGCTGTCGGGCGCTATATTGATTTTATTATGAAGCCCGAAACTGCTTCTAAAATTGTCAATGGAGACGAGGGCACGCACTGGAAGAAAGCTCCGAATGGTTGTCCGCAGGCGATAGACCCTGCCAAGTCCAAGAATGAAGTCGGCTATGCGTATGACTATACGATGTTCTTCTCCTCCGGAGTAGATAAATGTACGTATGTCCTGAACGGGTTCAACCCTGAGGTGCCGGCGCAGAAAGCCGGAATGGATATGTACAAGGATATTCAGAAGCTTTATTTTGATCCGGCAAGAGAATATCCGGGAATTGCGTTAGGCGATCACATGCCTGTGTATCCGGCTGATCTTCAGGTCATTAACACGACGATTCTGAAGGAAAAAGGCGATCTGTTCGTTAAAGCAATCCTTAGCGGTGCGAAATATACGCCGGAACAAGCCATTAAAGACTCTCAAGCCGCTTGGACGAAAGCAGGCGGACAGCAGCTCGAGGATTTCATGAACAAATGGTATCAAGAGAATAAAGATAATGCGTTCCTTGCTAAAGATGCTATGGCCATTGCGAAACAACAAATGGAATCCGTCAAGTAATACCGGTGCTATCCGCACAAAGGCCAGTTCATCCCCTGCGTAAGGTAGATGGGTGAACGGGTCTTTTTACTTATAAGGAGGAGGCAAGAAAATGATCGACAAAGGGGATTATTCGTTTTCCACCTGTTGGAATATTAAGAAGCATACGATTGGCCGGGAAATGATCGAGGAGATCAAATCCTTAGGATTCCGTTATGTGGAGCTGAATTACAACGTGACCGAAGAGATGATGAGAACCATTGAACCGATGATCGAGAAAGGGGAAATCGGCGTTTCGAGTGTACACAATGTATTTCCGTTCATTGACGATAAGGATTATGATACGGATTCGGTCATGCTGGGCTTCGACGATGAGGAAAAGCGCAAGCATTCCGTGGAGCTGCTCATTCGATCGATGGAATATGCGGACAGATATGGCGCCAAAGCTGTCGTCGTACACCCGGGTGAAGTGCCATTCGACTATAATGTTGACCTTCATTTGAAGAAGCTTTACCGGGATCATGGGAGAACGTCGGAACCGTATCAAGGGCTGTGGAAAATCATGATGGAGAGGCGCGAACAATTAAGCCCACGGTATGCGAAACGAATTCAGGACAGTTTGGAAGAAGTGAGCGATTACGCTGCGAAAAAAGGATGGGATATCGCCATCGGCATCGAAACGCGCTCAAGATCGTATCAGATGCCGACGCTGATGGAGGCGAAAACGATCTGCGGCAATTTGGAGGGCAGTCCGGTCCGACTCTGGTACGATATCGGTCATGCCATGATGATGGACCGCATGGGCTTGTACGACAATCTGAAGGAGCTGGAGGAAGTTAAGCGCTATATTTACGGCGTTCATATTCATGAAACGTTGGAGCTTTCCGACCACTGGTGCCCCTATGTGCACAGCCAGGATCTGCATACCTTCGACCACTTCCTTGAAGCCATTGATATAGCCAAGGTCAAGGTATATGAGCTGAAGGCTGTGTGCCGGCCGGAAGAGATTGATGAAAGCCACCGACTGATTATAAGCAAAATGGCCGCGAGGAAAGGGTAAAAGGTGACCAACATGGATTTCATCTATAGAAAGTTAGTGGATAAAAATGACGATCTTGCGGCTGCCGCGCTTGAGCGCCAAGTGCAGGATGCTACATCGAAGTACGACGGCGGCATTATCGATGAGACAGGCATTGCGCGTGCAAGCCACCATAGTACCCCTGTGTATATAGCCGCATGGTCTGCGGCTTTGGTTAATCCAGATTCGAGATACTATCGTAGCGAGTCGTTAGCGGCTTCCTTGGAAAAAGCAGCGGCTTTCATGCTGAACAGGCAGCATGCGGACGGAACCGTATCGCTCGGTTCCACCAATTACAACTCGCCGCCTGACACCGGATTTGTCGTTGGCGGCGTAACGCAAATTTATCAGCTGCTTGCGGGAGATGATTGGGCTGCTGTAAAGCCCATCGCTGCTAAGCTAAAGCTATTTCTGGAGCGAACAATTCCAGCCATGCTCACAGGGGGATGCCATACGCCCAATCACCGGTGGGTCATTACGGCTGCTTTAGCCCTGCTATATGATATTTTCGAAAAGCCCGAGCTCCTCGCGAGAGCGGAGGAATGGCTGGCCGAGGGCTTGGATATTACAGCAGACGGGGAATGGACCGAACGGAGCAATGGCATTTACAACGCGGTCAGCAATGTTGCGTTGTACCATACCGCCCGTGTAATGAACCGTCCCGAATTATTGGAGAGCGTGCGCCGCAATCTGCGCATGATGCTTTACCTCGTTCACCCTTCAGGCGAAGTGGTGACCGACTACTCGGGGAGGCAGGATTTTGGCCAAACGTACGACATGGCGACGTACTATACGATTTACCGCCTCATGGCCGCTCATGATCAGGATCCCGTGTTTGCCGCGATGAGCGATTATGCGGGTACCTTCATCAAGCATCCTGATGGCGTAAACAATAATGCGCTGCTGCACAGGTTTCTTTACCCGGAAGTTGAGGAAGCTGTCCGTGATTTGGAGCGCGCTGAGCTGCCCGATCGCTATGTCTGCATCCTCAATCAGTTCCATCCGATGAACGAGCATCTGAGCTTGATCGATGCCGTCGGACATCATCTGCAAATTCAGCACAGCTCCATGCATTTGGCTTTCGGAGCACCGGTCGTGCGCATTCGCGAGAGGGATACGAGCGTGACCATCATGCCGCAAACGCCGTCCTTCTTCTCGCTTCGCCACGGGAAAGCAAGGCTGCTGGGCATGAAGCTGTCCACTTCCTTTTCGCCGGGCATCGTTAAATTTAATCAATTGACCGCCCAGGATGGCGTTTATCGGTTAAGCGTCGTCATGGAGAAAGGCTACAACGGGCCAGTCCCGCAGCAGCATCTTCCCCTTTCGGCGAAAGGCACGGTAAGTCCGTGGTACTTGCTGCCGCATCAGCACCGGCCGATGACGCATCTGCAGACGCATGAGCTGCAGGTAGAGTTGAAGCAAGAAGCGTCTGAGTGGACGATCCGCATTCATTCGGATGAGCGTGAAGACGTTTTTACGCAGCTGACTTTTATTTTAGGCAATGAGGGTGTTGTTGATGGTGGCGATTTGCAGGATGCAGGGGAAGGGAAATATTTTCTGAAGGACGGCTCTATGACCTATAGCGTGGATGAAGACCGCATTGAAATATCCTCAGGAGCCTTTGAACACTTATTGCCTGTACTTCGAGAAGATCAGCATCCGGCAGGCTGCCAATATGTCCACGTGAACTTGGTAACGCCGTTCGACCGAACTTTCACCGTGCGGCTGCTGTAGAAAGGATTGTGATTGTGGAACTATGACAACCTATTTCAGTAAACAAGAAAGCATACAAACCCGCTTGGGCCGGGATGATAAACGGATACTAAAAGTTCTTGCGGATCGCTATATCGGGGCTAATCCTCCCGTACCGTTCACGTTCCGCGCGTTCAACCGGTCGGGCATTTTGCAAAATGACGAAGGACTGTTCGATCTAAACTTTCGCCATAGATTCCCGGAGGCCAAACAAGGTCAAGTTTCTTATGCGTACTCGCTTGTATGGAGTGATAGCGAACGTAGTTTGGACGTGTTGGTTCGTTGTTTGGGTCCTATTCAGTTTTATTTTAACGATGAGCTTGCGTACCGTTCTAATGTGATTGAGGAGTTAAAGCCGGATGCGACCGTCAAATTGAGCCTCCATTTCGCCAAAGGCTGGAATCGCCTTTTCATCAAAGCGAAGATGACGGCGGCGGGCTTCGGGTGCTTGTTCGGATCCGATGAAGCGAAAGTCAGAATCCTGAATGTCCGTTCTCCTTTTGCCGAGCGCGAGGGGCAGGCAGGATGGGCGTACTCGGCTCCGGTTGACGACGATGTGTTTGAACGGAGCCCGCTGCCAGCGGCGTTCTCTTCCGAGAGGGAGCATGGCGTGACTTGGTTGCCAGAATGTGAGTGGGATGAGGAGAAGCAGGCTCGGCCGGTGTGCGAGCGCTTGTTCGGCCTTCAGCCCGGCAAGGCAGCTTATGCCTGGACGGAGCTGAACGCCGTCAGCTTCGGCGAAGCCCCTTATGTGCTAAAGGGAACGACAACCGGTCCGCTAACCATTTGGGTAGATGGGAAGCAGGCAGCGGAGCTGCGAACGGGAGGCAGCTTCCAAGTGGAAGTTCCGCTAGCCTATGGCAGACACGATGTGCTGATCCGAAGTGAATGCGAGGCCGCTTCTAGTTCATGGGGCTTTGCCGTGAATGCTTTTGCGGATGGAGAGCAAGTGCCATTCCGTTCGCCTGTGGACGTGCATGGTTCTGAGGAAGCATGGCTTTATTTGGGGCCTTTTGATGCAAATGCTGATGAACTGAACGTGAAGGAAATGAAGGGAATGAAGGAAATCGCCACGACGAAGCGTGTCTTTGCTAATCAGTATTGGCGTTTGGACCGCCCGGAGACGTGGATTCGTCCCTATTATGAAAATGCGATGCTGAGCAATAAATGGACCGTCGGGAACGCCACCAATTATGCCCGCTGGGATTACCCGCTGGGAGTGACCATCTACGGGCTGCTGCAAGCGGGGCGTTCATTGGAGCGGCCCGATATTGTCTCCTATGCGCTTGAGCACGTGCAAAGCTGTACCGACATGTTCGAATATTCCCTGTGGGATCGCGAACAGTACGGGTTTCCGGCCATCAATCAACAGCTGGTTATGATGAAAATGCTCGATAACTGCGGCTCGTTCGGCTCCGCCATGTTGGAGGCGTACAAAGAGGACGGGAATGCGGGGGACTTGCCGATCGCAGAGCGAATTGCCGATTTCATGCTCAAGCACTTGGAAAGGAAGGAAGACGGCGCCTTTTACAGAGTGTGCCGGGACGAGTATTCGGAGAACACGATGTGGGCCGACGATCTCTACATGAGCACGCCGTTTCTGTGCCGCTATGCGGCTATCACGGGAAGCAGGGAAGCGCTGGATGAGGCGGCTAATCAGTTCCTTCTGTTTCGGAACTATTTGTTTATGCCGGAGCAGCGCCTGATGTCCCACGTATTTGATTTCAAATACGGGATGCCGACGGGGATTCCGTGGGGGCGCGGAAACGGATGGACCTTGTTCTCCCTGACCGAGGTGCTGGAAGCTTTGCCGGCAGACCATGCGCATCGCCACGAGCTCGTCCGCTTCTTTAACGAGCTGTGCGCCGGCTATGCCGAGCTGCAAGCGGAAAGCGGGCTGTGGCACCAGGTCTTGAATGATCCGGACGCATATCAGGAGGCATCTTGTACAGCGATGTTTGCTTATTCGTTCGCCAGAGGCGTCCGGTTCGGCTGGCTCAGGGAGCCGCAGCGGTTCATTCAGGCGGCCTTCAAGGCCTGGGAAGGTTTAACGCGTTTTGCTATTGACGCGCAAGGCAATGTGCATGGCGTGTGCAGCGGTTCGCGGTATGCTTTTACAGCGGATTATTATAAGAAGGATCTGCTTACCGTCACGAATGATAATCATGGCATAGGAATTATGATGCTTGCGGGTACGGAGATCGTGAAGCTGAAGGGTTGGCTTGGGGAGCGGGCTGATTGAGGGGCGATCCTCCCGATGTGTGAGCTGAGACGTCGTTTTTCAGCGTTAAAGTAGGCGGAGAGGGCAGAAGGTGGAAGATAACGCTGAAAAACAAGCTAAACGTTGGGGGACAGGCGCTGATCCCCGTCCTCTTGCCTCGCTGACGGACCGAGAAGCCCTTATCCGATGAAGAAGGCCTCCTTCGAACATGTAACGGACACAAGCGCTGTTACTTGCTCACTGGGGGACTGATTTCGCCCCGAAATCGGCAAATAACGTCGCTGGTGTCCGTCCGCAGAGAGACACGCCGCTTGTAGCGAAAATAACGGCTGCTGTGTCCGAAGCAAGGGCAAATTGCAAGTTCTCTTGGTTTTTGTGGGAACAACAGTCCGCTAATTGTCCTGGAAGCAGCCATTTGGCAATTTAGAGGTAACGCTGTTCCGCTATTTTCCCGATATAACGCGATATGAGGGCACCTTGGAGCAGATTAGACCCTGTAGTTCCGCAAAGGAAGGGAAGCAGCCTGTTTTCGTCCAAATAGAGGACGCCAGTTCCCTCTCACAGCAACAAGAAAAGCCTGGCGGATGCCCGCTAGGCTTTTCTTGTTATATAGACGTGGGAGCAGACTTTCTAACAAGTAAATGAATCAATAAAGCGCAAATCGATGCCGAAATACATCCAGGAGAAGCCGTTCCAACGGAAACCGGCAATCGAGTTACGGCCGACAAAAGTCGGGAAATACCAGAAATGCTGACCATTGCTCAGCCAAACATAAGTGAAACGGAACATACAGCGTCTAATGGCACCCGGATCTACGGCGAATGTGCCGGCAGCTGCAAACGGCTTTTGCGGGGTGTAGGCAGGAGGAGCTGAAGTCGGCGCTTGCTCTGCGCCTCCTGGCGGCATCCCAGGGCCCGGGAAGCCAGGCTGCCCCGGGAAACCGGGCTGCCCCGGAAAACCAGGCTGTCCTGGGAAACCAGGCTGCCCCGGAAAACCGGACTGCCCTGGGAAGCCAGGCATACCGCCTCCGCCACCAGGCATGCCACCGCCGGGCATGCCAGGGAACATGCCTAAGCTGCGTGCATCATAGATAGGAACCCAAGCGTAAGCTTGCGGCACAGGATAGCCGTATGGGGTTTGCGGATACGAAGCAGCATACGCAGGATCGGTTTCCGGCTGCTGCAAAACTTCGTTGTTCGTTTCCAAATTCCGGGTCTCTTTCTTTTGTTTCGAAGTCATGGATGTAAGTACCTCCTTGGGTAAAAGCGGATTAGTCGATAATTACTATATGCAGGAGACTAGACGGATGTCACGATTGGAGCGTGTGATTCCGTTCATTTTACCAAACTATACCAATAGTCCTAGTTGTACTTGAAATTATGGAAACTGTAGGCTTTTTATCCTATTCAAATAGGAAAAATACGGGATTTACCTCCCATGGTTTGAGCCTATTTTGTCGTATATAATAGAAAATGGTTATATTTTGAAACATTGGAGTGGGGTTATTGAGAGATCTAGCGGGGAAGATGTTGAAATACGATGTAACAACGAGCTATGGGCTTGTACTGGCAACAGCTCAAACTGTACTCATGGAAGAGCATTTGGATTTATTTCGACAGCATCGTATTGACTTCATGGACATTATTGCCACAAGCCCCCAGGAACAAGAACTGGAAGATGTCCAGTCCCAGAATCCGTCAGGACTCTTAGTACGCAAAGCAACTCAATTCGCCAAGGATTTATTCGAGCAGGTGGAGAAGCAGAAGAAGATCCCATTGTTTGAAATCCAGAATCAACTCATTCCTATCGTGCAGCAGGCGGCCGAACATTCGGATTTATTTGAGATATTTGAAGCGGTTAAAGCGAAAGACGAGTACACGCACCAGCACAATGTCGGCGTAGGCATATTATCGACGCTGATTGGGAAGTGGCTCCAAATGAACGATCAAGAGGTAGCTTTGCTAACGCTCGCGGCTACACTGCATGATATTGGGAAAGTGAAAATCCCCCAAGAAATTCTTCGAAAACCGGGGAAGCTGACCCAAGAAGAGTTCGATGAAATGAAACAGCATACGGTTCGAGGCTATAACTTGCTTAGGGAGACCAAAGGCCTTAACTACAAAGTGTCTCTTGTAGCCTTGCAGCACCATGAAAGATTGGATGGCAGCGGATATCCGATGGGGTTAAAGGATAGCCAAATCGATCGATTTAGCCGTATTGTCGCTGTGGCCGACGTTTTCCATGCCATGTCTTCGAGAAGGCCGCATCAGGACATGATGCCATTTTACGAGGTTGTCCGCCAGATGAGGGAAGGTCTTTTCGGTGAATTGGACCCTCATATCGTATCGGTCTTTCTGACCAATATGATTCGCGGCTTAGTCGGCAGGAAAGTCAAGCTGACGGATGGCCGCTGGGCAGACGTCGTTTATATTAATCCCACGGATGACACGAACCCTCTTGTGAAAATTGATGAAACATTCGTAGATCTTAGTCGAGAACGACACATTCATATAAAGGAAGTTGTTGTATGAGACATAATCCAATGGCAGAGAACACAGTTTTGCAACAATTTTTCAATAACTATGGGCTGACACAACGCGAATCGGAAATTCTCTTCCTGATCGCTACCCACGGGTACACGAATAAGGAAATTGCTGAAAGCTGCTGCATCAGTGAAAAAACAGTCAAGATTCATTTAGCGAACATTATGAGCAAAATCGGCATCGGCTCGATGCGCCGGCTGTTGGCCCTGCTTTTGCAGCAAGCGCTTAAAGTTTCAGGGCTTACACATGAGAAGAATATCGTATCCTCCGTAGGGATTAACTAAACAAAAAGAGAAGGCCTTTTGGGGTTCTTTTCTTTTTTTTATGCGCATTTTTATTGATACGATTTGGAACTTAGAAATGGAATATTTTGTTGACATGATACGAAAAGTATCTTAAAGTAAGAGTAGGAATAAGATACAAATAGTATCATTTTGTTGACAAGTAGACTTCTCGCGGAGGGGAAACATGGAAATTAATTTAAAAGAATATTTGATGATCATAAAGAAGCGATGGTGGGTTATTGTCTTTGTTGTACTTGTTTGTACAATCCTTACAGCCATGTATACGACATCAAATTACGTTCCCATTTATCAGGCTTCAACCAAATTGATCGTCAATAAAACGTCTGAACAGGGTCAACTCGGCACAGAACAAATCGATTACGGAGCGATCGGCGTTAATATGGCCCTCATTAATACCTATAAGGAAATTATTAAAACTCCGGCCATTATGGATAAAGTCGTCCAACGATACCCCGAACTAAACGTATCCACAGACCAATTGATTTCAATCGTCAATGTTTCGAATCTCAATGAAACGCAAGTCATGTCGATTACTGCCCGGCATTTTTCGCACGAAAGAGCCGTGAAGATTGCGAATGCGGTATCGGATGTCTTTCAAACCGAGATCCCCAAAATTATGAAGGTCGATAATATCACTATTCTGAACCGGGCCAAAGTTCAGGACAATCCCATACCGATCAATCAAAAGTCCAACCAATACATCATTCTAAGCTTTGTTGCCTCGCTGGCTGCTACGATTGGTATCATACTCCTGCTGGATGCTTTAGATGACACATTGAAAACGGATGAGGATGTGCGTGAAGCTTTTGAACTGCCGACCTTAGCCTACATACCGAAAGTGAAAATCAGCGAAAAGCGAATCAAACAGAAAAGTAAATCCAGAAAAAAAGTAGAGGATATTGCCTATGCCAAAACTATCCACTAATTCGGCCATTATGATGCACAAGAATCCCAATTCTGCTTCCTCGGAAGCGTACAGATCTTTAAGATTTAATATCGATTGTTCGGTTTTCGGCCGCGAAGCCAAGATCGTCACGGTCACTTCCTCAAGCAGAGGCGAAGGGAAAACGACGACGGCCATTAATCTGGCTGTGGCGTATGCGCAGACCGGAAAGAAAGTGATTTTGGTAGATGCTGATCTGCGAAATCCTGCGATCCACCTTTCATTTGGCCAAGATAACGCAAGAGGACTAACGAATTATCTTGTGAAACAGAACACATTGAACGAGATCGTACACCAATCGATGATTGAAAATCTTTCTATTCTAACAGCGGGGCCGTTACCGCAAAATCCTTCCGGCTTATTGGCTTCGAATCAAATGGATGTTCTGCTGGAAGAGCTTAGAGCGAACTATGACATGGTCATCGTGGACACAACCTCGATCTTATCCTTAACCGATGCCAAAATTATGGCGACGAAGTGCGACGGTACGCTGCTCATCGTTAAATTCGGCAAAATGAAGCGCGGCATAGCTAAGAAAGTGAAAGAGGAGCTCCTTCTGGCGAAAGTGAACTTAATTGGCGTTGTCATGAATGAAATGAAAAGCGAACATGCGGCTTCGTATCTTTGATTATGGGGAGAGAGTTCATATCTAATGAGAAAAAAACGACGAAAGCAGCAACCGAAAGTCGTGAGAACCCTTGGTATTCTGACGTTAAGCATTGGCATTTTGGCAGGGTGCTCAGATACAGTGGTTAACAATTCGGAAGGCAATTCCATTTATAAGGATCAAGCGCCGAAAAGCGTTAAAGTATTTAAAGTCATCAAGCAAAAAATCGGAGATCCGCTGGAACGTGCCGCAGAAGCGCAGTCTTCCGCCCAATTTGGCATTACGTCAAAGGCTTCCGGGGATATTGATCAAATTTTGAAAAAGCGCGGAGATATGGTTCAGGAGGGCGATGTTATCCTCCGGTTGAAGTCAGGCGAGCTCCAGACGCAAAGAGATGCGGCGGCGCTTGCCGTTCAAATGGCCCAAGAGGCGTTAGAAAAAGCGAAAGTGAAGGCTAAGAAGGAAACGGAAAACCAAAGAACGGATATGAGCAACTCGATTCAAAAGATGGAGCTGGGGATGACCGGCTTAATGCGCAATTACAATAAAATGAAAAACGATTACGATATCGGATTGGTGACGAAAGCTCAGCTTTATCAAATGGAAACTCAAATGATGAGTGCCCGTATGGACTTGGATCAACTCAAGCAGAAACTGAGCGCATTAGAACCGCTGGATGCTCCTCCTGAATTGGAAACACAGCTCAAGAGCGCCCAGATTTCGCTGCAGCAGCTGGAGCAAGCGATTAAAAACCTGGAAGTAAGAGCCACGGTGAGCGGTCTATTGACGGAGATGCCGATGGAAGCAGGAATGGCGCTGCAGCCCGGTGCCAAGGTCGGTATTATTCAAAGGCTGGACCCGATTAAAATCAAAGCACAGTTAACGGAAGCGGAAACGAATCAGATCAGCAATAAAACGGAGCTGACTTACTACGTGGCAGGATCCAAAGAGATGTACAAAGGAGCGATCAGCTATCTGTCCAAGGTGATCGATCCGGAAACGAAAGCGTATGAAGTCAATCTTGAGGTGCCGAACAGAGATTTGTCTTTAAAGCCCGGCACGAAGCTAAAGGTGCAGCTGACGGATCAGCAGGACCAAATCGTAGTGACGGTTCCTACATACAGCATTGTTAAAGAGGGTGACGATGCTTTTGTTTTCGTACTTACAGGAGATACGTTAGAGAAGCGCAGCATCCAGTTAGGCAGATTGAACGAGCCTAATCAAGAAGTGCTCTCAGGCCTCAAAGAGGGAGAGTTGGTCGTTAAAACAAGCCCAAGCCAGTTAAGCAACAAAGAAAAGGTTCAAATGTCGGCTGTCGAAGAGCAATAATTAAAATTGGAGTGACTTGAATTGAAACTAAAATGGAAACATACGATGGTTGCTTTCATCTTATCTGTCTCCCTGGTGATTCCATCAGCGGCTTTCCATGCAGCGGCCGATGAAAAATATGCCCTTACGACAACGGTGAAAAGCTATTCATTGACGGACGATATCAAAGTGGAAGTAAAGAGTGTTATTAATGAATCAACCTCTGATGGGACAAGGATCGGCACCGTTGTACGCTTGTATAACAACGGAGATCGTTTAATTGGCGTACCTGAATATGAAGTTAGAGCTAAGACGCAAGAAGGTTTGGAGTATATTATGCGTCCAAGCCAAGCTAACGCCAAAAATATTCAGCCCAAAGAGAAGGTGGAGCTCAGCTATTTGAATACCGTCGAGCGTTATGACGTCTTCGCGCTAACTGAGCTTTCTTTCTATGATGTGGATGAATTCGTCTATCCGAAAACGGAAAAGAAAATCATATCGCTGCCTATTTCAGACATAGAATGGAAAGGTGAAAAGGCTGTCCTTACCGATCCCACAACGATGAAGAAATGGGAAGATACGTTTACGATCCCCGTCCTTTCAAGCACACTGACGTACCAACCGGTCAGCCTTACCGAACAAAATACGCCGGACGGACCTATGACGATCGTGGCATTGCTTGCTGCGAATACGGGGGACAAGAAGACGACGATACCTGATTTTCGGATAAACGGAAAAACAGAGAATAAGATCTATAGCGGCAGCAGAATTGAGAAGGATGCGGTCACCCTCGAACCGGGGGAGAAGAACTATGTCCATTATGCGGTTCCTGTCAGAAATAAATTGGAATTGAAAAGCTTGTCGGTGCTGACGCCGGAAGACTTTGTAGGCGATGACAAAGCGCATACGAGCTATTTAATAGGCCGATTGACGATCACGCCACCAGGAGCTGGCAACGCACGAACCTTCATGAATCAATTGTCAACGTATGAGTGGAATAAGCCGATTCAGTTCGATCCGCTGACGAAGCTGATTCGCCCAGAGATCAATGTGTCCATGTCGGATCTGCGCATTTATGAAAGTGCCGGAGGCGGCTTTAAAGCAGCCGTCGCAAAGTTCAAGCTGCTCAATAAGAGTGAGAGTCCACAGCAGGTTCCGCATTTTCAGACCGTGTTGACCAGCGTTAGCGGCAATAAATACTTGGGCACAAGACAAAATACGCAGGTCGATACACTCATCCCGAACATCAGTTATGTTCTCTATTATTCCTTTATTATTCCGAACGCAGAAACCGGCGAGCAGCTGGCCATGGAGATTACGGATGGGAAAAGCGTAGAGCCCTACAATCTGCCTCTTGCTGCCTTCAAGACGAAAGTTATCGAAGAGACGGATGATAAATCCTCTGCCTTCTTTCCTTTCCAAGTGACTTTGAATAATTGGACCATGGCGACCAACTACAGTATGGGAGCGGGAAGTTTACCCTACTCGTATAAGATGAATTTGGATTTTGATATTAAACTTCAGGATGAAATCGTCGTCGATCAAAGCTTTTCCAAAATGAGGCTGGAATTCGTCGATGATAAAAACAAAATCATGGCTTCCAAGGTCCTTTCCTTTACGGGCGAGAACAAGCTGGTTAGTGGAACAGAGACCCTGGATTTTAATTTGGATCGATTTGAGACGACGATCTATCTTCGGATGTATGAAATCATTGACACTCCTTTCGGAGAGGCAAGACGCCTTATCCAAACAGTGAAACGGTAGGAGAGTGAGCCGATGAAAGAAGATGCGAAAAGGGAACAAAAAGTATATACACGTCCGATGGTTCTAAGCCAACAACCGGTTCGCTTTGAGACCTCTCAAAGCTCGAATCAAGGTTATGGCAATCTGAATCATCCAAGGCACAATAGCGGTGAGGACAGCGGCGGGAACGGCAAGGATAAGTAGAATTCGACAAAGAGGTCAATGGTAAACTGCCGTTGGCCTCAAAATTTCTAGAGAGGGAGTTGCTATCCAGATGACGGAATATGTTCGGATGAATGATTATGAGTCTATTCAACTGGAAATGGAATGGATCATTCTGAACACAGATGAGTTTACGTTAACGAAATTAAACGAAGTAGGTGGATACTGCTGGTCATTGCTCGGCATACCTCAGACGGTAAGTTCCATTAGCGAAGCGGTTCGTAAGGAGTACGAATCCGCCTGTGAGACGGTGGAAGAAGACGTGGAAGCATTTCTGAAGGATATGGTTGGGCGAGGTCTGGTTCAGGAGGAATAAGGTGGCATCGCGGCTGTTAAGACTTTATTTAAGTATCTTTGAGCGAAATAAAAAGTTTTTGGAAGCAGTTGACAGTGAACTAGTAAGATGATATCCTGAAATTGTTCTCGATAAAGAACAACTGCAAGCGAGTGAAAATGAAAGCCAGTGCTAGAATTGATGGCGCATGTTCATATGTCTGAATATACATACGTTCTTTAAAAAGAACAATAAATGAAAAATCAATCAAACATTTAACTAATAACACTGTGGGGTACAAAATGAGTGCCATAGCCGGTATATTCCATTATGATCAAGAGCCCATAAATATGGAGCAGGGTCATCGCATGATGTTCGATTTAGCGAAATATCCAGCCGATGATGTTCAAATATGGCACCAAGAGCAAATCTTCCTGGGTTGTCATGCACAGTGGATCACACCTGAATCCGTTGGCGAGCGTTTGCCCTACTATGACCATAATCGAAAATTAGCTATTACGGCTGATGCGATCATAGATAATCGAGACGAATTATTCGAGAAATTACAAATAGAGCGGGACCGGAGAGCCGGGATGCCGGATAGCGAGCTGATCTTGCTTGCCTACCACAAGTGGGGGGAAGAGGCTCCGAAGGTTTTGATCGGTGATTTTGCCTTTATGATCTGGGATGAGCGGAAACAGATGTTGTTTGGGGCCCGGGATTTTTCGGGGAGTCGTACGCTGTACTTTCATCGAAATGCTCAGCGCTTTGCGTTTTGCACAGTCATTGAGCCGCTGCTGTCGTTACCTTATGTAAAGAAGGAACTTAATGAAAACTGGCTGGCTGAATATTTGGCTATATCGGCAGTGGTTGAAGCGGCAGATGCTTCTATAACGCCGTATCGACATATTGAACAAGTGCTTCCCTCTCATAGTATTTCAATAACGGGCGGGCAAATAAAGCTTGCAAGATATTGTACGCTAACGACCGGAGATCGGTTAAAGCTTAGGTCAGATGATGAGTATGTAGAAGCGTTTCAAGATGTCTTTCGAACAGCCGTACAATCACGACTGCGGACTTACCGTGGGGTTGGGGCTCAATTGAGCGGCGGGTTAGATTCCGGCTCCGTTGTCAGTTTCGCTGCGAAAGCACTGAGCAAGGAAGACAAACGTCTGCATACATTCAGTTATATTCCTCCGAAAGACTTCCAGGATTATACACCCAGGCATTTAATGCCGGATGAGAGGCCTTTCATTCATTCAACGGTCCAGCACGTGGGGGGAATCAACGACCATTATTTAGACCTTGAGGGGAAAAATTCGTATTCCGAGATTGATGACTTTTTGGAAATGACAGAGCTGCCTTATAAATATTTTGAGAACTCATTCTGGATTAAGGGAATATTCGAGAAAGCCCGTGAGGAAGGGATCGGCGTGCTGTTAAGCGGCGCGCGAGGAAACTTGAGCATATCTTGGGGATCCGCTTACGAGCATTACGCCCTTCTTTTAAAAAAAATGAAATGGCTTCGCCTTATACAAGAACTGCACCATTACAGCAATAAGATGGGAGGACCAAGACTGCGGAGGCTCCCTGAAGTGGCCAAAATCGCGTTTCCGCTGATTGACCGGATCTTTCCATCAGAGGATAAACCCTATGTATTTCCTAGATTAATTAATGAGAATTTTGCCCAAAGAACGAATGTCTTCCATAAGCTTAAAGACTACGGCATAGATCAAACGGGATGGTTTTCTACTACGAATCTGCATGAACTAAGAAGAAAGCATTTCGAAGATGTATTCCACTGGAATACAACGAATACACTGATGACGAAGCTGTCCTTGCGCTACTCATTATGGCAGCGTGACCCAACCAACGATTTGCGCGTGATCCGGTTCTGTCTCTCTGTACCCGAAGAACAATATGTGCAAAATGGTGTGGACCGGGCTCTTATTCGAAGAGCTACCGACCAATTATTGCCGGATAAGGTCAGGTTAAACCTGCATTATCGAGGTGTTCAGGGGGCTGATTGGGTTCATCGGATGGGTCCGCATTGGGATGCGTTTAAGGATGAGCTGAAGGGGCTTAGTAAGAATGAAAGTATTTTAGGCTATTTAGATGGCGAAGTGCTGAAGGCTGCGTTAGCCAAAGTCGAAGCAGGGGCTATACCGGAGTATGCGACTGATGCTGATTATAAGATTGTAATGCGCAGCTTAATTTTATACCGATATATGAAAAAGTTTGCTTGAAAGGAGGTGAATAGATATGAAAAAAGAATGGCAAAAACCGGAATTAGAAGTGTTGGATGTAAACATGACGATGCTTGATCCTAAAAACGGAAATCACCTTGATCATACTTACCCGACAGGAACACCGAAAGACCAATTGACATGGAGCTAAGTTTGTTTTGATTTATCCGGCTAGATTTCTTACATATGTTAAAGCCCTTATACGTCAAGACAGTATAGGGGCTTTAACATAATCATGGTACCAATGGAGTGAAATCATGTTAGAGATCAAACAAAAACTGATCTATAAAGCCTTCGGCTTAACGATATCCAGCGAAATGGATTTGCCGGAATTGATCAAGATGAGCGAGCCGCAAGAAGCAGCGGACATTGAAATCTTGGTGGATGCGGATGTCACCAAACTGTTTTTGGCGTTATCCCAAGATCCCAATCAATTTCTGGTCAAAGAGAATTTCATTATGTTTCATATCCCGGGCGTTGCAACCTTCTCGATTCAAGACGGAAAAAGGATCGCGTTTGCGCCGATGAAAGAGGCGGAAGAAGGCGAGATTCGGCTCCTTGTTCTGGGAACTTGCATGGGCGCGATCTTGATGCAAAGAAAGATATTTCCTCTGCACGGGAGTGCTTTAGCAATTCACGGTAAGGCATATGCGATTGTTGGAGATTCAGGCGCAGGGAAGTCGACGCTGGCTTCAGCGTTCTTGAAGCAAGGCTATCAGCTTCTGAGTGACGATGTGATTGCAGTCTCACTGTCGCAGGACAACATTCCATACGTGACGCCATCCTACCCCCAACAGAAGCTTTGGCAGGATAGCCTTACGAACTTTGGCATGGAGTCAAGCAATTATCAAAGCTTATATGGCAGAGTGGATAAATATTATGTGCCGGTATCCACGAACTATTTTACGGAATCCTTGCCTCTTGCCGGCGTGATCGAACTCGTGAAAACAGAAAACGATGCCATAGGCATCCGCAGAATTGAAAAGCTGGACCGGTTCTATCCCCTTTTCTATCATACGTATCGCAATTTCTTTATCTCAGGTCTGGGATTAACCGATTGGCATTTTAAGACATCCGCGAGCATTCTGCAGCATATTCATATGTTCCAATTAAGCCGTCCGGTTTCCGGCTTTACGGCTCCTCAATTAGTATCAACTATCATGGAAACTTTAAATGTGGGGGGGAATCAACCATGATCAAAAATGAATCCATTTCACTGCAAGATTGCGTAGTTCAAGGAAAAGGGAACATCGTAAGCGATATGGGCGGAGAAAAAGTCATGTTAAGCGTTCAAAACGGAAAGTATTACAATCTGGGGGAAATTGGCGGTAAAATATGGGACTGCTTGGAAGCTCCGGTTTCCATCGGGCAGGTCGTTACGACATTGATGTTGGAATATGATGTGGATCAAAGCGAGTGCCAGCAGCACGTGATATCCTTTATAGCACATATGGCGGAAGAAGGTTTGGTTCAAATTGGAGTCGAGGGGCATCGTGAATAAAGTAAGAGTTTTATTCTCATTAGATGCGAGAACCGTGCTTTTATTTATAGAAGCTTATCTGTATTTGGGGTGGGCACGTTTCCTGCTCTTTATTCCTTTTGCTAAGGTTGCGCCCTCGTTAGGCGCACAGATGGAGGAAACGACTAACGCGCAGAACCCAATGAACACTGCTGTATTGCTTAGCGTTCACGATGCGATTCAGGTTATGAGTCGGCATACGTTCTGGGAAAGCAAGTGTTTGGTTAAGGCTATCGCTGCTTTGAAGATGCTCGAGAAGCGTCGAATCGAAAGCACGCTTTATCTCGGGACCGGTAAGGACGAATCGGGAAAAATGGTGGCTCACGCTTGGCTCCGCAGCGGCCCCTACTATATTACCGGATCTGACGGCATGGAACGGTACGCGGTGGTTGGGAAATTCGCAAAATATATCAGTGGATAGAAATGAAGGAGATTAAGATGGACGATGATTTCCGTTTGGATGAAGGACCTTTTTCTAAAGAATTGAGTTTGCTGTTAGCCTTCATGAGAAACGATCCTGCTGAAATAACTGAAATCGATTGGGACAAATTTCTTGAGCTTGCCAGGCATCACCGGGTGTACTCCATCCTTTATCACTACCTTCGCAAAATAGATCATGTACGGATACCTCCGCAAGTCAGGCAAACGCTGAAAAGGGAATATCAAAGCAATACCTTCGATATGCTGCGCTTGAGCGCACAGATGGAAGAGCTTTGCAAGCTGTTTTCCGATACCGGCATCCGCGCTATTGTCTTGAAAGGACCCGTTCTTGCCGCTGATCTTTATGGCGATCTATCCCTTCGAACTTCACGTGATTTAGACATCCTGATTCCGATACTAGATTTGGACCAAGCAGAGGAGCTGCTCGAAGAGCAAGGCTATGTGAAGGATGAAGAGTACAAGACGATATTGAATGACTGGAAATGGAGACATCATCATGTCACCTATATCCACAAGAATACGGGAGTTACGCTAGAAATCCATTGGAGATTAGGCCCGGGTCCCGGCAAAGAGCCCGGTTTCGATGAATTGTGGGATCGGAAACGAATAAGCACGATAACGAGCAATCCTGTCTATTATTTAGGGAGAGAGGATTTATTTATATTTCTCGCCTCACATGGGGCACGCCATGGATGGTCCCGACTTCGCTGGTTGGCAGATATAGATCGGATTGCCAGACAACATTTCGACTTCGTCAGACTTCATCAGCTGTTAAAGGAAAACCGGCAGCTCCACCTTGGAGCACAAGCGCTAATTTTGTCTAAACAGCTTCTACATACTCCGTTAACAGCGGATTTGGAATCAATAACTGCCTCTAAGCGTGCTAAACGATTAGCCCATGATGCACTATTCTATATCGGTCAAATGGTCAATCTGCATACCCCTCCATTGCCGGAGCATGTGTCTAAGTATCATAAACGCCACTTGTTTTCACTGATGCCGATTCCGCATAAGATTCTTTTCGTAGTAAGTTTCTTATATCCATACCCGGAAGATGCCGAGACGCTGCCATTGCCCAAACCGCTGCAGCTGCTCTACTTCCCATTACGTCCTGTTTTATGGGTTTGGCGAAAAACTTGGAAGCGTAACTTATCGCAGGGAGAAGCATAATGGAACATCTCTTGTATTTTGTCAAACAGCTGCACGGCTACGCGGGTAAAATACTGTACGTGAACCTTCTGGGCATGATGCTCATCAGCTTCCTTGACGGAATGGGAATATTTTTATTGCTCCCATTGCTCGGCATTAGCGGCATCATGGACATTAACACCGGATGGAGCTCTCATCTAGCCATCATTGAAGTATTGAATGAGCTTCCAAAGTCAGTATCGCTGCTTGTGATCATGGGCGCATACATTGCACTCATAACCGGTCAAAGTTTCATTCAACGGAATCTTCACCTTCGGGATATCAAAATCCATACAGGATTCATTAGTCATGTAAGATTAGAGACTTACAACGCATTGTTGCAAGCGAATTGGGATTTTTTTATCAAGAAAAGAAAATCGGATCTCATTAATTCGTTGACTGGAGAATTGGGACATGTAACAACAGGCTCCTATGTCTTTTTGCAATTCTTGACATCCATGATATTTACTTTGATTCAAGTGGGGATTGCCTTATGGCTATCCGTTAAATTGACGCTCTTCGTCATCTGCTGCGGGTTGGCCGTATCCTTCTTTTCCCGGACTTTTATTCGGAGAGCCAACAAGATCGGAAATCAGTCGCTAGAGATCGGGCGAAGCTATATTGGCGGAATTACAGATCATTTCAACGGGATCAAAGATATCAAAAGCAATATGTTGGAGGAATCCCGGCGCAGCTGGCTGATCGACTGGAGCAAACAATTCGCCCGGGAACGATTGGAGGCGGCGAAAGTAAGTGCAAATTCACAGCTGTATTACAAGGTATCGTCAGCGCTGATTATTGCCGTTTTTATCTACGCATCCGTCATGCTCTTCCACACACAAGGGCAGCAATTGATGCTGATCATTCTCGTATTTTTTAGACTTTGGCCCCGCTTTCAAGGCGTTCAGACGAACCTGGAACAAATCGCCACGGCGATTCCTGCCTTTAAATCTTTGGAGGAGCTGCAAAATGCATGCAGAGCCTCCAGGGAAGTTCAAGAAGAGAGCCGCGACAATAATCAGGTAAAGCCGATTCATATCAAGGAATGCCTCGAATGCCGTGATGTGTCTTTTCGGTATAATCGCAATGAAGAGGTCTGTTCGCTCCAGGATATTAACTTGCGAATCCGTTCCAATCAAATGACAGCCATCGTCGGCAGATCGGGCGCGGGTAAAAGCACCTTGATCGATATCCTGATGGGGATGCTGCAGCCGGAGAAAGGGCAGGTGCTCGTGGATGGAGTTCCCCTTACAGGAACGAATCTGTTATCTCTGAGAAAAGCGATCAGCTATGTGCCGCAGGACCCGTTTCTTTTTAACGGGAGTATACGGGAAAACCTGTTAATGATCGACCCGGATGCAACGGAGGAGCAAATCTGGGATGCTCTGGCGTTCGCCGCATCGGCTGAATTTGTAAGAAGGCTTCCTCAGGGGCTTGATACGCTGATTGGAGACCGCGGTGTCCGGTTGTCCGGCGGAGAAAGGCAGCGGCTTGTATTGGCGCGAGCGATATTACGCAAACCTTCACTTCTGATTTTGGATGAGGCGACCAGTTCACTAGACTCGGAGAATGAGGCGAAGATTCAAGAGGCGCTCGATAGGCTTCAAGGAAAGCTGACCATCATTGTCATCGCTCACCGGTTGTCGACGATTAGAAATGCCGATCAGGTCATCGTCATGGATCAAGGCAGAATTGTGCAAAGCGGGGAATTCATCCAATTGGCGAGAGAAAAAGATGGTTTATTTTCAACATTTCTAAGCAATCAATTCGCAGACACGAAAGCGATGGCTGCGACATCAACGTAAATTAAATAGTCCAAAACATTGACACGTTCTTTATAAAGAACTACAATTAAAGGGGAAGAGGACTGCATGCTGCAACCCATTCTTCGATAAATGGGGATTTTTCATAAGTGACAGTTCACTATAAAGAACGGTTTAAAGTGTTAGGAGTATGCTCTGGACTATTTGTATGAGCTGGGGGGCAATATTTTTGAACAATAGAAGCAGCATCATTCCCAAAATGATCCATTACTGTTGGTTCGGAAAAAATGAACAGCCGGATATCGTAAAAACGTGCATTAGCAGTTGGAAAGCAAAATGTCCGGAGTATCAAATTATCGAATGGAATGAGGACAATTTTGATATTCATTGCACCCCCTACGTAAGCGAAGCTTATAAATCCGGAAAATATGCATTTGTAAGCGACTATGTAAGGGTCTATGCGCTGTATCATTTTGGCGGAATTTACTTGGATACGGATGTTGAAGTGTTTAAATCCTTTGACGATTTGCTGCACCACCATTCGTTCTGGGGATTTGAGCAGGAAAACTATATCGCGACAAGCACGATCGGAGCAGCCAAAGGAAATAAGCTCATTGAAGAGTTTTTAGCCTCCTATACAGGCATTAAGTTTATTAAAGAGGATGGCACTTATAATGATTTAACCAATGTGGCGATGATCACAGCAATTTTGCAGAACAAGGGACTTAAAATGAACGGGGAGTATCAAGTCATTGATGGCGATGCCGTATTTTATCCTCAGACTTATTTCTCGCCTTACGACTATATTAACTGCCGCAAATTTATAACAAATAACACGTATGCTATGCATCATTTCTATAAAAGCTGGCTGCCGCCTGGCGTACGATTCAAGGGTAATCTAAAGGTGCTGCTGGCCAAGATTATTGGTGGCGACAATATTGCCAGATTACGCAAGCTGATGAGTTAAAATAAATCTTTTGGGAGAACGGTATGATATCTATTTTGCGGAAAATTATAGCAACCATCATTGCGGAAAGTCGCGGCAGGGGACTTTATTACACGGTGATTATGAATCTATCGCATCTTGGCGGTATTTTGAGGGCTTACTTGAACAAGCTGATTTATTTCAAAAATATTAACTCAACGGTGTTCTCCCTTCAAGCAAACAGCAAAATTGAGGCATTTAGCAAACATGCAAAGATCTATATTGGAAAGTTTGTGTTCATCAGGAAAAACACGAGTATTAGAGTCGATCATTATGGAGAGCTCCGCATCGAAGATAAAGTGTTTATTAACGATAACTGCAACATCAATTGCGCGCATAAAATTTCGATAGGCAAATATACCAAAATCGCTCCAAACGTATGCATCAATGACCATGATCACAATTTTAGGAACTCCATAGAAGGACATTTGCTGAAGGGAGAAGTCCTAATCGGGCAGAACGTTTGGATCGGTTCGAATGTTGTGATTTTAAGGGATACGGTCATCGGAGATAATGCGGTAATTGCGGCTGGCAGTGTGGTTAAGGGGAATGTTCCTGCTAATACGGTTTTCTTAAATAAAAGGGAAAAGAGCTACATTCAATATGCATAAAATCTTAATAACGGTTTATGACATGGAAATTGGCGGGATTGAAAGAAGCTTAATCAATATGCTTGAGAGCTTCGATTACGATAACTATGAAGTGGATTTATTCATTTGCAATCATTCAGGTGATTTTCTGGGACTGATTCCGAAGCAAGTAAATCTTCTGCCGCAAAACCCTAGCTACACCGTATTCAGAAAATCAATGGTCCAATGCTTAAAGGAAGGGCATATCCCGGCTTTGATTATTAGGTTGCTAAGTAAAACCATTGCAGCTGCGAAAGCTAGATTTAGACATCTAAAAGAAGGCCCTGGATATATTCAAATGCAGCTTGATCTCAAATACACGTCCTATGTACTACCGAAATTTAAGAAAACCTATGATCTAGCCATTAGTTACGCTTGGCCTCATGATATTGTGGCGAATAAGGTGGCCGCGGCGAAGAAGATCGCCTGGATTCATACCGACTACAGCGAATTGGAAATAGATAATAAGATGGACCTGGCGGTTTGGAACAAATTCGACGTCATAGCTTCTATTTCGGAAGCAGTCACAGAAGCATTTATTAAGACATACCCCTCATTACGAGACAAAATCAAGTTGATCGAGAATATCACTTCGCCAAACTTCATTCGAAAAATGGCTGATGAGCCAATTCAATTAAATAAAAGCGATCAGGATGCTTTTACGATTGTATCCGTTGGAAGACTGTCCTATGTCAAAGGATTCGATATGGCCGTTAAGGCGTTGAGACTGTTGCATGATAAAGGGCTTACTCAAATCAAATGGTTAGTTGTAGGATACGGCGGCTACGAGGCTGAACTGAAGCAGTTAATCGCAGAGAACCAATTAGAAGGCAGCTTTGTGTTAGTAGGGAAGCAAGTGAATCCATATCCCTATATGAAAGCATGCGACATTTATGTCCAGCCCTCCAGGTATGAAGGCAAAGCGGTGACTGTAACAGAAGCGAAAATATTAGGCAAGCCGATACTAATTACTAATTATCCTACTGCGAGCAGCCAGATTGTGGACGGTGAGGAAGGTTTCATTTGCGGGTTAAGTGTTGAAGGCATAGCAGATGGGATCGAAAGATTACTTGTAGATAGCGAGTTGCGAAGCAAATTGGCTAGCACATGTTTGCAAATAAATCATAGCAATAGCCATGAATTGAATAAACTATACAGCATAGTGCATGTTCCAGAGCAGAACTATGTAATGAAGGAAGTGACAGTGTGAAGGTTTGTACAATTACTTGCCATGACGTATACAATCATGGTGCTTCATTGCAGGCCTATGGATTGTTGAAACATCTAAAGAATAGCGGCCATGAGGCGGAAATTATCGATTATAAACCTGATTATTTAAGTAATCATTATAATCTGTGGAGCATAGATAACCCTAGGTGGGAGAAGAATGTTATCACTAAGGCGCTCTATTTGACGCTGAAAATACCAACAAGATTACGCGAGCGCGCAAGAAAAAGGGCATTCGATCAATTCAAGTCCGAATTCTTGCAAATCACAGATAAGCGATATAAATCAAATGAGGAATTAAAGAATAATCCCCCCGCAGCCGATGCTTACCTGTGTGGCAGTGATCAGATTTGGAATTGCCTCCACAAAAATGGCAAGGATCCCGCGTTTTATTTGGATTTTGCCCCTGATGAAAAAATAAAGGCCTCTTATGCGGCAAGCTTCGCCACAGAAACCATTCCGTCTGAATATCAACCGGTTGTGAAACAAAGAGTTGAGATGTTAGACGCGGTTGGAGTGCGAGAGAAGAGTGGCGTTGAAATTTTAAATAAGTTGAACATCCTGAAAGCAAATCATGTTGTTGATCCTGTGTTCTTGTTAGATCGGGACGATTGGAACGATATTTGCACAAAGGAATTTCATGAAAAATACATACTGGTCTACGATTTTGATAACAGTGAGCTAATAAGGAAAATAGCTTTAGAAATTGCTATGGCAAAGGGGTATAAGATCTACACGATTTATTCAGGGAAGCTCAAATATGCCGATAAGTATTTTACATTAGATGGACCTGAGACCTTTGTATCGCTTGTCAGAGATGCCCAATTCGTTATATCGAATTCGTTTCATGCGGCGGTTTTTTCAGTTCTCTACGAAAAGTTGTTCGTTATTGTGAACAGGAATGAAGCTATAAATACGAGAATGAGGGATCTGCTGCACGATCTACAGCTAAAGGACAGATTAGTCGATCAAAACTACAACTTAGATCAGATGCTAACGGGAATTGATTATAAAGAAAGTAATGCGATATTGCATGAAAAGATCAGACACTCAAAAAAATATTTACAGGATGTACTTTCTATAAAGAAATAGGGCGAAAGGAGTCATGTATGAAAAAGAAGATACTATTTGTCATAGATTCTTTACATAGCGGAGGGGCCGAAAAAAGTCTAATCTCCTTATTAACGTTATTTGATTTTCAAAAATATGAAGTCGATTTATTAATGTTTTCCCCAAATGGGTTATATTTACCGTTATTGCCCAAAGAAGTGAATGTCATCGAAGTGCCGGTTTATATGAGAAATCAAATGAGAGGATTTAAGCATTTAATCAGGCAAAGAAATTTTAAACAAATATTCGTAAGGCTTGGAGTGTCCACTTCGCTCAGAATTCCGCATGTGAAGAAGAATATGCACGGAGCACAAATCAACTGGGGATGGATAAGCAAGGAGATAGAGAAGTTAGATAAGACATATGATGTAGCCATTGCCTACAGTCAAGGGATGCCTACCTACTTTGTCGCAGAGAAAGTAAGTGCAATAAAGAAACTCTCATGGGTTAATATCGACTATAAAATTGCTGGATACAACAAAGAGTTTGATATTAATTATTATGAGAAATTTAATCAAATCATCGCTGTATCTGAATTATGCAAAGATGTATTGGTCAGTGAACTGCCAAGCGTGAAGTCCAAAGTAACCGTCATATACGATATTATTTCACCCCTGCTGATCAGATCTATGTCGAATGAAAACGGAGGATTTACCGAAGAATTTGAAGGAATGAGAATATTAACGATCGGCAGGCTTGTTCATCAAAAAGGGTATGAATGGGCTATTGAGGCATGTCATAAATTAAAAGAAGAAGGCTTTAACTTCAAATGGTTTGCTATTGGGGAAGGCGAGTTAAAGACGAAGCTAGAGGATACGGTAAAAAAGCTGGGTTTAGAAGACACTTTTATTTTCTTGGGGACGCATCAAAATCCATATACTTACTTAAAACAAAGCGATGTCTATGTTCAACCCTCGAGATTTGAAGGATATGGATTGGCCATAGCAGAAGCGAGAATATTACATATCCCAATCGTGACTACTAACTTTACTGTTGTTCATAATCAAATTACAGACCGGGAAAATGGGCTGATTGTGAATATGAATTCTGAAGATATCTATCAGGGAATTAAAAATATGATGGAAGATGGCGACCTGAGACAAAAGATAAGCTCCAATTTAAAGAAAGAAAATGTAGGAACAGAAGAGGAAATCCATAAAGTGTACGCCTTGATTGAGTCATAATAAAAGATGGTGAGCTAAAGAATGAGAGTACGTAAGGCAAGTATTAACGTCATCGTAAATTTATTAACTTTTGCGCTAGGTTTATTGCCCTCTTTTATTGTGAGAAAAGCTTTTTTAGATTCTCTGGGAAATGAGCTATTAGGCCTAACCTCGCTATATACCAATATCATTGGTTTACTCTCCATCGTTGAACTTGGCATAGGGAGTGCAATTATCTACTCCTTATATAAACCCTTTGCAGAGAATGACCGGGTAAAAGTTAAGGGGTATTTGCAGTTTTATTCCAAATTCTACAATGCGGTCGGATTCATCATTTTGGTGCTCGGCATCATCGTCTCTTTCTTCTTACAGTTTTTCATCAAGGATCAAATTAACTTGCTGGATGCACAGCTATATTTTCTGTTGTTTTTAGTCAATACCATAATTACCTACTTTTTTTCTTATAAGATATGCATTCTGAATGTGGCCCAAGATGGCTATAAAGTAGCAATAGGCACTACGGCAAGCAAACTATTGGTATCTATTTTACAACTGGCAATGCTGAAATTGTATCCGAGTTTATATGTCTTTTTAATTATTCAGATCGCGGTAAGTTTGCTCTACTTTTTATTTATGGATTTATACATTAGGAGCAAATACCCATGGATTAAGATAACCTCAGGCAAGATAAGCTCAGAAGAACGAACATCCTTAATTCAAAATGTCAAAGCTCTGTTCATGCATAAAATTGGCGGTATTTTAGTATTAGGGACAAGTAATATCGTCATTTCCGCTTTTATCAATTTGACGGTTGTAGGTATTTTTAATAGCTATAGCATGATTACCGGTGCGGCTCAAGGGCTGATTTCCAGTTCGCTTTCAGGTGTTTCAGCCAGTGTTGGAAACTTGTTGGCAGAAGGGGATAAAAGTGCGGCCTATAAGGTCCATAAGAGGCTGTTCTTCTTAAGCTTCTGGTTAGTTTCTTTGGCAACCATCTCTTTGCTTAATACGATTGAGCAATTCGTGCTGCTTTGGTTAGGGGACGGTCAAGTACTTGGCCGTTTGAGCATTATCTTGTTAGTCATAAACTTCTATTTCTTTTTGATGCGAGGATCTGTTGAGCGCTTTAAAGAGGGGGGAGGAATCTACGTTCAAGACCGATATGCACCGTTAGCAGAGGCAGCTATTAATTTGGGCGCATCCATCATTTTGGTTAAGCTCATTGGCTTGCCCGGTGTACTTTTAGGGACGTTATTAAGCAATGTGACCGTTATATTTTGGGTGAAACCGAAGATGGTTTATAAGTATATATTCAAAGTTGACTTAATCGAATACTTCAAAATGTATGCCAAATACCTGCTCATCGGTTGCATTCCTTTAATATTAACTTACTTTGCAACAATGCCTCTGAAAGAATCGAAAAGCATATATGCTCTTATGGGTAACTGCGTGATCAATCTCGTACTGATAAATGTGATGTATTACTTCATATTTAGGAAAAACGAAGAGTTTATTTATTTTAAGGGTTTGCTTGGTGCGCTGCTTGAAAAATCTAAAGTAAGAATCGTCGCCATACGTATGAAACATAAGAATGTTTAAATAGTATTTGATTACTTATTCTCGGAGGTGCTGACATGGCATCAGAGGTAAAGAATACTAATAGATTCCCAGAATTAGATTTCGTAAGAGCAATAGCTGTAATCGCAGTTATTGCTATTCATGTTACTAGCATGACCTTGACGAAAATGTCTCCGGATCCATTCACATTTCATGCAAGCGTTATCTTAAATCAACTGAGCCGCTTTTGCGTACCGGCGTTTTTATTTTTTTATGGCGTGTTAGCCTTTCAAAGCTACAAGCGGAACAGCTATTTGCAAGTATTGAAAGGGAAGATCAAGGACTTAATTATTCCTTATCTAGTCTGGACTAGTTTAGGCTTAGTCCTGTTCCTGTCTTTCTCCAGCAATTACAAAGGCATCATAATGATTTATCTAACAGGCAATGGACCCTTTTACCAGCTTTATTATATCCCTCTTCTGTTTCAAATGTTTGTTTTCTTGCCATCGATCATCAAACTGGCGGGAAGCAAAAAAATGTTAATTAGCATCTTGCTTATAAACCTTCTCATGTACGTTGGCTATCAAACTTTATTAGTGGGGACGTTTTTAAGTAAAGATCTCGTTGGATCAGCGAGTACAATCTTGCAATCCACCTTTGTTATTTGGATGAGTTATTTCTGCCTGGGCGTGTATGCAGCACAATATTACTCCAGATTGCTTGAATTTATGAAATCAAAATCGATAGCTATCTTTATTGCTATTTATGCGGTGTCTGCTATCGCTTTAATTACGGATGCCTTTATAAGCTTTGGATATGCAAAGCAAATGGAAATAATGGGTTATTTCAGAATAACCGTCTTGATCTATTCGTTTGCGTCAATGGCACTTCTCGTAAAATTAGGCATGACATATAAATTGAAACCTGTAACGTCGCTTTATCGAAATTCCTTTGGCATATATCTTATTCATGTTGCAGTAATAAAGGTTATTTTCATGGTCTCATCGATTTTTTTCTCTAATCTTTTATTTAGTATGTTAAGCACGCTGCTAACACTAATTGTTTCTTACTGGTGCGTTGAGCTTATAAAGAGGACTCCGATCTCCTCCTTGTTGCTCGGAAAAAACAATGCAAGTAAAAAACATGTTCCTTTGGAGCCTCTAACCAGCAGAGTGGAGAGCTAGTATGGTACTTAGAAAATTTATATTTGAGGTGTTAGATGAAAACGCGTTTGGAAGAGCTGGATTCATTAAGAGGTTTTGCTGCAATTTTCGTAGTCTTCTTGCATATGTATCTGATGGTGCCAGGAAATAAGTTTTTAAAAATCATCTTTGAGTATAGCCCATTTCGTTTATTAACCTCAGGTGGAGAGTCTGTTGTATTATTCTTCGTGTTAAGTGGACTAGTGTTATCATTACCATATTTTAATAATAAACAGTCCAATTACTTTTCATTTGTTATAAAAAGAATCTGTCGAATTTATTTGCCATACTTATTTACGGTAATGGTTGCAGTTATTTGTAGAGAACTATTTTATAATGGGCAATTAAGGGGCTACAGTGAATGGTTTAATTCATATTGGGTATCTTCAATAAACATGGAAGTGATTAAAAATCATGTCGTCTTGATGGGGACATTTCTTAGCAATCTAGACCCTGTCGTGTGGTCTCTTCTACATGAAATGAGAATTTCAATTATTTTCCCATTTTTAATGATACTTATAGTCAGACTAGATTGGAAAAAAGGATTAGCACTGAGTCTATTATTTAGCTTGATTGGAATTATCATCTATCATCTATCGAAACCTACTAATACTGGGACAGAACTTGTAGCCACGATTAATTACACTGCTATGTTTGTAATAGGTGCATTGCTTGCTAAATATAGGATGCCTATTGCAAATAAATTTTCTCTTTTAACTAAAAAGTTTAAGATCACATTATTCGTAATTGGCCTTTTGACGTATTTATTTTTACATCCTTCTTTTGGAATTAAACTATTATTATATCCAGCGATATCCCCATTTTACAGAACGGTTATTGACTCATGGGCAGTAACAGGCGGAGCCGTTATTCTAATCATATTTGCCCTTAATTCAAGTCTTTTTTCTAGATTATTAAGGAATTATCTGATTAACTACTTAGGTAAAATATCGTATAGCCTATATTTGATACATGTCGTAGTTTTATTTTCAGCTGTTCACAGGTTGCATAATATATTCCCATTATGGTGTATTTTCCTCATTACAATGATTACTAGTTTAATTATCTCAGTTGGCATGTATCATCTGATAGAAAGGACATCTATCCAATTAGGTAAGGCACTAACAAATAAAATATTCAGAAGATCAAAACCTCAATTTAATAATGAATTTGAAAAGCAATTTAATTAAGTTGGAATGAGGATATAAGCTTTTTAATCCCATAAAAAAAGTCCTCCGCTTGGCCGTATGACTGGCGGGGGACTTTTATATTAAAATATTAATATTGAGAGAACTCTTCATTATTTAGTTTCAAGTCGTTCGTTTTTAATTTCAGTAAGGCTACATTAAAGATGTTGTTGGAAATCGTATAGGCAGGCGCTCCGGTTCCTGCATCCATGGAATCAATGCCATACAAAGCTTTACTGGTCGTAATTGAGTTGTTTTTGAATGTAAAAGAGTTGACTTCAGTCGGTTTAGTTGCGCCGCCTAATGATCCAATTTTGATATAAGGCGTATTATTCAGTGTAAGATTATTAGCAGTTAAGGTGCTGTTTAGAATAGATAACTGCTTTGCTCCTTGTACATATACTGCAGCTGCGTAACCAACATCTTTGGAAATGTTAAAATTAGAATTGCTAAACGTAATATCTGCTTCTCCGTATAAACTATATATTGTAAATATCTTTCCTATAGCATGAAAAGAACAGTTATTAAAAGTATATGTGCCTGTTTGATTAATAGCTAAGCCAACAAGCTCGTTGGTTTCCGACGAAAATTGGCAATTATTGTAAGTTCCGGCTGGAAGTGCGGTACCGTTGTATGCATTATAATCCTCCATACGGAGATTATTATAGACATTTTGATCCGTACCTTTTCCGCCTAACGTTGAAAGCTTGGTTACCCCTTGGATCGTAATATTCGAGAGACGGACAGGACGATCCCCTACATTTAAAGAAGTAAAAACGGAGGAATCCGTATTGGTCATAGTAATATTCTCTACTTTAGAGCCAAAGGAGTCCGTGTTTTTCAAGTTTAAGCGACTATTAAGAAAAGTTGAATTGGTTAGTGTGTTGCTTGTTGCACTTAAATTAACTTCGGCGTTCGTGAAGGTGTTTGAGTCCGCAACCCCAGTACCTCCCATGGTCAGTCCACCATTATTAAAGGTATTGTTTTTAACCGTTGTATTTGGAAATGCGCTATAAATATATACGCCTATACTGCTCTCAAATTTGTTATGACTGATTAAAGCCGTATCTCCATCAGCAAATACGATGTCTCCGCCTCTATTATTATAAAAGTGATTATTCGTAATATTCAGGTTATTGTTAGGAAAAAAGCCCTCAGCCTCGGAATCAATTCCAAACCCTGGCGCAGTACCTTTGATGTCATGGATCTTATTATTGCTAATTTCGATGCCATCTACCCCGAATATTGATATCCCTTGCCTTCTATTAAATGCTAATTCTGAATTTTTGATCGTTACATTTCTAGAAACGTCATTACTGAACAATTTAACAAAAAAACTAGAAGTGGCATTAGAACCAAAGACAGGATAAAAGCTTTTCGCCTCTTGCGGAATCTGAATTAGATCCATTCCAAATCTGACTTGCTTAACTGAAGATAAGTACGTTCCATCGTTTTTATAGAAATGGACATCATATCTATTGCTCGTAACACCTTGCGGTTGTTCAAAGGCAAAGTACTTTCTCCCCTTATAACTGGAGCTTGCGAAGTCCATGGCAGTTTTGGGTCTAATCTTGGAAGTGGAATTCATAAATTTGCCTGAACCGTCTATATCGCCATTAAGATAGTCTTTCCCATAGGTACCTGAAATTCCAATATTGGATCCGGCAATTGTAATGCCATCACCTGTAAAATTAATTATTTTAACATCGTCTATGGTTAAATTGTACGATCCCTCCGAGGATATTCCGCTGCCAAACTCATGAGTTCCCGCACTGTCTGCGTTGTCTCTACCGCTATAATTATGAGTTTCTTTATCTCCTTGATAAGTACCGCCTTTGATGGTTGCATTATTGACTCCATAGCCGACGTATAAGGTTCGATAATTCTCATAACTGTTCGTTTCTTTTTGAATAATGGATGAATCGTCAAGTAAGAAAGTCATATTGCTGACCATATTAATTCGTGCTTGTGGATCGTCCGGTTTAGTCCCTTTACTAATGAGATATCTGCCCGCGGGTACTTTAAAGACTTGGTATCCTTGCTCGCTTGCCCACTGTAACGCTTTGTTGATCCCATTGGTCGTTTCAACCGGATGTGTTCCGTCATTATATACATTCCATCGGGAAAGTTCTAAGTTGTAAGTTTTGGAGCCTATCGCTTGTGTGGAATTTTCTAGGGTCACAGCCTCAACAAGTAAAGATTGAAAAGAAAGCATGAGAAAAGTTAGAACAATTATTGCCTTTTTAATCATTAATCTTACCATCCTTGTCAGTTATTTAAATACAGGTACCATTGTACACAATAAATCGGAAAAAATGTCGTAAGAAGTCATAAAATGTATTTTAAAATTTTTTTGTCCGTGCGCCGCGTCATGTAGGCTCCTTTTCTATTTAACTATATGTGCATTAAACCAAATATTGGGATTTTGTAACCATCTGCTTCTCTATTGAATACGATTTGATATGGAGGTGTTTAAGAGATGGCGGATATAGGATGTGCCTATTTGATTGAACTGTCACGTTGGGGGATTAAGAGCGACGGAACGGATGCAGTAAATACAAGTAAAGGGATTAATAATGCATTGCAATATGCCTTTGACCAAGGTTATTCAGAGGCGACATTGCCTAAGGGAATATATCTAGTCGATGAAAAAAATCCCATAGAACCTCAAAGCTTTATGGCCTTCAATCTGAACGGTGCTACTTTGAAAATAAATCCAAATGGATTGCCGAATTATGCGATTATTTTATTTCAAAGAAATCAGCAGTATTGCCGGATTACGAACGGTAAGATTGAAGGCGATAGAAATACGCATGACTATACCACCGTACCAGGTACTCATGAATGGGGACATGGGATCAGGATCAGCAACACCCCGCTAGTTGGCGCTAATGTTAAGTTTTTAACAATTGACAACCTGGAAATTTATAATTGTACAGGGGACGGTATTTCTCTGGAAAGCTTGTATGGTCAAATTCCAGGCTATAATTTTGATGGAAACTTTGAGGCGGGCGGTATTAGCTTAACGGATGGAACGCTTGTAGCCGATGATACAAGAATTAGAAATACGATAAAAATAGATATGAATCAAGCAAATATCGCAAAATGGGGCTATTTTGGATTGTATGGAAGCAGTTATGGTGGAGTAGGTGCAGGAATAACTTCTAATTTGTACGACCTTGTATTTTATAAAAAAGACGACACCTTCCTTTCGGCCAAAACGAACATACAGTTTTTTGACGAAGTAGAAGTCCCCTCAGGTGCTAGTTATGCCAAATTTATTATCCATCAGAATACAGTGCCCCCGGCTGGGCAAAGCTCAATAACTTTAAAAGTGGTAGAGTTTGGCAAACAACTTTATATCGATAAATGCAATATACATGATTGCAGAAGGCTGGGAGTGAGTATTACCGGTGCAAAGCATGTTTACATTACAGAATGCAAAATTCACCATATTAAAGGAACGGCCCCGCAGGGAGCAATAGATATTGAAGATATGTATGAGTTTAATCAATATATATATATTGACAGTAATAATTTCCATGATAATACAACCTATAATATTATTGCAGTTGCCGGAAGACATATAAGTATTACCAACAATGCGATAAGAGGCGGCACTCTTGCGATTAATGAAAACGTGGACAAGGCTATCATGCAGGGAAACGATCTCAGGGATATGTCGGGGTTAATAGCGGGAGAAATTATTCTATCGAATAATCACTTTTATGGCTCAAGAATCATTTTAACCCAAAGCAGTGAGGAAGCTCTGGTCAGTAACTGCCTATTTCAGAATAGTCCTCTGAATATAAACAGAACGAAAGCATACTGTGTACAACTGGATAATTGCAGGTTTTATAATGATATTGATTATTATGGTACGTACCAAAGTTTAGGCTCAACGCTCTTATTTTCTACAGAACCTCAGGCGATCTCGAATTGCACGATTGAGGGGGGCGGAGCGAAAGGCAGCAGTTTGACGTGGGTGTCGAACTCAACCAAGAACGGGTGGTTATTCAACAACGTTTCTTTTATCAACACGAAGCATGCTCAGAATATTGTGACCGGGCTGCCTCCAGGGAGCTATTTGGGCTGTTCGTTCAAGAACTCAGGACCGATTTCTACAATCAACAATCCTCAAGCGGAATATCAATTTAAGAACTGCACGTTTGAGTGGGACGGTTATACGCTGCTTACATTCGATCAGAACAAGAAAAATGCCTTGCTTCATATAAGCGGCAGCTCTTTTGCCAGCAAAGAAAGCACAGCCTTCCTCTTTAGGGATATCGGCGGCGAGCTTGTATTTAAACAGAATACTTTTAGCTACAATCCAACGAACGCGGCAACCATGATTGACTTCTGGTGGCCTACATTTGTCGCAGCATCTTTTATCATCGACGGGAATATATTTAAGTCAACCAAAGCAATGAAAGCGATAAATGCAAGCGATCCCAAATCAGCATCAATCGAAATCTTATTCAGTAACAACGTGGTCAAAGTGGCAACGGCAGAAATACTCGAGTATCAAAATCATGTGAAAATAAACAACTATATCGATGGCGTTGTAGATCCATATTATAAGCTGGCTGGCCCGCCTGCTTCCGGAAACTATAGACGCGGCCAAATTATCAACAACGCCAGCCCGGCTTCTGGCAGTTATATCGGTTGGGTAGTCACGGTGCCTGGAACAGCGGCGGGTACGGCTTGGTCAGCGGATACTTCATATCCACTGAACGCCTTTGTATATGCGAACGGCAACGTTTATAAATCCAATGCGGCAGGTAAAAGCAGTAAAGTTCCTCCATCGCAAACAAGCGGAACTTCAACGGATGGCAGCCTGGTATGGGAGTTCGTTGATGTGTTAGCACAATTCAAGCCCTTTGGATTAATAAGCTGAAAAATTTGTATATGTGAGGCCACCATAAAACTGCGCGTGGCCTATTTTGGTTTCATAAATGGAATAAGGGTACGCTTCAGGAAATATTGAAAACTGTGTTGACACGTTCTCTATAAAGAACTAAAATGAAAATGAGCCTATCGTTCTTTATTGAGAATTTTCTGTAGGCTCACGCAGCGGCGTTCCTAAAAAATTTTATGTTGCCGTTCTTAATAACATACAACGTTCGGTGATGCCTCCTAACCAATATCAATGGAGGCACTCGGCCATGCTGTGGGTTGAATCAACCTTAGACGCGAGTCGTCAAGAGTGTGGTGCGAGGTGGGGTTAGATGCCCCCGTACAATTAAAGGATTTAATTATATGGTCTTTTCACAAAGGCCCTATACTTAAGAACTTTAAGTAGAGAGGGTGGATTTATTTGTCATACCGACAAAGGTTATCGTTATTATTCTTCATAGACTCCTTTATTGTATTAACGTCCATTTTTATTAGCCGCTTTTTACTGAGCGCAGATCTGAATGTCATAACGCTGCCCTTGGTCGTTAGTTCAATCACCTTGTTTCTTAGTCATCACGCGTTTTCCTTTGTATATAAGCTTTATAAGAAAGCTTGGGAGCACGCTAGTATTGGAGAATTGCTATTTATTATCAAAGCCATCACTTTTTCGATTATTACCGTCGCTTGCATTCAACAAATCATCGTCCATGACATTTATTTTCGTTTGCTCACTGTGACATGGATGCTGCACATGTTGTTAATTGGAGGTTCCCGTTTCTGTTGGCGCCTGCTTCGGAATACATATATCAATAAAACCGTGATTAAAAAAAGGACCTTGATCGTTGGCGCAGGATCCGCAGGGACGATGGTTGCCAGACAGCTGATTAAAAATAACGAATCCGAATTGGTTCCTGTTGGATTTATCGATGATAATGTGAAAATTCATCACCTTGATATTTTGGGAATTCCCGTGATGGGTGGGGTTGGGCAAATAGAGAGTGCGGTGAAAAGATTAAACATCGATAACATTATCATTGCCATTCCATCGCTGAGCAAAAAGGATTTGAACCACATTTTTCAAGCGTGCACGAAAACAAAAGCAAAGACGCAAACGCTGCCTAAGTTGGAGGATCTGGTCTCGGGGAAACTGTCGGTTAGCCATTTTATGGACGTACAGGTAGAAGATCTATTGGGCCGAGATCCCATCGATTTGGATATTGAAAGTATTTCAGGCTATATCACGGATAAAGTCGTCTTGGTAACCGGTGCCGGCGGATCGATTGGCTCTGAAATTTGCCGTCAAGTCACGAAGTTTACGCCTAAGAAGCTAATTCTGTTAGGTCACGGAGAAAACAGCATTTATTCCATTGAAATGGAGCTTAAGGACTTGTCCGGCTCTACTTCGATTGAGTTCATAACGGAAATAGCCGATATCCAAGATGTGAAGAAGATGATGTCGATCATGAATAAATATCGTCCGGATGTCGTCTACCATGCCGCCGCACATAAGCATGTTCCGCTAATGGAGCGAAATCCGGAAGAAGCATTTAAAAACAATGTGATAGGCACGATGAATGTAGCGATAGCGGCAAGTCAAAGCAATGTGGACACGTTTGTCATGATCTCCACGGATAAAGCTGTTAACCCAACAAGTGTCATGGGAGCCACCAAACGAATGGCTGAAATGATTATTCAGGATATGGATAAAAGCAGTGACACGAAGTTCGTTGCTGTGCGTTTCGGCAATGTGTTAGGGAGCCGAGGCAGCGTAATTCCGCGGTTTAAACAGCAAATTGTCAAAGGCGGACCGGTGTCGGTTACTCATCCTGACATGATTCGCTATTTTATGACCATTCCCGAAGCCTCCAGATTAGTCATTCAAGCAGGCGCCTTAGCCAGAGGCGGGGAGATATTCGTCCTTGATATGGGGGAACCGGTGAAAATTGTTGATTTGGCCAAGAACCTGATCAAGCTCTCGGGAAACACGCTAGAAGATATCGGCATTGAATTTACCGGTATGAGGCCGGGAGAAAAGTTGTTTGAAGAGCTGTTAAATAGCGATGAAATCAATGAAAAGCAGGTTTATCCTAAAATTTATATCGGTAAAACATCCGATCTGTATATGGAAGAAATAAAAGAAATGATTTCCACCTACACCACCTTAGACAAAGAAAGCCTAAGGGTTCAATTGTTGAATTTGGCCAATAACAATGTCCTTCCAATGCCGAAAAAATTAATTTCAATCGTTTGAAAAGGAGCTTTTACACAATGAAAGTACGTAAAGCCATTATTCCAGCAGCTGGATTGGGTACAAGATTCCTGCCCGCAACGAAAGCAATGCCCAAAGAAATGCTTCCCATTGTCGACAAGCCAACCATTCAATATATCGTAGAAGAAGCTGTGGAATCGGGAATTGAAGATATCATTATTGTGACAGGCAAAGGGAAAAGAGCTATTGAGGATCATTTTGATAACTCTTTTGAGCTTGAACAAAATTTATTTGAAAAACAAAAGTTCGACCTATTAACGGAAGTTCAGAAGTCGTCCAAAGTAGATATTCATTATATCCGCCAAAAGGAGCCTAGAGGTCTGGGGCACGCGATCTGGTGTGCGCGGAAGTTCATTGGAAATGAACCGTTCGCAGTGTTATTAGGGGATGACATCGTTCGGGCCAACAAACCTTGCCTCAAACAGCTGATGGATCAGTATGAGTATCGTCACTCTTCCATCATTGGCGTGAAGCATGTAACGGATGAGGAAGTGTCCAGATATGGAATTGTTGACGGCAAACAAATGGAAGAACACTTGTTTAGCATCAATCATTTAGTGGAGAAGCCAAGGAAAGAAGAAGCTCCATCGAATCTTGCCATCATGGGCCGCTATATTCTGACGCCGAGAATTTTTGACATTTTGAACGATCAAAAGCCGGGTGCTGGAGGAGAAATACAGCTTACGGATGCCATCGAGGAATTAAATACTCTGGAATCCGTGTATGCCTACGAATTCGAAGGCAAGCGATTCGATGTGGGCGAGAAGCTGGGGTTTATACAGACGACAATTGATTACGCATTGCAGCGTGACGATTTAAAATACGAATTACTCAAATATTTTTCTTCAATTTTGGAGAAAGAACTAATTAAGTAGGGGATATAGATGTCCAAAAAAGTACTCTTGTGTGCCACGGTCGATTATCATTTTAAAGCTTTTCACTTACCTTACATGAAGTGGTTTAAAGAGCAGGGATGGGAGGTCCATATTGCCGCTAACGGTGAGATGGACCTTCCTTATGTCGACGCAAAGTTTAATATTCCGATTCAAAGATCACCTTTCAGGGGAATCAACTTGAAGGCCTACGGAGCATTAAAGTCAATTATCGATGAAAACAACTATGATCTCATCCATTGCCATACGCCAATGGGCGGTTTGCTCGCTCGCTTAGCAGCGCGGGAAGCGCGCAGGAACGGAGCTAAGGTCATTTACACCGCACACGGTTTTCACTTTTGCAAAGGCGCTCCCTTCATCAATTGGCTGGCCTATTATCCTCTCGAGAAAGTCCTTTCTTCCTATACGGATTGTTTAATCACCATAAATGAGGAAGATTACAATCTAGCCCTTAATCGGCGTTTCCGAGCAGGTCGAATTGAGCACGTACACGGTGTAGGCGTAGATATTGAAAAATACATTCCGAGTAATGAAATACATAAGCATGAGTTGAGAAAAATGACGATGGGGTATAAACAAGAGGACATTCTCCTGTTTTATGCCGCAGAATTTAACCGGAACAAGAATCAGCAAATGCTCGTTCGTGCCATGGCATTACTGAAAGATGAGGAACCTAATGTCAAGCTTCTGCTTGCAGGCGAGGGCCCCTTGAAAGAGCAATGTCTTGATCTTGCCAGGGAGTTAGGTGTTGCAAACCGGGTCGATTTTCTTGGGTATCGAAATGATATTGACCGCTTATTGCCCATATGCGATGTGGCTGTTGCTTCGAGTCTGCGCGAAGGATTGCCGGTAAATATCATGGAAGCTATGGCGTGTGCCCTCCCAATTATCGCGAGCAGCAATAGAGGGCATAGAGAACTCGTTCGCGATGATTATAATGGCTGGATTATAGAGCCAAATGATTATGAGGCAATGGCAGCGAGGATCAAACAGTTGGCGCAAAATAAGGATCTGCGGTCAAAGCTGGGCGGGATGGGCCGAGAAATGATTGAAAGGAAATATGCCATCCAGACGGTGCTAAATGAGAAAAGAAATATTTACTCCCTATACATGGACGAAAAGGTGGATGTCGTGTGGGCGATCCAATAAGAATTTTACACGTAGTCGTTAATATGAATCGCGGTGGAGCGGAGACCCTCCTTATGAATTTATATCGCAATATCGACCGCTCCAAGGTTCAGTTTGATTTCCTAACCTGTAAAGCTGGGGTCTTTGATGCTGAAATTGAAGAGATGGGCGGAACGATTCATCGAATTCCCTATGTGTCGGATATTGGTCATGCGAAATATATCGAAGCTTTGGATCATTTCTTTGTAACGCATCCCAAGTACAAAATTGTGCATGCCCACATGGACAAAATGAGCGGATTCGTATTGCGCGCCGCTAAGAAAGTGGGAGCACCTATACGAATTGCGCACAGCCATAATACAAGCAGTGAGGGCGGAATTGCAGCCAGAACATATAAGTGGGTTGCGGGAACATTTATCACATCCTGTGCCACTCACTTTGTTGCCTGCTCCAATAAAGCGGCCAAATGGTTGTTTGCAAACAAGGTGAATAAAGCGTTGATTTTAAAGAACGGGATCGAGAGTGACAAATTTGCGTTCTCACCCGGGATTAGAGAGCAAGTCAGGCAAGAACTGGGCCTGCCTTCAGAAAGCTATGTCTTAGGGCATATCGGGAGATTTGCGCATCAAAAAAATCATTCGTTCCTCGTCGATCTATTCGCGCAGCTGCACCAAGAGAAGCCGAATACGGTCCTAATTTTAGTAGGAGACGGACCGCTGCGTGCAGAGGTCGAGAAGAAAGTGGAGGCTATGCACCTGCAGGATAAGGTGAAGTTCCTTGGGGTACGAAGTGACATCACACGGCTGCTGCAAGCTTTTGATATGTTCGTATTTCCCTCCTTGCATGAAGGTCTTCCTGTTACACTCATCGAAGCGCAGGGGGCCGGACTGCCATGTCTCGTATCCGATGAGATTACCCAAGAAGTGGATATGGGCATTCAACTCGTAGAGCGGTTATCGCTGGGGAATAAATCGATTTGGATAGATCGAATGAATCACGTTATTTCAAGAAATGCAACCAGGCATATTCCGGAGTTCTCTTTATCAAACAAGGGATACGATATTAAGAATACCGCTCTATGGACAGAGGGGTTTTATTTAGGCTTATCGAGGTGATCGTATGAAGAAATTGACTGTTTTTACACCTACCTATAATAGAGCGTATTGCCTTCCCGTTTGTTATAACAGCCTTAAACGGCAAACGTCCAAAGATTTCATTTGGCTGATTATCGACGATGGATCGACAGACCATACGGAACAATTGGTGGCCGGTTGGATGGCTGAGAATGAAATCCAAATTCGTTATTACCGCCAGGACAATCAGGGCATGCATGGAGCTCATAATACGGCTTACAGGCTGATCGATACGGAGCTTAACGTATGTATTGACTCCGACGACTATATGCCAGATCATGCTGTGGAACAAATAAACGCTTTTTGGGAGCAGCACGGTAGTGAGCAAGTAAGTGGAATCATTGGACTTGATTCTTATACGGATGGCCGCATTATTGGCACAAAACTGCCTGAGGGCATCAAGCGTTCGACCCTTTTTCAGCTGTACAGCAAACACCGGGTAACCGGGGATAAGAAGCTGGTTTATCGAACCGAATTAACTCGGGACTATCCTTATCCCATTTTTGAAAATGAAAAGTATGTAGGCTTGGCCTATAAATACTATAAGTTAGATGAGCAGTATGAAATGCTTCTCATGAATGAAGTGCTTTGCTGCGTGGAGTATTTGCCGGATGGCTCGTCCATGAATATGTGGAATCAGTACCGCAAGAACCCGAAAGGCTTTGCCTTTTACCGCAAGGAGCTTATGAAGCTGCCGTCTGCCGGCTTGCTCTTCAAATTCAGACAATCCATCCACTATGTGTCCAGCTGCATGACTTCCGGCAATCGCAAGTTCTTGAGGGAATCGCCTTCGAAAGTCCTCACCTTTCTCGCTATTCCGCTTGGTGCCATGCTCTATTGGTATGTAATGAGAAAAACGAGTGTCACATAAGGACTCGAAAGGAAATCAATTATGGCCATACTTTGGGTTAATCTGATTGTCGTTTATATTGCCTCCTATTTTTCAAGGTACTTGGCCAAACCTGTGACAATCGGCTCTGGAGCAGGCTCTGGAGTTCTATCGCTGAAGCCCAATAAATGGATGGTAGGCATCGTAATGGCCACATTCGCCATAATAGCCGGGCTCCGCAATAACATTGGCGATACCTTTTTTTATATGTATGCCTACAAGCTTAATGATTTCACATGGAAACAAGTTAAAGCGGAGAAGGATATAGGCTTCGGAATTCTTCAAATGATTTTAAAAAAATTTACGGAGAATCCACAGCTGTTAATCTTTATTACTGCCTTAGTAACCAATGTACTCATTATCTATGTGCTATATAAATACTCAAGATTGTTTGAACTTAGCGTATATGTATACATAACTTCAGGACTTTACATTGTTTCTATGAACGGGGTAAGGCAATTTTTGGCTTCGGCGATGGTATTCGCGGCTACGAAGTATTTATTTGAAGGAAGCTGGAAAAAGTATTTTCTTGTGGTTGCCTTTGCTTCTACATTTCATGGCAGCGCCTTAATTCTTATACCGCTTTACTTCATTGTGAGAAGAAAGGCTTGGACATCCTCTACTTTCGTGCTGCTGACTTTGGCGGTGTTGTTAATTGTAGGATACAGCGTGATCTCGGACGCTATCTTCACTGCCATTTCTGATACCCACTATGGGGAATATCAAAGTATCCAAGAAGGCGGAGCTAACATCATTAGGGTGGCTGTCGGAGCGGTTCCATTGATATTCGCCTATCTGGGAAGAAACAAACTTAGAGAAATATTTCCCAACAGTGACTATGTCGTCAACATGTCATTATTGAATTTTGTTGTCATGGCCGTCGCTACGCAAAATTGGATTTTTGCAAGATTTAGCATCTACTTTGGATTATACAATGTCATTCTTATGTCATGGGTCATCAGTTTATTTGTAAAAAGGGAACGGAAAATTATGTATTACGCAATAATAGGCTTTTATCTGATTTATTTTTATTACGAGAATGTGGTTACTTTACATCTTTTTTATCGAAGCGAATATTTGAAGTTTTGAAAAAAAGTTAGGAGGTTTACACGATGACAATCCTCGTAACTGGAGGAGCCGGGTATATTGGAAGTCACACCTGTGTGGAATTATTAAATGCAGGACATGAGATCGTGGTTGTAGATAACCTTAGTAACAGCAGCTCGGAAGCGTTAAAGCGGGTAATGGAATTAACAGGCAAACATTTTGCGTTTTATCCCATTGATCTTTTAAACCGGCAGGATCTTGAGAGGGTCTTTCAGCAGCATCAAATTGAAGCGGTCATTCATTTAGCAGGACTTAAAGCAGTAGGAGAATCGGTTCGGTTGCCGCTTCGCTATTACCACAATAATATTACTGGGACGCTTATCCTTTGTGAACTTATGCAGGAATACGGGGTAAATAAAATCGTGTTCAGCTCCTCGGCTACTGTATATGGCAAGTCGGAACAAGTACCGATTACCGAAAATTCCCCAGTAGGCGCCACGAATGCATACGGCCGTACTAAGCTTATGATTGAAGAAATTATGCAGGACCTATATGTGTCTGATCCGACATGGAGCATTGCGCTTTTACGTTACTTTAACCCTATTGGAGCCCATAGCAGTGGAAGATTAGGAGAGAATCCCAATGGCACCCCTAATAATCTAATGCCGTTTATTACACAGGTGGCGATAGGCAGATTAAAGGAGTTAAAGATTTATGGAAGCGATTATCCCACCTTGGACGGCACGGGTGTAAGAGATTATATCCATGTAGTTGATCTGGCGCTCGGGCACGTCAAAGCGTTGGAGAAGATCATGGCAATCACTGGGGTGGAAGCCTACAACCTTGGAACCGGGCAGGGCTACAGTGTTGTGGAGATGGTGACTGCTTTTGAAAAAGTAACCGGGCAGCATATACCTTATACGATGGAAGATCGAAGACCGGGCGACATAGGCGTCTGTTTTTCGGATTCAAACAAGGCTAAGCATGAGTTGGGATGGATCGCTCAGAGAGGCATAAGTGAGATGTGTCTTGATTCATGGAGATGGCAAACCCAAAATCCGAATGGATTTCAAAAGGCGGAAGAAGAAATAACTGTATAGTGGGGGCTTACTCATGTGTATCTTGGTGCTGACTGAGCAGCAGTTCAAACAATTATTTTTGCAAAATCAGAGTACCTCCTTTCAAAGGAGGATTACTACTTGTTCCCTATGAAGAAGCTTCTCCAAAGAATTACGAATGTCACTTCTCTCATAAAGACGGGAATTGTTGCTCAGATATGGTCGATTAAGGTTTTCAGTTCCCCTGTCATGATCATGAAGTCATGGCATGAAACCGACATGGACACACCTTCGATACAAGCGTCAGATGTAACGGATGTGCAAGCTGAATTTGTAGCAGACCCCTTTATTATTAAGCATGATTCGCAGTTATATCTATTTTTTGAGATCTTGAATAAACAACTGGAACGTGGGCAAATTGGCGTAGCCGTAAGTACGGACGGGGTTAATTGGGATTATCAGCAAGTCGTCCTGCGTGAAAACTTCCACTTATCTTATCCTCAAGTTTTTAAGGTTGAAGACGAAATATTTATGCTGCCTGAAACGACGGAAGCCAATCGTGTTTTATTGTACAGAGCGAAACAGTTCCCAATTCAATGGGAAATTGCGTGTGAGTTGTTCAAAGGCAACTTCTTGGATCCTTCCATTGTTCAGTATCAAGAGAAATGGTGGATATTTGCCTCTACGGCAGGGGGAAATCTGCATCTATTCTCGTCTGAAAAGCTAGAGGGTCCATGGATGGAACATCCCCAAAGCCCGGTCATTACAAGCAATATGATGATTAGCAGACCTGCAGGCCGAATTATTTTTTCAGAAGGAAACATCTACAGGTACACACAAGCGGATTATCCTCATTATGGCGAGTCCGTAAGGGTCTTTAAAGTAAACCAACTGACAGAAACCGAATATGAGGAAGAGGAAATTTCCGTCGTCTTATGCGGCTCGAACAAAAACGGTGATTGGAGAAAAGATGGGATGCACCATATCGACCAACAATTGATGGAGGACAATCAGTGGTTAGTAGCTGTTGATGGTCAAAGTACAGTGAAATCGAATTACTTTGTTTGGAAAATGAACCGTATGAAATCAAAACTTAGAGTCAAAATCAATAGGAGTAGGTCAATGATGAAACGACTTTTCGACCTGCTGATAGCTATTCCTTTATTGCTGCTTCTATCTCCGATTATCGGCATTGTTGCTGTATTGGTTAGAGTAAAGCTGGGATCTCCGATTATATTTAAGCAGTTAAGACCAGGATTGCATGGCAGGCCTATCAATATTTATAAATTTCGCACGATGACAGATGCTAGAGACAAGGAAGGGAACTTATTGTCTGATTCAATCAGGCTAACTTCTTTCGGGGAATTCCTCAGAAAATACAGCCTTGATGAACTGCTGCAATTGGTCAATGTTATCAAAGGAGACATTAGCTTAGTAGGGCCAAGGCCGCTGCTGATGGATTATTTGCCTTTGTACACGGAAGAACAGGCCAAACGTCACCAAGTACGCCCCGGAATAACGGGGTGGGCGCAAGTTAATGGGAGAAACGCAATCTCCTGGGAAGAAAAGTTTAGACTTGATGTTTGGTATGTGGAAAATCAGAGCTTCCTCCTTGATATCAAAATTCTTGCTTTAACTTTTGTTAAAGTCATCAAGTCAGATGGAATCAGTCACGGGAATCATGTGACGATGGAGAAATTCTCCGGTTCAAATCTCTGATGAAAGATGTGAGGCAGATTGGATTTAGTTGTTATTGGCGAGGGTGGACATAGTAAAGTCATTAGGGAATTGATTCGTTCTAAAAGTGACAATAAGATCATAGCCATTTTGGATGATAAGTACGATAAGTTAACTCTAAGCAATGACATTTACCTAGGTCCGATTTCCTCAGCGCATCTTTTATTGCATGAAAGGAACCATCTTAAATTTGTTATTGCAATTGGCAATAACGGCATTCGAAAGTCGATTGTTGAGAAGCTTAACTTATCCAAGAATACATATGTTTCACTCATTCACGATACATCGATTATTAGTACCAGCGCATCTATAGGGTATGGAACGGTTATCATGGCGAATACAATCGTGAGTGCCGATACCGTTATAGGCGACCATGCCATTATCAACTCTGGTGCAATCGTAGAGCATGACAATCACATTGGGGATTATGTTCACATTGCGCCAAAGGCTGTGCTTACCGGTGCAGTCATTGTAAAAGAAGGGACAATGATTGGAGCGGGGGCTACGGTAATTCCGGAGAAGCAGATCGGCGAATGGGTAGTTATAGGCGCAGGGGCTACGGTAATCCGTGATATTCCACCCCATAGCACAGCCGTAGGAACCCCGGCAAAAATTCTAAACAGCCGGAAGTTCGCCTAGCGTCCAGCGCTTCTTCATCCCAAAAACCTATAAAAGGATGTGGCACAACAAGTGTTTTCGAATCATAAAAGAATCTATCTTTCCCCTCCGCACATGAGCGGGAACGAAATGACTTATATCCAGCATGCATTCGATACGAACTGGATTGCCCCGCTAGGTCCGCATGTTGATGCATTCGAGAAGGAAATGGCCTCCCATGTCGGGGTGAAAGATGCGGCCGCAGTCAGTTCGGGGACGGCAGCCATTCATTTGGCGCTGCGATTGCTTGATGTGCAAGCGGGGGATACGGTCTTTTGTTCAAGTCTCACCTTTGTTGCGAGCGCTAACCCGATTGTATATTTAGGAGCTGAACCGGTTTTTATCGATTCGGAACCGGATTCTTGGAATATGTCTCCTGCGGCCTTAGAAATTGCTTTGTTCGAGGCTGTTCAAGAAGGAAAATTGCCTAAAGCGGTTATCGTCGTTAATTTATATGGCCAAAGCGCGAAGATGGATGAAATCCTGGAGTTATGCAATCAATTTAATATCCCGGTCATTGAGGACGCGGCTGAATCGTTGGGCTCCACCTACAAAGGAAGAGCAAGCGGCTCATTCGGGAAGTTTGGCATTTATTCGTTTAACGGAAATAAAATTCTTTCGACTTCAGGCGGGGGGATGCTGGTTTCCAACGAGGTCGAGGAATTGAATAAAGCCCGTTTCTTGGCCACCCAAGCACGCGATTATGCTGCACATTATCAACATAGTCAGATGGGTTACAATTATCGAATGAGCAACGTATTGGCGGGGATCGGCAGAGCTCAGTTAGAAGTATTGGAAGACAGAATACTTGCCAGAAGAGCGGTCTTTGACCGGTACTACCAAGAATTAGCTGATCTGCCGGGAGTCCGGTTTATGCCGGAACTAGCCAATACCCGGTCAAATAGATGGCTGACGGTTCTTACGCTAGAGGAAAAAGAGGCGGGGGTATCTGTCGAGGCGTTGTTGGAAGTTCTGGCTGAAGACAATATAGAAGCCCGTCCTGTCTGGAAACCGCTCCATATGCAGCCGCTTTTTGAAGGGGTTAAATATTACTCGCATAGCGACAATGAGAACGTGTCCGAGCAATTGTTCCAGACAGGACTATGCCTGCCGTCCGGATCCAACTTAACGGAAGACGAGCAATCCAGAGTCATTGGGTGTATTAAAAAGCTATTGAAGGCAAAGTCTTATATTGCCTGATACGCCATCTTTTTAAGCGCTTTCACTCAACTTTTGCCGGTGGTGCTGAACCTTTTCAAATAAAGCTATTTTCAGCTCCACATCAAGACAGTCTCTATAGAGTATAGAATTGTATACATGCATGACCTTATGATAAGTACGCTGAGCTTTTTTCCACACACTTGTCGAAAGTAAATACATGACATAATCCCTCCCTTTTGTAAACCTTATGAGTGAAATGCCGAATGTATGCTGTATTGGAGAAAATGATGATTAACAGGAAGGAGAGGATAGAAGAACATATAAGGCTGGACCTGAACAGTTAGGCAACCGCTATGATAGGTTGAGGTGTTGACATGTTAGCAAGCAAAGAAATCTTGTCAAAAGTGTCACTGTGGAGTGATGATAACCATGATTGGTCAAAATATTTCAAGTATTCGTAAACAAAGGGGGTATACGTTGTCCGAGCTTTCGGAACGGACAGGTATTTCCAAATCCTATTTAAGCAATATTGAAAGAAATCTCAAACAGAACCCATCGATTCACGTAATGGAGAAAATCGCCGAGGTGCTCAAGGTAGATCTCAAACTATTGCTGAAAATTGCCGTAGATGCAGAGGCCAGTCACCAGCTTGATCAAGAATGGATGGATTTTATCATTGATTTGAAGCAATCAGGGATTGATAAGGAACGCATTCATGAATTTAAAATATTGATTGAGTTTATGAAATGGCATAATGATAAAATGAAGTGAAATGTGATCGGTTATGGTAAGTCTGGCCAGATGATGAGAGATATAAAGGCAAAAGCCCCGTAAGGGGCTTTTTTTGTTCTTAATAAGAAACGTATTTGTTCTTTTAAAGGAATTCTGGTATAATTAGAAGAGCAACTATAACTTTATTACGAGGGAAGATACACATGATTGGAAAACGTGTCCAACAGTTGAGGAAAGAGAAGGGCCTGTCACTGACAGAACTGGCTGAACGTGCAGGCGTTGCGAAGTCATATATTAGCAGCCTCGAACGGGACATTCAAAAGAATCCTTCAATTCAGTTTCTGGAGAAAATTGCAGCTGTTTTGAAGGTACCTGTCGAGCGGTTAATTGACGAACAGGAACAGACGACAGACAATGGGCTTGAACTAGATCAGGAATGGTATGAGATTATTAAAGAAGCTATGTCATCCGGGGTTGATAAGCAGCAGTTTCGGGAGTTTCTGGATTTCAACAAATGGAGAATGAAACGACCAAACGATGAATAGCGATGAGTGCTTTCGGAATTTATGGGGACATACAAGGATCGTTTTCAGTTGAATTTTGCGATTTTTGAGTCGTCTGGAAAGGGCTTCTTAGGAATGCGCGAATATCATCCATAGTAAGACCCATCTTACGTGCGCTCAAAATAAGATCGATCCATTCCGTATCATACTCTTCGAAATCCATCTGATTTAACTTGTTCACAAGTGACCCCTCCAAAACATTTCTTTTGTGATACAAATCGTATCTCGTAGTTTATTATCGCACGTTTTTTCAGCGAAATCAATCCCGATAATATTAAAATTATACAAAGTGTATCAATACTTTTGCGCCTCCCCTCGACAAATTTTGCATGAGCCACTGAATATTTAGCCCCATACACGCGGAATAGGTTAGGGGAAAAGACCATGAACAATAGACGTATCACTCGCAGGACGTTTCTCAAGCGTAGTTTATCCGTTGCCGGATCCTTAGGGATTTTGGCGGGATTTAGCGGACTATATGGCATTTTCGGAGAGCGTTATTGGATTCAGTTGAAAACGGTTCGACTTTCGTACCGCCGTTATCCGCCGGCGTTTGCTGGCGTACGGATTGTACAGTTCAGCGACACGCACATCGGCAAGCATTTCAGTATCGGACATGTGGCCCGGGCGGTTGCTATGATTCAGCGGCAAGAGCCGGACATTATTTGTTTTACGGGAGATTTATTTGATTCTCAATACGGTGAAATAACGGATGATGTGATCCCCGTTCTATCTCGGCTTCAAGCCGGGATGGGGAAATTCGCGGTGCTTGGCAACCATGATATGCGTCTTTCATCCGAGCGGGTAAGGGATGTGCTTGAACGATCCGGATTCACTGTACTGGTTAACGACAACAGAACGATTGAACGAGGGAATGGGCGAATAAGAGTGGCCGGGCTGGATGAAATTTTTCATGGAAAACCCGATTTGCCGCACGCCTTACAAGGTGCCAAGGAGGACGAATTTGTCCTGCTGCTCGCGCATGAACCGGATTTCGCCGATACGGCTTCGGCCCATGGGATCGATCTGCAGCTCTCGGGCCACAGCCATGGCGGACAAATTCGAATCCCCTTTTACGGGAGTCTCTTTACACCGGATCTAGGTCGAAAGTACCAAATAGGGCTTTACAGCTTTGAGGAAAGTGAGTTTCACGTGTATACGAACCGCGGGATCGGAACAACCTTGTTTCCAATCCGGTTTAATTGCCGACCTGAAATTACGGTATTCGTTCTTGAAACGAAGCTGCCCTAACCACAAAAACTCCGCCGGCTGATCCGGACGGAGTTTTATCGTTTAATAACAAAACCACTTCTTCCATATGTCAAACGAATCCGGACGTTCATTCCAATCTTTGTCATTCCAGCCGATATCATGCCAATCGTAATCGTCCCATTTGTTCTTCTCGTTTTGGTTTTTGTCTTTGTTATTATTGTTGTTATTGTTATTTTTGCCGTTATTATTGTGATCATTGTCTTTACTATTGTTCTTGTTGTTGCTAGTACTGCTGCTATTATCCTGGTATGTACTGGCACTCCATAATTTACTTAAATTAAAGATCGAAGTGATCTGAGACAATAAACTGTTCTTCTGAGAACTTCCTTTTTCATTACCTGAGGCATAGGCTGATGCAGGAAACGTAATTGCACTGAGGAGCAGCATAATAAAAAGAAACCTAACGATTTTTAACAATGCAGGAGGCCTCCATCCCATAATAGTTTAGTGTGCGAAAAACGTTCTTTATTAAGAATTATACCGTACAGATTAGCGTTTGAGAACAGGAAAAGGCATAGATCATTTATCAAATTTGTGATACAATATGTAACATAAAGCAATTGGGAGGATTGATAGCGTATAGATTGAGATTACATGTAATAGCGAAAATCAATTAGTAGCATACAATGAAATTTGATAAAGGTCATGTGAGGTGCTATTCATGCAAGTTGTGCAGCCTATAAGAGATCAAGAGAAAATTGAACAATTGCAAGAGGTTTTGAAAGAACAATCGATTCGAGATTGGCTTCTTTTCACGATTGGAATTAATTCCGGACTCCATCTAAGCGATCTTCTGTCTTTGAAAGTCAAGGATGTGATGGATCGGAATGTCGTAAGCGTACGGGAGGAAAAGACGGGTAAAATAAAGACTTTTCAGCTTTCTTCACAGTTAAAAGCCTTTATCAAGGAATATATACAATATATGGACGAAGATAATTACTTATTTCCGTCCCAACGAACAGGCAATCCTATCAAGAGAATTCGCGTTTACAGGATTTTGAATCAAGCTGCCAAGCAGGTTGGCTTAACCGACATTGGCACGCATACTCTTCGAAAAACATATGGCTATCATTACTACTTAAAAACCAAAAACGTCTCAGTCCTTAGAGACCTCTTTAATCAATCTGCCCCATCCGTGACTTTGAAGTATATTGGTGTAAATAAATAAAAGCAGTTTCCCTCGTAAGACTGTCTCGCCAGAGATACATAATGTATCGCATATCATGAATACGGTTTCCTTGCTTTTGAGAAAAGCTGAGCGTTTGGAGTAGGCCTACATATGAATCAAGAACATAAAATTTCAATTGATATTCATCAGATTCTTCTCTACCTGGGCATCTACAAACATAAGTTTCAGGCGCAAGATGTAAGATTTCCTTTACAAACTACTCCAATGAACGCTCAGCCCTTACAAAAGCAATGAATCGTTTCGCTTCGTCCGGGGAAAGTTTTCTGCCGTCAACGGTCAGTGAAAACTTTTGCAAAATATTCTCGTCCGTTAAATCAAGATTTTCTACGAAGTCCCGAACATCGTTATCAAGAATCGTATGCTGAAGATTGGTACGGCCAAGCAAATAGTCAATAGAAACATTAAAAAAGGTTGCTATCTTATTAATGGTTTCGTAATCAGGTTCACGGCGACTTGTTTCATAGTGAGAAAGGGATGCCCTAGAAATTCCTATTTTGATGGATAACTCTTCTTGGGTTAGTCCTCTTTTTTCACGTAAGAGGGCAATACGATCTCCATACTTCAGCTTGATCATTCCTCACAGTTTATTTTTTTCTACCATTATATCCACTATGTTTAGCGAAATATACCAGAAAACCATTATATCAAAGCAGAGATTCATTTGACTAGATACAAAATGTATTAAGGTGGTGTGAAGGTCGTATGACGATGACGAAAAGAAGCAAGTTATCGCTGGTTTCACCTCTGCAAGGCAAGCTGACGATTGTTCAAATTAACAAAAGACCGATTCATACGAAATATGCCATGATCGATATTTTGGAACTGGAGAAGTCTCAATTTACGTTTGAGAGTCCATTGATTTTGCCTACCGATGATGAAGTTATTTATGGCTTTGGGATTATGGTTTCGAGCCGTATGTTTCATAGCGTAGGCCGGATAGAGCTCTTAAATGAAAAAGAGGACAGCTGTATTTATAAAGCGGTTATTCAACCTAATGACTATGTAGAATCGGAAATGCTTTATGAAATAAACCAACTTGCCGCGCTGCAAAATAAAGAATTTGTAAAATTAACAAAAAGCTATGATCCAGACCGGATTTTTGATGACATTATTGTCGATTACATGTGCTGAAAATGTAGAGACCCCCTTGTTAAGTTACGAAATGTATCTTATAATGTTTTATATATACATATTGTAACAATAAACGACATTTTGATCAGTAAGGGGAGAAAAAATAATGGGCAATTCGGATACGGTATATTGTGTAGAATGCAATTCAACCATGGCCAAATGTTATGCAAAGAAGATTTTCAAAACGGGTTTCTATCAGACGACAATTCCTCTGGCGCATTGCCAAAAGTGCGATTCGCTGCGCAGCGTGTGCATACACAGGTACGAAGAAATGACAACTGAGACTTGGATTTGAATGAATAAGGCGGGATCTGCATGCTAACGTTGGATTGGAATTGTTCGGGATGCCGGAGCTTTAGCTGTCATAACAATTAAGCCACTCACTTCTTATAAATAAGAAATGAGTGGCTTTTTCATTTTAACTCAACAAATGTTTATAAGCGCTATAGTCAATCTGCTCTTTTTCAAGAAAGCTGGTCAAACTTCGATAATCTCTGCGCGGCGTCGCAAGAATGTATCCCTCGATGCAGTGCTCCCTCGTTACTTCATTCGCATTTGCCTCTAGTGCAACCTGTCCGATTCGAGCGGCAATCGAATGCTTGGCAATATCTCTGAAAGCTGAAGGCACAGGAGAGACCAACTGATCGAGAAAAGCTTTGGAGTCTTCTGTCCATAGATGGCGGGAATTGTCGACATAATGATTCTGCCAATCCAGCTTGGACTTTCCGTCTTCCTTGGGGAGAACTTTCAAGAACTTGCGAAACATGAAGTACCCGCCTACAGACATAAAGAAGAGCAGGACAAATACCCAGAAAATAATGAACCACATGAAATAATTGTTAACCATTTATTTGTCACCTCACTACCATCCAATCATTTCTGATAAGAATTATACCTTATTTCTAGATTTCTTGCGACAATCCGAGTAAAATAGGAAGGTAGTACAGATTTTCAGTAAAGGAGCAATGAATCATGCCCAAAATCGGCTCACACGTTTCGTTCTCGGATAAAGGCTTGTTAAATGCAGCAGAAGAGGCAGTTTCATACGGTTCTTCTACGTTTATGATATACACCGGCGCACCGCAAAATACGCGCCGCAAACCGATCGAAGATCAATATATCGAAGAAGGCAAAGCTTTGATGGACAAGCATGCGATTAATGAAATCGTCGTGCACGCTCCTTATATCATCAACCTTGGCTCCTATAAAGAGGATACTTTTGAATTAGCCGTGCGTTTCCTTCAAGAAGAGATTCGCCGGACAGCCTACATCGGGGTGCGCAACATCGTGCTGCATCCAGGGGCTTACACGGACAAAGATGCGGATTACGGGATTGCCCGTATCGCCGAGGGTTTGAACGAAGTCTTGGCTGGTGTCAAGGACACGGATGTGAATATCGCGCTGGAAACGATGGCTGGCAAAGGGACCGAAATCGGCCGCAGCTTCGAGGAAATCGCGGAGATTATGGAGCGCGTTGAGTTTAACAACAAACTTACGGTCTGTATGGACACTTGCCATATTCATGATGCCGGCTATGATATCGTGAACGATCTGGACGGTGTTCTGCATCATTTCGACAAAGTTATCGGCTTAGACAAGCTGGGCGTTATTCATTTAAACGACAGCAAAAATCCCCGCGGAGCCGCCAAGGACCGCCATGCGCCGCTAGGCTCGGGCTGGATTGGCTTTGAGGCGATGAACAATGTCGCTAACCATGAGAAGCTGCAGCATTTGCCTATGATTCTGGAGACGCCATGGATCGGTAAAGAAGACAAGACGCAGCGCCCGATGTACGAAGCGGAGATTGCCCTCTTATCCGGTAATCTCAAAGGCCGTTTCGGCGATGAGTTCCTGGATCATGTCGAGCGCATCGATCATTTGTTTGGCAAAAAAGATATTCATTTCCGCGATTATGTGCTGAAAACTTGGGACATTTTGAAAAATGATGCGAAAGCGAAAAAAGCGGACGGACGCGAGCCATTAGAGCGTTTGTATGATATTTTGCACGAGGAAAGACTGTTGTCCGACCTTAGCGAAGAGCAGCTTAACCAACGTCTGATCGTTTGGCTTGCCGGTCAGGAAATTCTTAAAAAAGTCTAACGCAGATAGCTTTTTGTACAGATAGCATAGAGGGGGATTCACATGGAACGGGGAAGTACGAACAGCTCAGCTCGCAGGGAGAGCGAATGGGCGAACAGAGCAAGAATGTTGATTTCTTGTCCGGATCAACCGGGCATTGTAGCGGCAGTTTCACAGTTTTTGTTTGACTACGGCGCGAACATCGTGCAATCCGATCAGTACACCATGGACCCGGAAGGCGGCATGTTTTTCATCCGGATCGAGTTTGACTTGGAGCAGCTAGAGAGCCGCGTCCAGCAATTGAAAGAGGCGTTCTCCGTCGTTGCGGACAAGTTCTCCATGGACTGGAGTCTGTCTTTGGCTAGTCATAAGAAGCGCATCGCGATCTTCGTATCGAAGGAAGATCATGCATTGCTTGAGCTTCTCTGGCACTGGCGCGCTGGGGATTTGAATGCCGATATTGCCATGGTTATTTCGAATCATCCCGATATGCAATCATTGGTCGAGCCTTTCGGCATTCCGTATTACCATATTCCGGTTACGGCAGATACGAAGGCAGAAGCTGAGCGCCGTCAGCTTGAAGTGGTGGGAGACAAGGTGGATGCGATTGTTTTGGCGCGCTATATGCAGATTGTCTCGCCATCTTTCATTCAGCATTACGCGAATCGCATCATCAATATCCATCATTCGTTCCTGCCTGCTTTCGTAGGCGGTAAGCCTTATGCCCAAGCGCATAACCGCGGTGTGAAAATTATTGGCGCAACCGCGCACTATGTGACCGAGGAATTAGACGGCGGGCCGATTATCGAACAAGACGTTCAGCGGGTTAGCCACCGCGACAATGTGGAAGATTTGAAAAGAATCGGCCGTCATATCGAACGGATCGTTCTCGCCAGAGCCGTTGCTTGGCATGTGGAAGATCGCATCATCGTTCACAACAATAAGACTGTCGTCTTCAATTGATGGGAAAGCTAGGCTGTATCCGATAAGGATGCAGTCTTTTTTGGCAGAGAGCCGCATATCCATCGAGTTTTAGCGGTTTATTGTGGCAAAGCCTCAAAGCAAATGGTACAATAATGCAAGCGAGAAAAGTCACTTGTATGTACAAGTTTAAGACTCACGTAAGTATAGACATATAGGAGGGAATTTTCGAAATGACAGCAACAAACAAAACAATTGAACAATTGGCAGTCAACACGATTCGTACTTTGGGCATCGATGCCATTGAGAAAGCCAACTCGGGTCACCCAGGTATGGTGATGGGCGCAGCCCCAATGGCCTACGTGCTGTGGAAACAGCATATGAAGCACAACCCAGCTAATCCGAAATGGGTCAATCGCGACCGCTTTGTACTTTCTGCGGGTCATGGATCCATGCTCCTATACAGCCTTCTTCACCTGTGCGGATACGATCTGCCGATGGAAGAAATCAAAAACTTCCGCCAATGGGGAAGCAAAACGCCAGGACATCCGGAATACGGTCACACGGCGGGTGTTGATGCAACGACGGGTCCGCTCGGACAAGGGATCGGTATGGCCGTTGGTATGGCCATGGCTGAAGCTCATTTGAGAGAGACTTACAACAAAGAGAATTTCCCGGTGATCGACCATTATACATATGCGATTTGCGGCGATGGCGACATGATGGAAGGGGTTTCCTCTGAAGCCGTTTCCTTGGCTGCTCATTTGAAACTGGGCAAATTGATCATGCTGTACGATTCAAACGATATCTCGCTCGATGGCGAGCTGAATATGGCTTTTTCCGAGAACGTTCAAGCACGTTTCGAAGCTTACGGCTGGCAAGTGCTGCGCGTAGAGGAGCAGAATGATCTGGTTGCGATCTCCAACGCGATTGCTGAAGCGAAAGCTGATACAACCCGTCCTACGCTTATCGAAGTGAAAACGACAATCGGTTTCGGAAGCCCGAATAAAGGCGGCAAAGGCGGACACGTTGGACCTCACGGTTCCCCGCTTGGCGGCGACGAAGTGAAATTAACGAAGCAAGCATACGGCTGGCCGGAAGAGCCGGACTTCTTGGTTCCTGATGAAGTTCGTGCCCACTATGCGGAAATCGGCAAAGAAGGCGCTGAAGCTGAACAAGCTTGGAGCAACCTTTTGAATGAATACATCAAAGCATATCCTGAATTGGGCAGCCAGTTCAGCGCGGCTGTTAATAACGAACTGCCTGCTGGTTGGGATGCGAACCTTCCGGTTTACAGTACATCGGACAAGCCGATGGCGACTCGTGCAGCTTCCGGTAATGCGATCAACGCGATTGCTCCTTTGCTTCCGCAGCTGATCGGCGGTTCCGCGGACCTTGCGAGCTCTAACAACACGATGATCAAAGGCGAAGCTAACTTCACGGCAAGCAACTATGCGGGCCGCAATGTATGGTTTGGCGTTCGCGAGTTCGGTATGGGGACAGCCATGAACGGTATGGCTTTGCATGGTGGCGTGAAAGTATACGGTGCGACATTCTTCGTATTCTCCGACTACCTGCGTGCTTCCATCCGTCTGGCAGCTCTTATGCAGCTTCCGGTTATCTACGTTTTGACACATGACAGTATCGCGGTTGGCGAAGACGGACCGACGCATGAGCCGATTGAGCAGCTTCCGGCACTTCGTGTTATTCCGGGCATCACAGTGATTCGTCCGGCTGACGGGAACGAAACATCCGAAGCTTGGCGCTATGCGATTGCTGAGGCTAAAGGACCCGTTGCGCTCGTATTGACTCGTCAAAATCTGCCGATTCTCGAAGGAACGGTTGAAGGCGCGAAAGCGAACCTGAGCAAAGGCGGATACGTGGTATCCGATGCTGCGAACGGTAACCCGGATGCTCAAATCCTTGCAACAGGTTCTGAAGTGCAACTGGCTGTCGCGGCGCAAAAACTGCTTCAAGCTGAAGGAATCCACGTACGCGTCGTTAGCTTGCCAAGCTTGGAGCTGTTCGAGAAACAGTCCAAAGAATACAAAGACTCCGTCATCCTGCCTGGCGTGAAAAAACGTCTTGCGGTTGAAATGGCGTTCCCGCTTGGTTGGGAGCGTTATGTCGGCGACGAAGGTTCCGTGCTCGGCATCAACACGTTCGGCGCATCCGCGCCTGGCGACCTTGTGCTGAAAGAGTACGGCTTCTCTCCAGAGAACGTTGCGGCTAGAGTGAAAGCATTGTTGGGTTAGTACAAGAGCGAAGCATCAAGTGAAACGTCATGTGAAACATCAAGTGAAACATCGCATCGCGTGCATCCGCACCCTTGCGCGTTAGTTAACAGCGCCATAGCCCACCCCGCGTGGGCTTGGTCTTTATTTATTGCCATTTTAGAGGGGGAACTTATCATTATGTCCAGCTTTGAAAATGTAACAGTATTAACGAAAGCTAACGTTTATTTTGATGGAAAAGTAACAAGCCGCACGGTACAATTCGCCGACGGTACGAAGAAAACGTTGGGCATCCTGCTTCCGGGCGAATACGAGTTCGGTACGGATGTCAAAGAAATCATGGAGATCCAAGCCGGTGAGCTGAAAGTACTTCTTCCAGACAGCAGCGAATGGATCAGCATCAACGGTCAAGGTGAGTTCACCGTGCCGGCGAATGCGAAATTCAAGCTCGACGTGAAAACAGTCAGCGATTATATTTGCTCTTATATTAGCGAGTAATAAGGCGCGGAACTCTGCGAAAATCCCATACACTTTGTGAACTTCGTTCACGGGTGTGTGGGATTTTTTTTGTGGGCTTATAGGGATCGAGCGGGAGAGGATGATGCCGGAATTCCGCGCTGCGGGAGAAAAGCCGCAAGAGAAGGATATTTGCGTCGTGAGAGTGCAAAAAAGGCCGTCTCAGTAGCGAGAACGGCCCAGAAGCGCAGCGAGGCGACCGAAAAGGCCGTCTCGAAGCAGAAAAGCCGCAAGAGAAGGATATTTGCGTCGTGAGAGTGCAAAAAAGGCCGTCTCAGTAGCGGGAACGGCCCAGAAGCGCAGCGAGACGACCGAAAAGGCCGTCTCAGTAGAGGGGACGGCCCAGGAACGTAGCGAGACGACCGAAAAGGTCGTCTCAAGGCAGGAAAGCCGCATCGGAAGCGTAGTATGCGGCGCTAATGATGGGTGCTGCACGCCGCGCCATCAGCTCCAACGATATAAAGAGCGCACATCCATCTGCAGCACCTCTTCGATGTCGCTCATCCGCAGCCACAGCTGCCGGATATCAGTGAGCTGCTCCAGATACGCCGCATACCGCTGTCTAAGGCGAGACAGGGAAATGCCAACGGCGTGAGGGCGTTCGGGATGGACGATGAGATCCTCCATGAGCACGGTAATACCGGCATCGAGATCGCCGATGTCTTCCATGGTCAACTGCTGAAAAGGCGCCCCCAGCGGCACGTACAGCGAGTCTTGGCTGAAATCGAGCTCCCCCGGGCTAAAACGCAAAGATAAGAGAACCGGCACGATTCCTTCCTCATGATAATCATAGAATACGGTTAGCTTCGCCATCTGCCAGCACTCCTTTCGACTTCAATTGTTCCAGCTTGTCCATCATGAGGCGAGTTGCGTCGGACCATTTGGACGGATCATATTTCCCCACCTGGCTTTGCGTATATTGTTGATACTCATAATCCAGAATTCCCTGCAGCACACGTCTTTGAATTTGGTCGATACGCGCTTTGGCCAGCCGGAAAGTGACTTGGAACTCTTCGGACAGGTAAGCGATCATTTCATTTTTGTGCTCCGGCAGCGGCAGCTTTTTCAGCATGGAGAGCGGGAGCGCCGCGTAGAGCTGGAAGGCGGATGCGTCCTGCTCCTGCCAATTCACATAACGGTCAGGCATGGCCATCTGGTTGCCGGAGTGGCGGAGAACATGGCACAGCTCGTGCAAAAAATCCTCCCACTGCTCCTTAGGGGAGAGCCGGCGGTCAACGTTGATGCTGAACTGCCCGTTATTTTCGACGGCCATACTGTTCATATCCATCGTATACACCCAAATGCGCAGCTTAGCCGCCAAATGGGTCATGCAGAGCTGAGCCGGCGTTGTAATCTCATGCTGCTCATATAAAGCTTCGACCCACTGTTCCAGAGGGGTAGTTTGATAGTGAGTAAACAGGGTAAACACCTCGGTATTCAAAATATAGGAATGTATGTTCGCTTATTAGGGATAAAGAAAAGCCCGATGGGCTTTGCTTCTTCATATTATTGCTCGCTATCCGGCATACGGTTGATCTGCTGCTCCTTGATGAAGTGCCAGAAGCGGAGCATTTCATCCCGCCGTTCCTTGGGCGCACTTTGAAAGTCCTTAAAAAATAAACTGACCTCAGGATCATCGATGCCATCAATCCCCGGTTCAGTTGAGATATCCAGCGACTCTTCTTCCGTCGGCGCAAAGCCAGCGAGCAGCAAGAGCTCGTCCTTGTCTGAGCGATTCAACGCATCGGCCAGCGCAATGACCGTTTCCCTCGATGGACTGAAGCGGTTATTTTCTATGGAGTTAATAAACGAGTAACTAACACCGGACCGTTCTCCAAGCTCTCTAAGGGTAAAATGGTTCTGTTTACGCAGCTGCCGGATTCGAAGGCCGAACTGGACCATATCTTTCATCGATTCATCACCTGTTACTTATTGTAAATGCTTATAGG
>NZ_JBYTBS010000017.1:0-117953 GCF_058789495.1 Paenibacillus sp. FW126-R14 | reverse complement strand
CCTTAATTGGGCACGTACGGATCTGTGAGGGGCAAGGGGCACAATCCAAGACGGAAAGGCCCCGCCTACTCGACTATTTGAGCTGCATGGACTGTTTGTTGTGTGCAGGGGGAACTACAGGATCATATTCGCCAGATAATCTTCCTGTTTAGCAAAACGCAGTAAAATAGAGGACCGTAGTTTCCCCTAACTTGCAGAAATGTTGATTTTCTGAACAATAAGAGACCATAGTTCCCCCCCACTCGCGCCATACGCCTTTTACGCAGCAAAAAAGACCGCTGCACTCCCGTGCAAGGGCGGTCTTCTTTCGATTAGTTCCGGCATCACCAAGAAAAAAGTTTTATCAATTTTCTAATTTCGAGCTGATCGGCGAGCTTCTTCAAATCTTTGGCCAGTTTGGACAGCTTTTTATTTTGCTCACAAACGTAGACCAACTGCCGCACCCTCATCAAAAGTTCATCCACATACAGATGATAAGTGGCATCATTCCATTTGAGGAAATTGTTCAGCACGGCTTTCCCCAATCTGCTGACGATTTCGGCAAAAGTGGAAGAATCTTTGAATAAATCCTTCTCTCTAGCCAGTAATGTTGCGTCTATCCAATCGCACTGACACCCCATTCGTGACAAAAGCGTGTTGGTTAATTGCGTAGGATGCTTGCGGAAAGAGCATAACGGCTCTTTCAGAAATACCGCATGCTTGTTGGCAAGCACGGCGATCCAGGAGGCGACATCGACATTGTTAAACGCTTGTTTTCCGCCAAAGGTGCCGAAAGGCTCCACCAGATCGGATTTTCGAAAAAGCACCGTTGTCGGCTCGCCAATGTAGTTTTTCGTGTCGGTCAGCATGCTTTTGATAGCAGCTTTCCCATTGATCGGGATCTTTTTATTCGTCGATAATGGAAAAGGCGGATCGGGAAAGATGCGTACCGGCTTCCCCAGATCATCAATGATTTGTTTCCGCGAGGTCACGAGTCCGATTTGCGGGTCTTCGATCAGATAAGGAACCATGAGCTCGATTTTTCTGGGATGAAACAAGTCGTCATCCATTAAATAGTTGACATATTCGCCTGATGCGAGATGGAAGCATTTATGCTGGTTGGCAATAGGACCGATATTCGTTTCGTTCCTTACATACTTGATGGTGAAGCCGCCAGGTGGGGGCAAGTACGATTGCACCACTTGCTCTGTTGCATCATCCCGACTGTTATCGCAAATGATAATTTCAATATGAGAATACGTTTGGTTTAGAGCGCTGAGCAGCGCTTGTTCCAGATACTGCGGACGCTCATAGGTGGGCAGCAAAATGCTTACAAGTGGTGTCATCGTACTCCTCCTTTTACACCATGTCTAGCCTGAGCCGCGGCTTACCAGATTTTCCAGGGAGCATGTCCCGACTCCCAAATTTTCTGCAAATGCTGTTGATCCCGCAGCGTATCCATGGCATACCAGAAATCGTCATGCTTATAGGCATGCAGTTGGCCTGAGGCAGCTAATTGCTCTAAGGGCTCCTTTTCAAAATGGACCGGGTCTCCCTCGATATAATCAAAAACTTGAGGCTGCAAAACAAAGAATCCGCCGTTCACCCAACCGCCTTCGCCTTTCGGCTTTTCCTGGAATTTGGTGATTTCATTGCCCTTGCCGAAAACAAGGGAACCAAATCTGGCCGTAGGCTGCACGGCTGTGAGTGTGGCGAATTTGCCGTGATCCTGATGAAATTTGACAACTTGGGGAATATTGACGTTCGTCAGTCCGTCCCCATACGTTAAAAGGAAAGGCTCGTCACCGATATATTTCTGAATTCGCTTAATGCGTCCACCGGTCATCGTCTCATCGCCTGTGTGTACAAGCGTAATTTGCCATGGCTCCGCCGGCGACGACAAGTACTGCGTGGCGTTTGTTTGCAAATCAATTTTCATATCGACTTCGTTCATATAATAATTAGCAAAAAAGTCTTTAATTACGTGACCTTTATATCCCAGGCAAATAATAAACTCATGATATCCGTATGAGGAGTAGATTTTCATAATATGCCATAGAATAGGCTTTTCACCGATGGCAATCATAGGTTTAGGCTTAGTAACGGTTTCTTCGCGAAATCTTGTGCCAAGTCCACCAGCTAGAATTACGACTTTCATCCTCATTCCTCCTTTCTATGCTTCTAAAACTAGCTTGCTATATCATATGTAAAGCGCATGGAATTGACAGAGACAGTTATAAATAGATAACTATAAATGTGCTTGCGGCTAGGGGGATTTCTGAAATTGGATGGTTGAAAAAGAGCCGAAGTGGTGGATGAAAGATCATCCGCATTTCGTTATAATGAGTTCATCAGGTGATCAAATAAACCAAAATGGGGTAGTCACAATGAACATGTATATGTACTATGCGATATTCTCGCTTATCTTGGTGTTCGGATTAGTTACAACGTTTATGGTTGGATTTTCTCGGAAAAATCGGGAAGGGGATACCAGCTATTTTCAAAAGACGGGGGTAAAATGGGCCAGGCTCACCTCTTTCTACGTCGTTGCGATCGTAGCAGGCTTGTTGGCGTTGATTGCTTATATCAGGTATTTGATTCAATAGGAGTTTGATTCAATGAGGAAGACCTCGTCTTTGCAGCTCGATAGCAAAGACGAGGTTTTTTTATTTGGTAAAATGAAAACTCTTTAACACTACCACACTTGTATGGTAGTATGGTAATAACATCAGGAAATTGGAGGTGAAGCCAACATTGTTTATCAAACCCATCATTAGTACAACGCGCGATGCCGTTTATCATGCGCTGAAAGAGCAAATTCTTATGCTGGATTTGCTGCCGGGTACCGGAATTTCGGAGAAGGAAATCTCCGTGCAATTCGGTGTGAGCCGGACTCCGGTGCGCGAGAGCTTCGTTCAACTGTCCCAAGAAGGACTGCTTGATATTTATCCGCAGCGTGGCACGGTCGTGTCGCTGATCGATTTGGAGCGTGTGGAAGAGGCGCGCTTTATCCGGGAACAGCTGGAGCGGGCCGTCATTATGCTGGCTTGTGAAAGCTTTCCGCAGGAGTCGCTGCAGCAGCTCCGCTCGAATTTGGCTTATCAGCAAGTGTCGATGCGGGAGAAAGATTTCAAGAAGATGTTCGAGCTTGATGAAGCGTTCCACCGAACGATCTTTGAAGGGTGCAAGAAGCTGAATACATGGGCTGTCATCCAGCAAGTGAACGTTCATCTTAACCGAACCCGCATGCTTAGACTCGCGGCAGATCACAGATGGGATGAGCTGTATGAGCAGCATCAACAGATGGTAGAAGCGATTGAGGGGCACGAAAGCGGCAAGGCTGAGCAATTAATAAACACGCATCTTCACCTCACGATTGCAGATCAAACCGTCTTGAAAGAGAAATTTCCGACATACTTCAAAGAATGAATGGCAGGGAGGCACAAAGACGATGAAAATGGTTTTTCGCTGGTTTGGCGAAGGCAACGACACCGTGACGCTTGGGCAAATCAAGCAAATTCCCGGCGTAGAGGGGATTGTTTGGGCGCTGCATGACGTTCCGGCCGGTGAAGAGTGGCCGATGGATAAAATCATGCAGATTAAGGAAGCCGCGGACAAAGCGGGTCTTCACATGAAGGTTGTCGAAAGCGTCAACATTCATGAGGATATTAAGCTGGGACTTCCAAGCCGCGATATCTACATAGATAATTATAAGAAGACGATTGCGAAGCTGGCGAAGGTCGGCGTGAAGGTGATCTGCTATAATTTCATGCCGGTTTTTGATTGGGTGCGAACAGATCTCCATAAGGAATTGGAGGACGGCTCAACCGCACTGTTTTATGAAAAAGAGAAAGTCGCCCATCTCAACTTAGACGAGCAGGTGAAAAGGATTAACGCGAATCCGAATTTCACCATGCCGGGCTGGGAACCGGAGCGGCTGGAGCGTCTCAGCGAATTGTTCGAAGCCTACAAGGATGTGACGGAAGAGCATCTTTGGGCCAACGCCAAATATTTTCTCGATGAAATTATCCCGTTTGCTGCCGAGCACGATATTCGCATGGCGATCCATCCGGACGATCCGCCTTGGCCGATCTTCGGACTGCCGCGGCTCATTACCGGTCAAGCGAATATTCGCCGTTATTTAGGACTCGTTGACAGTCCGTACAACGGTCTGACGATGTGCAGCGGATCGCTTGGCGCGAACCCCGCGAACGATATCGTGTCTATCGTGCATGAGTTCGCAGACCGGATTCCTTTTGCGCATATTCGCAATGTTCGCGTGTATGACAACGGAGACTTTATAGAAACATCCCACCGCACAACAGATGGCACAGTAGATATCGCAGGCATTGTGAATGCGCTGTCGGAGTACGATTATGAGGGTTTCTGCCGCCCGGACCACGGCCGGCATATATGGGGCGAGCAGTGCAGACCCGGGTACGGGCTTTATGACCGCGCGCTCGGCATCATGTATTTATGGGGATTATGGGACGCTAACCGCAGACATTCACTCGGGGAAAGGAAGGTCGACTAAACATGAAGGGCATTACGCAATTTCCTGCTTTGCAAGGCAAAGTTGTCGTTATTACAGGAGGAGCCGGCGTCCTGTGCCGGGTTATGGCGCTTGAGCTGGCTCGTCAAGGTGGACGGATCGCGATTTTGAACCGGTCCGTGGAGAAAGGGCAGGAGGTTGTTGCTGAGATTGCCGCTGCAGGCGGCGATGCCATCGCGTTGTCATGCGACGTGACGGATGCAGAAAGCGTGGCCAAAGCGGCGGAAACGGTTCTGGAGCTCCTTGGACCTTGCGATATCCTGATCAATGGAGCCGGAGGCAATCATGCCAGTGCGAATACGACGAACGAAATCTTCAAATTGGAAGATTTAACTAATCCGGACATTCAAACATTCTACGATTTAAGCGTAACAGGGTTCCGCAATGTGCTTGACTTGAACTTTGTCGGAACGTTGATTCCGACGCAAATTTTTACGAAACAGATGATCGGGCGGCCAGACGTGACGGTCATCAATATTTCATCTATGAGCGCGCCTTCGCCGATGACCAAAGTGCCGGCCTACAGCGCTGCGAAAGCAGCCATCGACAACTTCACGCAGTGGCTGGCCGTGCATATGGCGGAAAGCGGCATTCGCGTCAACGCGATTGCGCCGGGCTTCTTCTTGACGAAGCAGAACGAGAAGCTGCTGCTGAAGGAAGATGGCACGCTCACCGAGCGCTCGCACAAGATCATCTCCCATACGCCGATGCGCCGCTTCGGCAAGCCTGAGGATCTGCTCGGTACGCTGCTATGGCTGACGGACCCTAACTTGTCCGGCTTCGTGACGGGCGCCACAATTCCGGTGGACGGCGGGTTTATGGCTTATTCGGGCGTATAAAATTAGGACACGGATAAGGAGTTAAGCAAAGATAGGCTGCTTAACTCCTCTTTTTGCATTTACAACGTAACAATGTTATGTTACATTGTTTGTGAAGGAGGGCTGCGAATTGGATGAGGAATTGATTTCAAAGAAAGACTTATTGGAATTAACAGGCATATCTTATGGTCAATTATATCGTTGGAAGCGCAAAAACTTGCTGCCCGAAGAATGGTTTATCCGGAAATCGGCGTTTACGGGGCAGGAAACGTTTTTCCCCAAGGGCCAGATGCTTGCCAGAATCGATAAAATTAAAAATATGAAAGATGATCTGTCGCTCGACGAATTGGCCGAAGTATTCTCGCCGGTTCCGACAGATCTGCGTATAGATGCAAATGAATTAATAAAACGAAACATTGTTTCGAATATAGCCGCGGAATATGCGGAGCCTTTCTTGGGACCCGCTGCGGTCTACAGCTTCGAGCAATTCTTATATTTGTATTTGCTTGACTACTGCTTGCAATCCGGCGAGATGAATCTGGATGAAGGCAAGCACTTGCTTCAGACGCTCAGCGAGAACTACCCCCGATTTGAGGGGAAGCCTTCTGACTTGATTTTTATACGAAAAATGGGCATGTCTTTGTTCGTGCTCGTGTCATCGGGCAGCGAGCTGTATGCGGAGAATAGTGCGAAAGTCGTGTTCCGGGTTCACATGGCCAAGAAAGTGGAAGAGCTGAAGATGAGAATAACAGCGATATGAAGGAGGAAATAGGATGCGTTCAGATGGCAGCCGCAACCTGATCATCAACGGAATAGGCTCTTCCAACGGAGGCACCGTACGGAATGCCAAAATTGACGGCGTCGGCAAAGTAGACGGTGACATCGCGTGTACCGACTTTATTTTGAATGGCCGAGTGGAAGTAATGGGCAGTGTGAAAGCCGAAAGCGCGGAAATGAATGGATCGGCGGTCATTGCAGGGGATTTGCTTGCCGCACGCACGCGCATCCAGGGGAGAGTCCGGATCGAGGGCGATTTTGACGGGGGAAGCCTGGAAGTGAATGGAACCCTTATAGTCAAAGGGAGCTGCGAGGCGGAAACGTTCAACGCGACCGGGAAGCTGCAGTTGGGCGCCTTGAACGCGGATGCCATTCATATCACCGTTCACGGAAACAGCTCCGTTGCCGAAATTGGCGGGGAAACGATCCGCATTCGCAAACAGCCCGGCATTGATTTTGCCAAATGGCTGAACGTGCTGCCTTTGCCTTTTGGCAATAGGCTTACGGCGGAAATGATAGAAGGAGATCACATTGAGCTCGCCTATACAACGGCTGAAGTAGTCCGGGGCGCGAATGTGAAAATCGGTCCTGGTTGTGAGATTGGACTGGTTGAATATACGTTGAAGTTCGATCAAGACAAAAGTGCTGTCGTTAAGCAGTATAAGAAAGTATAAAATCCGGATACGAAGGGAGGAAAGCAGGATGAAAGGAAATCTCACGATTACGGGCAGTTCAACGGCCACAGGCGGCCAGTATGATAAAGTGAAAATTGTCGGCGATGGCATAATCGAAGGGGACGTTCAGTGCAATCTGCTAAGATGCATAGGCACCTTGGAAATGGACGGCAGCTTGAAAGCCGAGCGCATGAGTGTCGTAGGGACTTGTTCATGGACCGGCGGCCTTCAAGGGGAGGCTCTCAAAGTTTCAGGGACGGTGACGGTTGGCGGCGATGCCAGCATTGGCAGGATCAGCGGCTCTGGGGCCGTAGAAGCGCGAGGCGACCTGTACAGTGACCGGCTGGAGCTGAAAGGGCAGTTGGTGACAGCCGGCGACTGTGAAGCGGAGGTGTTCAAATCCAGAGGCATGTTTGAAGTCGGCGGTTTGTTGAATGCCGGGGAGCTGGATATCAAGCTGTACCGGATTTCGAGCGCGAAGGAAATTGGCGGCGAAAAAATAAGGATTCGGAAGGCGAGTGTGCTGAGCCCGTACAGTTTCTTTTTCATGCCGGCTTCCGATGCGCAGTTAACGGCGGATGTCATTGAAGGGGATGACATTGATCTGGAGCATACGAAAGCCAGGATCGTTCGCGGAAATCGCGTGACCATAGGCGCAGGCTGCGAGATCGAGCTGGTGGAGTACAAGGAAAGTTTGCAGCAGAAGAAGGGCGCTGTCATTCACGCCAACTATAAAAAATAATCGTACGGCAGAAAGGAAAAAACGGTATGAGCTCTGGCTTTCGTGATGTTATCGCAACTGAGGAACAATTTGAAGAATTACGATCGATTTGCGGCGGCTATCCAAGCCAGCGGGCTGCGGATAAAGTTATTTCCGTATTGGATCATCATTGCCGGGCGTTTATTGCCAAATCTCCATTCGTAGCTTTGGCTACTTCCCATCGCAATGGGCAATGCGACGTTTCCCCGCGGGGCGATGCCCCTGGGTTTGTACGCGTCCTTGACGAGCATCGGCTGTTTATTCCGGAACGTACGGGCAATCGGAGAATGGATTCGATCCAAAATATGTTGACGAATCCTCATATCGGACTTCTATTTTTTATCCCGGGATTAGGGGAGACGCTCAGGGTCAATGGCAAAGCCTGTGTAACCCGCGATCCGGAGCTGCTTGAGCAAAGCGCCGTGAACGGACGCAGCCCGTTATTCGGCATAGGCGTTGAGGTGGAAGAGTGTTACATCCACTGCGCCAAAGCATTTATACGATCGGGGCTATGGTCGCCGGAGTCCTGGAGCTCCCAAACGGAACTGCCCTCCGTTCCGCAAATGTTGATGGACCATGCGCAAATCTCCAATACGACAGCGGAACAAGTGGCCAAAGAATTGAATGAAAGCTATACGAATAGGCTTTATTGACCCGTGGACTGCCGTGATTAACGGCAGTTTTTTTGCAGATAAGAAAGCGACGAAGAAGTCGGTTATCATTGTTTGCAATGGGGAAAGAGGGAATGTTAAGAAAAATTTACAATTCAAAAGTGAAACCCGTGCAACCTTTTTTGTAACCTCTCCGTTTATTTAATTGACCCAAGAGGGTTATAAAAAATAATCAGTTAAAAGGAGAGAAGTTACTGTGAAAAAAATAGCTACTGCAACTTTGTCATCAATCATTTTGGGAGCCCTGACTTTTAATACTGCATTTGCCTTTTCGGATGTCGAAAGCGGACAAGCTGAGGCTATTAACGCTTTATATGATCGCGGAGTAGTAAGCGGCGTGGATCACCAACATTTTGCGCCGAAAAATAAAATCAGCTATGCCCAAACCGTTCAAATCATCGTGAAAGGCTTGGATCTGAACTTGGATCTGCTGCGCTTCGTCAAGAAGCCGGTTGCATCGGATTATTTTACAAATATTCCGAATGACGCTTGGTATGCCGATGCGTTCATCATCGCGCATTACAATGGCGTGGAAATTCCGAAGGATGTCAATCCGAACGCAACAATCACCCGCGAGCAATTCGGAGATTTGTTGATTCGCGCTCTTGAGAAGAAGGGCAACTTCCCCATGATCAAAATCGCGCCTGCAGACATTAAGGATGCGGACCAAATTACGCCGGAGTATCAAGGCGCTCTGCAGCGTATGCTGGTGTATAAAATTGCCGCGCTCGATAATAATGGCAAGTTGAATCCGAAGGCGGAGCTAACGCGCGGTGAAGCGGCAACTTGGGTTTACAACGCAAGCAAGGTGCTGGCTGCGCATGCGCAGAAACCGGCACCGACAGAGAGCATCGCGGTAAATGTTGAAAAAGTGACTGACGACGTCAATAAAGTGACGCTGTCGCGCGAAACCAAACCTACCGGAGGCTACGGGATTGAAATTACGGGCATCCAATTCCAGCAGGACGGCCGCGCGATCATTACGTATACGCTGACAGATCCTCAGCCGGACTCTATGAATGCGCAAGTCATTACCGAACCTAAAGCGGTAACGTATGTGTCTTCCAAATACAAAGCTGTGGCTGAGCCAGCCTCCAAATAAGAACGACAAAAGTGCTTCCTCATTATGAGCGAAGCACTTTTTTTTGCATGAGCGACAACTAAATTATAGAAAGGCTATCCCAAAGCAGATTTCTGCATCTGGGACAACCTTCCACGTGACAATCTTTCCAACAATTACCGATGTTCGATAAGGTCAATAGCCCCCAAAACGACATGAGCCAGTCCGAATCCCAGCACACCGGTTGCTGCAATTTTATACTTGCTTCTAAGCAGCGAAGCAGCAGAAGCTGTTACGACAGTTCCAAGCACAGCAGGGATTAAACCTTCACGCATGTGTATCACTCCCATTGGTTTTTTTGGAAAGACAAAGCTTAGTGTAGAACAATCCGCTCAAAATTATCCGCCAGAAACAAAGGGAATACGCGGCACACAAGGTATGAAGATGGAAGCAGCACGCCAAAAAAACGGTTGCAAAAGGCCGGGGATCCACTTATGATAGAATTGAATTCATGAAATTACTTATTAATTAATAAAATTATTAATTTAAGGGGCGGATTTCTGTGGCTAACCGGATTACGATTAACGCCGACAGGGCGAAAGGCACCATTAATCGCAATATTTACGGACATTTCTCCGAGCATCTGGGGCGCTGTATTTACGAGGGCCTATGGGTCGGCGAAGATTCCGAGATTCCTAACACGAATGGGATTCGCAACGATGTTGCGGCCGCATTGAAACAGATGAAAATCCCTGTGCTCAGATGGCCGGGCGGATGTTTTGCGGACGAGTATCACTGGAAGGACGGCATTGGTCCCAAAGAAAACCGGAAACGGATGATTAATACGCATTGGGGCGGTGTGGTGGAAAATAATCATTTCGGAACGCATGAGTTTATGATGCTCTGCGAGATGCTGGAGTGCGAACCCTACATCAATGGAAATGTCGGTAGCGGCACCGTTCAGGAAATGTCGGAGTGGGTGGAATATTTGACTTTCGAGGGTGTGTCCCCAATGGCGGAGATGCGCGCGGCCAACGGACGTACAGAGCCGTGGAAGGTGAAATACTTCGGAGTGGGCAATGAGAATTGGGGCTGCGGCGGCAATATGCGGCCGGAATATTATGCGGACCTGTACCGCCAGTTCCAAACCTATGTCCGTAATTACGGAAGCAATCGTATACATAAAGTTGCCTGCGGTCCTAATTCGGACGACTATCATTGGATGGAAACGCTGATGAAGCAGGCTCATCGTTACATGGATTCGATCACGCTGCACTATTACACGGTTCCGGGTGAATCTTGGCAGGAGAAGGGGGCGGCAACCGGTTTTCCGGAAGAGATGTGGCATGTCACGATGAAGAAAGCTCTGTTCATGGAGGAGCTGATTCGTAAGCAGTCGGCCATCATGGATCAGTACGATCCGGAGAAACGAATCGGGCTGCTCGTCGACGAATGGGGAACATGGCACGATGTGGAGCCGGGAACGAATCCGGGCTTCCTGTATCAGCAGAACACAATCCGCGACGCGCTTGTCGCAGGGATTTCATTGCATATTTTCAATGCGCACTGTGACCGCGTGCAGATGGCGAATATCGCACAATTAGTGAATGTGCTGCAAGCCGTTATTTTGACCGAAGGGGAGAAAATGGTGCTCACGCCAACCTATCATGTCTTCGACATGTACAAGGTTCATCAGGACGCCGAGCTGCTGGATATTCACGAGTCCATTGCGGAGTTGGGTGAAGGTCAGCAGGCAATTCCGCAAATATCCGTCTCTGCTTCCAAGGATGCCAAGGGTCGGATTCATATCAGCTTATGCAATCTGGATCATCAAGCAGGCTCGAAAGTTGAACTGGAGCTGCGCGGCTTGGCAGGCACAACTGTCTTGATTAAAGGGACGACCTTGACTTCGGATGCGATCGACGGCCACAACACATTCGAAGAGGCAAATAGAGTGGCGCCGACGGAGTTCACAGCGTTCACCTTGGACGGCCAGCTGCTCCATGCGGAGCTTCCTCCGATGTCCGTTACGGTTTTGGAAGTCGTCGCGGAGTAGGCATGGATGCTTGAGAATCGGGCGTGCAAAGGGTGCCGGGAAGAGTTTAAGGTTACGGAAGCGCAAATTGACAGGATGCTTCAAGCGCCTATGTTTCAGTCGGAGGAGGCGTGCGTGCCTGATTCAGTTTACCGCGAGCGGTTAAGCATGTGCAGCAGGTGTCCGAAGCTGCTGAGCGGCAATACGTGCTCGCTATGCGGATGCATTGTGCGGGTGGCCGCCAAACTGAAAGCCAAAAGCTGCCCGTATCCGGGAGCTGCCAGGTGGCAGCGCTATATGGATTAGAGCAAAACAGGAGGCTGTCTCGAAGTCTGAAAAGACGTAAGAGATGGCCTCCTGCACGTTATTAATTTATTTCTTAATCAGCTTCAATTGTAAAGCTTGTTCTTCCGTCAAGATGAATTCCTCTTTGGGCCAAATCTCCTCATCCTTGTCTCTGCCGAAGAGACGAAGAATCTCAGTCCATACACCTTTTTCAATAGCTTCCGCGGCTGAAATCATAATTTTCAAACAAACCGCCTCCTCATATTGTTTCTATAAGTGTAGTAGCTCCTTCTGTTTCACATGCTCCTCTCCCCAAGCGCACATGGCATCCAAAATCGGTTTAAATGACCAACCATAGGGGGTTAACGAATAAACAACTTTGGGCGGCACTTGCTCATAGCTTGTTCTTTTCACCATGCCGTCCTGCTCAAGCTCGCGCAATTGCTGGGTCAGCATTTTTTGGGTAATATCGGGCATTAATCTCTTTAATTCGCTTGTTCGTTTGTCGCCTTTGTCCAGATGGCAGAGGATGACGACTTTCCATTTGCCGCCGATTACATCAAGCGTAGCTTCAACGGGAACATTATAAGGCATAGCTAACCTCCGTAAAAATGATAGGAACTTATAAGTGTCTATAGTACTTTGTAGTATCTATATCACTTCAAAGTGCGTACTTATCAAAAAGTTCGTGTGCTCCTATAATAACACTCAGACAACAAAAGTGAAATGTTGTTGCAGGTCACACTCATTCATATAGGAGGATACTATGAGCCAAACAATTACACCATCTGCATCTATACAAAAAGAAAAGCTGCTTACCGGCAAATGGGCGCTCCTTGCGCTTGCCATCAGCGCTTTCGGCATTGGTACGACGGAATTTGTCCCGGTCGGTCTGCTTGCATCCATTGCGGATGACTTGCATATCGGCATTACGCTGGCCGGGCTTCTTATTTCAGGCTATGCCATCGGGGTCGCGCTTGGCGCGCCAATCCTCACCGCATTGACCAATCGGATGAACCGCAAGACATTGCTCATGGTTCTAATGGTCATTTTCATTATCGGCAACGCCGCAGCTGCGCTTTCCACTTCGTTCACGCTATTACTGGTCGGACGTTTCATTACGGCGTTCTCCCATGGCGTCTTCTTCTCGATTGGCGCCACGATCGCCGTTCAGCTCGTGCCGCCGCAGAAAAAGGCCAGTGCCATCGCCTTGATGTTTACCGGTCTTACGGTTGCGACAGTTACCGGCGTGCCTCTCGGAACGTTTATCGGGCAATCGTTCGGTTGGAGAGCGACGTTTTGGGGAGTCGCCATACTGGGTGTGATTGCGCTCATCGCAAGTGCAGTGCTCATTCCTAAAAACTTGAAGCAATCGCCTCCCGCTAAATTTTCAGATATCATGCGCCTGTTAACAAATTCACGTTTGATTTTGGGATATGCCATCACAGCGCTCGGATATGGTGGAACATTCGTTGCTTTTACGTATTTAACCCCGATTTTGCAAGATGTAACAGGACTTAATCAACATATCGTCTCGATCGTTCTGCTCGTTTATGGGATCGCGGTGGCTATCGGCAATTCGGTTGGCGGAAAATGGGCCAATCAGAATCCGCTTCGCGCCTTATTTTGGATGTTTATCGTTCACGCGGCAATTTTGATCGTGCTCACATTTATGCTGCCATTCAAAGTGGCCGGATTGATCGGCGTGTTTCTGATGGGGCTGCTCGCGTTCATGAACGTGCCGGGTCTTCAATTAAATATCGTTCAGCTTGCCGAAAAGTATGTGCCTTCCGCAGTGGACGTTGCTTCCGCTCTAAATATCGCCGCGTTCAACGTTGGGATTGCCGTAGGTTCTATTGTAGGCGGAGTCGTTGTCGATTCCATCGGACTTAAGCACACACCGTGGATCGGTGGATTGATGGTCCTTGTCGCCGTGATCCTCACGGGCGTATCCGCCAAGCTGGAGAGAAAATAATCAGGTTAACGATAAGATCAATAGCAGGGGACTCTCCATGATGATGGAAAGTCCCCTGATGCTTTTCTACCGCTTGGCCTCGTCAATAAAATAATTACCAATAAACCCTCGTTTGTTCGGTATAATAGATGCAGCAAGTTGTAGGATTTCAATAAACGGAGGATTGAAATGAACATCGCGAAAAAAGTAACATGGCTGGAGCTTTTTTATGACCTGCTGTTTGTAGCGGCGGTTTCTAAGGCCACACATGTGCTGCTTCATGCCGAACACGAGTCGATTGCGCCTGAATACATCATCAAGTTTGTGCTGATTTTTATTCCCATCTGGTGGGCTTGGGTAGGACAAACGCTGTTTAATAACCGTTACGGTCAAGATGTCTTCACTCACCGGATCTACATGATCCTGCAGTTGTTTTTTGTGCTGATCATGACATTTAGTCTGTCTACGGATTTTGATCGTTACTACGTTCCGTTCTTCATCGGATACATAGGCTCGAGGGTGCTGACAGCTCTCCAGTATTTAGCTGTTCAAAAAGGGGAAGTTTCTCACCGGGCTGCGACAGCGCGATTTCTGGGAACACGGTTTTGGATCGGAATCGTGATTTCGGGCGCCTCTTTATTTTTCGATTCATGGGTACGATATTTAATTCTATACGCTGGAATCGCCGTAGATGTCTTTCTGCCGCTCCTCGGCAGACGGTTCTTGGTGCATACGCCCATCAATACACATCATTTGTTGGAGCGTTTTGCCTTGTTTACTCTCATTCTCCTAGGCGAATCCGTAGTGAGCACGTTAGCTGTTTTACAAACTAGCAACGGCACTTTGGCATCGATTTTGTTTGCGGCATTGGCTTTTATTCTAGTTATTGCGATTTGGTGGCAATATTTTGAGAATATCGAGAGAAAGGTGAATAAGGAGCTGCAAACGGCCGGACAGACGATTATTTATGGCCATTTGCTCGTTTATTTATCTCTGAGCACAATCGCGGCATCGATTCAGCTTTTATTTTTGGAGCAATTGGACTACTTCTTCATGCTGGGCATGGTGTTTCTATCGGTTCTGCTGTACTTTGCCTCGACGACACTCATTTTTCATCGGTACAGGCATAAACATCTTCAATTGAAGCCGGTTCATTTGGCCTTATTTTTAGGAATACTTGGTGGATTTTTTGTGCTGGATATATTTGTGGTTGTACCGAACTATGCGATCATTGGTGAAATGGCGCTGTTTTTTGTGGTGTATGCGAGATTAGCGAGCCGTTAGATGACGCAAGAAGAACTAGATTATTTAGTATAATGTCACAATTGATAGCTCAAAGAGGCTGTGCTATACTCTAGGAAACTTTTGGAAATCCGAAAGAAACAAGGGAGAAAGAGGAGGATCGACGCACATGTCAGCATGGATTGGACAAGGGGATGTCGTTTTATTTCAAGGGGACAGTATTACAGATGCTGGACGTATTCGTGACAATGAAAATGATTTAGGCAAAGGCTATGCGCTGATGGCAGCAGCCCAATTTTCGGCGAAATACCCGGAGAAACAGGTGCAATTCCTCAATCGGGGCATTTCTGGCAATCGTGTCGTGGATCTGCAGCAGCGTTGGGATCAGGATTGCTTGAATTTGAAGCCTAACTTAGTCTCTATCTATATCGGGATTAACGATACTTGGAGACGTTATGACCGTAACGACCCGACGTCGACAGATAAATTTGAAACCGGTTACCGTGACCTGCTCGCGCAAACGGCGGAATCAGGCGCGAAGATTGTACTCATCGAGCCTTTTGTGCTTCCGGTGCCAGAAGACCGCAAGCTGTGGAGAGAAGATCTGGATCCGAAAATCACGGTAGTCCGCGAGTTAGCCAGAGAGTTCGACGCACGTCTTGTGTGCTTAGACGGTTTATTCGCGCAAGCATCTACGCGGGCTGATAGTGCGTTCTGGGCGCCGGACGGCGTACATCCGTCCCCTGCCGGACATGCGCTGATCGCCAAAGCTTGGCTGCAGGCTGTCGGGGCCATCGAATAAATTAGAGAGAAAGGCTTCACGCTAGCAGCGTGGAGCCTTTTTGTTTGCTCTACAACTCGCAAAAAATGGAGGATTTCGACAATTTTTGTCGAATGCTAGTCTGTGCAGCATGAAGCTGAGAACATTGTGATGGGTAGAGGTGAGGGGCGAATGAATAAACTTTTTGATGAAAGCTTACTCCTACACATGCTGGATCATATTGAAGACTCAATTTACATCATGAGCGTGGATGGAACCGATTTGAAATACTACTATTTGAACCGGGCAGCCACACAGTTTAGTGGGATTACGATGGAGGCCGTCGGGCAGACATTTTTTGATGCGAATCCAAGCCATATGGCGAAATATTTATATAAGAAATACATCAGGGTCGTTAACGAGCGGCGAACGATTAAGTATGAGGATGGCTTTATTTTGCCGAACGGGATGTTAAGCGGGGAAAGTATTTTGACTCCTATTTTTGACGACCACGATCGTCTGACATATATTATCACCGTCACGCGCGACATTACCGAACGCAAAATACATGAGAATTTGCTTTATGATTACGCTTATCATGACGAGCTCAGCAGGTTGTACAACAGGAGATATTTATTCGAACATGTAATAAGTCCGGCAGCGTTGTTTTTGCTTGACTTGGACTATTTTAAAAATATAAATGATATGTTCGGACATGACGTTGGCGATACCGTTCTCGTAGAGGTCGCGAATCGTCTCAGTCAACAATTTGGCGATAAGTATACGTTGGTCCGTCTAGGCGGAGACGAATTTATTGTTGTAGCCGATCACATCCATGAACCGGTGGAGCAGACGGCAGAGGCTATTATTCAACTGTTTCAGCAAGCGTTCAACGTAAAGGACCGGCAAATGAAGATCAGCGCAAGCATCGGGGTCTCTAAGCGAGAGGATCATGAGACGATTCAGATTCTTCTCAAGCAAGCCGATATTGCGCTGTATAAAGCGAAAGGCGCCGGAAGAAAAAGATTTCATATTTACGAAGCCGCTTTCAAGTACGATCATATTGAGAATTTCATTAACGAGCTGGAACTTTCCCATGCAATTGAAAAAGAAGAGCTTGATATACAATATCAACTGATCTATCATCCGGTGCAGGAAACGGTCATTGGCGCGGAAGCGCTTTTGAGATGGCATAGCGAGAGCCGCGGCACTGTCCAGCCGAGCAGCTTTATTCCGGTAGCGGAGGAAACGGGATTGATTGTCGATATCGGTTACTGGGTTATCCGCCGGGCTTGCCGGGATTGGCACTTGTTAAAAGAGGACTATGGCTCCGAATTTAAAGTCTCGGTTAACATTTCCAGGGTACAGTTGAATGAAAAAGATTTCGTTCAGCAGATTTTGCGAATCTTAAAGGAAGAGCATGTCGCTCCCGGATCTGTGGAACTGGAAATTACAGAGAGCACGACGATGCATTCCATGCAGGATGTCCAGCAAACGTTGCGCCAGCTGCGCGGAAGCGGCTTTACGGTTGCGCTGGATGATTTCGGAACAGGATACTCGTCATTAAGCATGCTCACTTTGCTGCCGATCGATAAGCTGAAAATCGACAGATCGTTCATCGCGGATGGCAATGTACCGCTAATTTCAGCGATGCTGGCCATGGCCAACGCACTTCATTTGCAGGTAATCGCCGAGGGCATTGAAACCTATGAGCAGTATATCATGCTGAAGGACATGGCGTGCTGGGGGATACAGGGCTATTTTATCAATAAGCCGGCTGATCTTGCCCTTCTGCCCAAGCCATCGGAAATAATCGTTCATGAGGCTAAAAGCTAGTTACTTCGAAGTAACTTATTTTCTAACACCAGCGAATCAGTTATACTCGTTGAGGTAGAGGATGCTAAGATGCTAAGGAGGCTTGTATCATGAGTACCAATCATAAAATTGGCGGCGGCGGCTTTCATCATGTCGCGTTAAGGGCGAATGACTTTGAAGCGACGGTTAAATTTTACACGGAGGGCCTCGGTTTTACAGAAACGAACAGCTGGGGCGAAGGCGATAAACGAGTTGTTTTGCTGGACACCGGTGACGGTAATTATATGGAAGTTTTCGCTGGCGGCTCCGGCGAACCGAAATCGGAAGGCTCCTACTTTCATGTAGCTTTCCGCAGCAATGATGTTGATAAAGCCGTAGCCGCGGCTGTTGCTGCCGGCGCGACAGTGACGGTGGAACCTAAAGATGCAGTTTTGGGCAACCATCCTCCGACACCTGTTCGGATTGCATTTGTCAAAGGGTTGAACGGTGAAATTCTTGAGTTTTTCCAAAGCACGGGAGAAAACCAGCTGTAATGAGAGAGCCCTCCATTCGGATATGGAGGGCTCATTGCGTTCCAACCCACGCTTTTTGCAATCGAGAAAGGGTATGGTACAATTTTTGGGAATGAAAAGCATGTTGGAGGTAGTCGATGAAAGCATTACTATTTGAACGGTTTGGCGGGCCCGAGGTACTGCAGTATGCAGATGTTCCGGAGCCTGGCTTAGAACCTGGACATATTCTGGTTAGAACCAAAGCAATCGGGCTTAACTTTGCCGATGTTTACCGGAGACGTGGGAATTATCATTTGGCGGGAAAACCGCCTTTCATTCTGGGCTATGAGGGAGCGGGTATCGTGGAGCGGGTGGCAGCGGATGTGGAGCATCTCCAAGCCGGCGACCGTATCGCCTTCTGCGACGTTCCTTTCGCCAACAGCGAATTAGTCGCTGTGCCTGTTGACCGGGCTATCCCGGTGCCGGCCGATATTGCATTTGAACAGGCAGCGGCTATTCTGCTTCAAGGAATGACGGCTCATTACTTAGTCAACGACAGCTACCCGGTACAAGCCGGCGATGATATCGTCGTTCACGCGGCAGCAGGCGGTGTAGGTCAAATTTTGATTCAGCTTGCCAAAAGCAAAGGAGCCCGGGTCATTGGTTTGACCTCATCGGAAGCCAAAAAAACTGTCGCGCTGAAGGCAGGCGCCGACGTCGTATTCGGCTACGATCAAGCGTGGGCGCAAGAGGTGATCCGCTTCACGGAGGGGAAACAGGGTGCGGACGCCGTTTACGATTCCGTGGGATCGACGCTGATGGACAGCTTTGCGGCTGTACGAACGAAGGGGACGGTCGTTTTCTATGGCATGGCCGGCGGAGATCCGCCGCATGTTGATCCGCGAATGCTTATGGACACCTCGAAGACGCTGACCGGCGGCGATTTGTGGAACCATGTGACCACGCTGGCTAATCGAATCGAGCGGGCAGAGGCGCTGTTCCAGGCGCTGCGCGAGGGCATTATTCAGTTGGGCGGGATAACAACTTTCCCTCTGAAGGATGGCGCTGAGGCTCACCGCGTGATTGAGAGCAGACAGAGCACGGGGAAAATCCTGCTCATTCCGTAGCCATAGTCTTATAAGTGAAATTATGGGAGAAATTCCTTCTAATTTGACTGCAGAAGCTTGTTAGAACCAATTAACTGGCAAACCTCCTTCTATTTGCACCGATTTCGCGGGAATCTACGAAGTCCGGTGGAATTAAAGGGAGGTTATTCTTCTATTTTCCTACGAGATTCCCATTCGAGTAATTTAAAGGTAAATTTTCCAGTTATCTACATCTGCCTTCCTCATATCCCCCAACTCCTCCTCGGACAGCCCATAATATACCCAAGTCTATACAAAGAAAGTCCCTATGCAATCGTATTAGAATCGGGTATCGTGTTGTGGATTGACACAACGCAGATGGAAACGAGGATATGAGGATGCATCTATGGAAAAAGCTATCGGACATCAAGCTGCCCTTTTGGGTGATGTTTCTGAATACGTTCAGCATGGCGGTCGGGTTCTATATGATGATTCCGTTGCTCGCCTCTTACTTGCTGCACGATTTGCTGCTAAGCGTGACGATCGTCGGTGTGATTTCGGCGATTCGCAGCTTTAGCCAGCAGGGCCTTTCTGCCTTGTGCGGCACAATTGCCGACCGGATTGGCTATAAGCGGACGATTATGATCGGGTTGTTCATCCGCACGTTTGGTTTCGGCATGTTCGGCTTCGTCAGTCATGTGCCGGGGTTGATTATCGCGTGCTTCTTCTCCGGGCTAGGCGCAGCGCTGTTTCAACCGGCGAGTTATGCGTACTACGCAGCGCTCTCGACGCCGCAAAACAGGATCACGGTGTATGCGATTCGCGAAATGCTTAGCAACATGGGATTTGTCGTGGGACCGGTTCTCGGCGCTCTGCTCATGGGGTTCCATTTCAAATATGTCAGCCTGACGGCGACGCTGATCTTTGTCTTTTCTTTTTTGCTGAGTCTGTTTCTATTGCCGCATATTAATAAGGAAGGGATGCAGCTGCAGGACGCCCGAATGTGGACGCAGATGAAAAAAGTGCTTCAAAACCGGCCCTTTCGCCGCTTTATGGTGTTCACCATGATGTCGTGGTCGCTCGTCGCACAGCTGTATATTGCCGTTCCGTTTCGCGTGAATCAGATTGCCCCCGGAGCTAATATCGGCCTAATCTACTCCTGCGGCGCCGCCCTGATGGTGCTGCTGCAGGTGCCGTTTGCCAAGCTGGGCCATGCCAAAATGCAGCCCTTCGGCGTGCTGTCGCTCGCGACGCTGCTCCTTGCGTCAGGGCTATTCACGATCGGAGTGACAAGTTCCATGGTCGGGATTTATGCGGGGGTCATTGCGTTTATGATTGGACAAGTGTTTCTGCAGCCGATGATGAATACGATGGTATCCGAGTTTGCCGGGACCGGAAGTGTAGCCAGCTATTTCGGTTTTAACAGCTTTGCCCTGTCGATCGGTGCGATGATCGGTAATGTAGGCGGCGGTTATTTGTACGATTTGGGAACGGTGCTTGGCTGGAGCGCGCTTCCTTGGATCGCCTTCCTGCTGTTTGGACTTATCAATATTTTCTTTATGCTAAAAGAACAAGGGAGCCGAACGGACGCGCGGATGGCGCGGATGTGATAGGGACTTGGCGATGCTTATCTCGCCAGGTCTTCTTTTTATTTTGAACATATAGTCCATGCACTTGCTCATTCTATACATTCTACCTCGGCTGAAAGCATGCTATCCTGAGTCTATGAGACAACCAAGGGAGGCAAGAATTCGCTATGAGCACGAACAAGTTGAATATTGGTGTCATCGGAGCAGGCTCGATTTCCGAAATGCACTTTGAGTCTTACGCGAAGCAAGCTAACGCCAATTTATACGCCGTATGCGATCTAAATCGCCAAAGAGCAGAGGAAAAAGCAGCAAAGTATAACCTGGAGCATGTCTACACCGACTATCGCGAGCTGCTAGCCAATCCTGAGATCGATGCCGTCAGCATTTGCACATGGAATAATACGCATGCCGAAATCAGCATAGCGGCTTTGCGCGCAGGCAAGCATGTTTTGGTAGAGAAGCCGCTGTGCAAAACTGTTGAAGAAGCGCTGCGCATTCAAGAGGCCGTGCATGAAACGGGAAAAACGCTGCAGGTAGGTTTCGTACGCAGATACGACGCCAATGCCCAACTCGTTAAAACATTTGTAGACAACGATAACTTAGGCGAAGTTTATTATGCCAAAGCCTCCTGTCTTCGCCGTTTAGGCAATCCGGGCGGCTGGTTTGCGGATTCGGAGCGCTCCGGCGGCGGACCTTTGATTGATATCGGTGTGCATGTCATCGACCTGTGCTGGTATTTGATGGGCAGACCGAAGCCGGTTTCCGTCAGCGGCAATACGTATAATAAGCTTGGCAACCGTGCGAATGTGCGCAATCTTTCCTTCTATAAAGCAGCCGATTATGATGTTGATCACAATACGGTTGAAGATATGGCAAACGCTTTAATCCGCTTTGAAAACGGAGCTTCCCTCCTCGTCGATGTCAGCTTTACGCTGCATGCCAAAAAGGATGAGATCGCAGTTAAGCTGTACGGAGATAAAGGCGGCGTGGAAATCGAGCCTGAGCTCGTTTTTGTAACGGAAATGCATGATACGATCTTGAATGTATCCCCGCAAACGGATGCCAAGTCGATCAATGTGCCGCAAGCTTTTCAAAATGAAATCAATCACTTTATCGAGAGCTGTCAAACGGGGAATGCGCCGATTAGTCCTGTCGAAGACGGGGTTAACATGATGAAAATCTTGTGCGGCATTTATGAATCGGCAGCCAAAGGTCAAGAAATTAAATTATAGTCCGTTGGGAACAAGCATGGAGGTACTTATATGAAATTAGGGGTTAGTACGTATAGTTTATTTCAAGCGCTGAAGTCCGGCGAAATGGATATAATGGCGGTCATTGACTGGATCGCGGATCAAGGCGGCGAGCATGTGGAAATTGTGCCGCTGGGCTTTGATTTACCGGGTAATTTCGAACTGGCTGACCAGATTCGGCAAAAGGCGGAGTCGCGCGGCATCGAAATTTCCAATTACGCGATTGGCGCTAATTTTTTGAGTGATTCCGAAGAGGCTTACCTCAAGGAAATTGAGCGGGTCAAAGGTGAAGTCGATCTTGCCGCTAGACTTGGCGTCAAAAAAATGCGGCATGACGTTGCGCAAAGCGCGGACCGCTCCATCGCGAATTTCAACAGGGAGCTTGGGCGTATGGCTGAGGCCTGCCGTCAAATCGCCGATTATGCGCTGACTTACGGCATCACGACTAGTGTTGAAAACCATGGTTACTTTGTCCAGCAGAGCGACCGGGTTCAAGCGTTAATCCAAACTGTAGACCGTCCGAATTTCCGGACAACTTTGGATGTAGGCAATTTCATGTGTGCCGACGAGAATTCGGTTGCCGCGGTGAAGAATAACATTTCTTTCGCTTCAATGGTTCATGTGAAAGACTTTTATTTGCGTCCGTCGCACCAAAATCCGGGTCAAGGCTGGTTCCAGACCTTGCAGGGCAATTATTTGCGCGGGGCTATTGCGGGACATGGCGATATCGATATGCGAGCAGTGCTGCGCGTTATCAAAAGCTCTGGCTATGACGGCTACATTTCCTTGGAATTCGAAGGGATGGAAGAGTGCAAAACGGGCACGTTGATCGGGTTGCAAAATATTAAAAGATTATGGGAAGATATGGAATAGGCAGCAAGCAAAAGTATTGCGAAAGGTGTTGACGAATTAGGATGAATCCAATCGGTATCATGGTGGACAGTCTCCGTCTGGGCGTGCGTGACGGTTTGAAGAAAGCGAAGGAGCTTGGAGCGAACGGCGTGCAAATTTACGCCGTATCCGGCGAGATGGACCCGGCGAATTTAACGGCTGGAGCACGCATGGAGCTGAAAGACTACATTGCTTCACTCGGTCTTGAGATTTCCGCTCTGTGCGGAGACTTGGGCGGTCATGGCTTCCAGGATGCCTCTGCGAATGCAGCGAAGATTGAGAAATCGAAGCGTATTCTCGACCTTGCGGTTGATCTGGGCACGAAGGTTGTCACAACTCATATCGGTGTCGTACCTGAGCAAACAAACGATCCGATTTACGAAACGATGCACCGCGCTTGTGAAGAATTAGGCGTTTATGCCAAAAGTTTAGATGCCTACTTTGCCATCGAAACCGGTCCGGAAACAGCCGCTCATCTGAAGGGCTTTCTGGATTCCCTCTCTACCAACGGGGTTTCGGTAAACTTTGATCCGGCCAATATGGTCATGGTTACAGGCGATGATCCGGTTCAAGGCGTTATTACGTTGAAGGACTATATTGTTCATACGCATGTGAAAGACGGAGTTCGTCTGCGACAAGCCGATCCGCGCGAAATTTATGGCTCGCTGGGGTATAAGCCGATGAGTCATGAGCAGATCGCCGAGGCCGCGACGTCCGGTCCTTATTATCGCGAGCTGGCGCTTGGAGAAGGCCATGTTGATTTTGCGCGTTACTTCCAAGCGCTGCGGGACATCGGATATAAAGGCTATCTGACGATTGAGCGCGAAGTCGGGGAGCAGCCTGAGAAAGATATTGCCAGCGCCATTGCATTTATACAAAAATATCAGTAATGATAAATGGGGCGGAGGATATACTAATATCCTCGGTCCTTTTTTTTACTAAAATCCCTGAATGTTGTTGCCTGTATGATTCCACAAATTGGATGGATTTTTGAGCCGTTGGGACGGTCAGAAATGATAAGCCCACTTCGAAGTGTATACGGTGTCAGGTCCGAACAACATACTGCAGCATATAGGGGTCGTACATCTTGCAAAGACTAAAAGCACTTCGGGGAATATTGGAAAAAATGTTGTGGTTCGCACCTGCACTTATTTTAGGCATAGGCACTCTTCCTAACGTTGCGGACAGTTTATGGTGGGATGTGTTAGGTGTGCTATTATTTCTAACCGTCTTGATCATTTGCGGTATAGGCTTTGCGCAGAAGGAAGATATAATAGAGTAGGCTGAGAACCGTTATACGCTGCATAAGCGTTTGGCGGTTTTTTGATGTTGTTTAAGAAAAATTAATCTATTCCTAATAATAAATTAATCATTTTGCTCTATCATGGAACTAAGGGAGTTGATAGATTTGACATCTTCTTACTTCGATCAATGGTTGGATGAGTATAATGATTATATGAGGCTGTACGAGATTTTTGGTGATAGGGAATACTTGGATGAAGCTTTAGAAATACGCAATAGTTTGCAAGTGATTGTAGCTAGAGCCGAACAACATAAATTAATCGTTTCGAAAGTCATGAGCAATCAGATGCATGCATTTGGAAAAGCAGGATAGAAACGTTATCAAATAAAGAGGCTGCCCCGTCATTTCTATGACTTATGGGGCGGCCTCTGTTCATATCCTTAACTATTCAGAATCGGCTTCCGATTGTGCAGCAGGTTCGGCGGACACGTCCAACTTCTGCACGCCGAGAACCGTAACAAGCACGATCTCAGGATCGGAAAGTACCTCAATGTGCTTAGGAACCTTGAGATCGGCAACGGTGAGATGCTCGCCTATGTTCAGCTGGCTTATATTCAGCGGAAGAGATTCGGGCAGCTTGTTCGGCATGCAGCGGATCATGACTTCGTGCGTTTCTATTTGGAGGATGCCGCCTTCCTTCGTGCCTTTAGCCTCACCTGCCAAGTGGACGGCGATCGACGTTTCTAGCTTTTCTTTCATATTAATTTGCAAGAAATCAACGTGCAGCAATTGGCCCGTCAGCGAATCTTTTTGAACGTGATGGACGATGACGGATTCTTTGGTTTTGGAAGGCAAGGCAACTTTCAGAATAGCATGCGGATTGCGCTTCAGCGATGCGCGGATTTCTTTTTCCGGGACGGTGACATGCTCGGAATCCATACGAGAGCTGTAGACGACAGCGGGAATATGGCCTTGTTCTCGCATTTTTTTCACAGGACCCCTTCGTTCAGATAGTAAAATCGTTGTGCTCATGTTCTGCACCTCCGTAGCGTTGTAAAAAGCGGCGTTCAGCCCTACACTCATTTACCCGCCTGTACAAGCTTTTAAACAGGAAATAAATAGGGATTTTTTTTCGTTTTGGGCTTCTTTATCTTGCCATTTGAGAGTAAAATAGAGGACAAGAGGAGGATTGATAAAGGATGAGTACACTGAAAAGTTTCACTGATTCCGATCAACAGATTTCGTTGGAATTGAGAGATGATCATCTGACTGTGCTGCGTTTGTACGGTGAAACGTCCATTTACCCTTTCAAAAATATTACTCTTGCCTCCGAGCCGATCCCAGAATATCCACAGAACCGAGTGGCGCTTACCGTGATTGATTTCAACACAGGTGTAACCGATTTCAAATTTTCGTCTAGTAAAAATGATTTTGAGATTTTCGTCCGAAAGCTCATTGAGGTTCATAGTGAGTTTGTACCCAATCATTAAATCCTGAATAAAAGAAGCATACGTGAGGATAGACGAGGCGACTCGTTCTATCCTTTTTCTATATGATTGTTATTATATTGATTTCTGAATACTTCAGGCGTTAATCCGACGGTTTTTCGAAAGGTTGAGATAAAATGCGAAGCATCAAGAAAGCCGGTTGCTTCCGCAATCTGCTTGATGGTCCGGCTCTGCTGCGTAATCAGGAGCTCCTTGGATTTCTGAAGCCGCAGCTGCAGCAGGTATTGATACGGAGAGAGACCAAAAGCTTTGCGGAACAGCGTATTGACGTGCTGCGGGCTGACACCCAGCTCCTCCGACATCCACGTAAGGCCGACCTCGGCGGAAGCGAAGTTCATCTCCAACTGAAACAATAGCGGCAGCAACCGCTGGTGGCTTTGGGAGAAGGAGGCGCTTTTGTTGATGTTTCCGTGATTTTTCAGCAGCGTAAGGAATTGATAAACTTCAAGCGAACCGTTCATTCCGGTGAAATCATAGCTGTATCGGTATTTTTCGTAAAAATAGTTGTGAATGCCGGCAAGCGGAGTATCCGACCCCCAGCTGATCTGTGTGGATAACGGAATCTCCAAGGCATAGACGATGGAGGCGGCGAGTGCGCCGTCAAAGGTTACATACCAGGTTGACCATTTGGGCGAAAGAACTTTGTATTCATGCGGAACGCCCGCGGCAAGCAGCATGCCTTGATTTTCGCCAAGTTTGACCGATGAGTTATCGAGGATAATTTCCCCGGCTCCTTCGACCGTTTGCAGCCAGTGAAAGCAGGGATAGCCTTCTTCCCGCTTGTAATACAGCTGCTGATTCTCGTACCCGACCGTTTCCAGGATTAGCGGCAGCTTCCGGTCCGTTTCCGTAATGACGAAAAATTTTCTGTAGTCTTGAGTCATCTTTAGGACAGCCATCTCTTTCATTTTTTAATATGCCATGCGTAGTATCTTATATTTTAAAAGAAATTATTGTCCTGTACAATAAATACATCGTTGATGAAAATAATACAACCCACAAGAAGCGAGGTTTTAACCGATGGCTGACAAGTTCGTCTATACACCGCCCGCAAACGGCTTTCCGGAATGGAATAATAATCCACAGATTTTTCAATTGAACCGGCTGGAAGCGCATGCAACATTGATGCCTTACCATACGGAAGCTGAAGCGCTTGCCGGTGTGCGTGAAGCATCCGCTTCGTACCAATCGCTGAATGGCGTTTGGAAGTTCCATTTTGCAGAGAATGCACAGGGACGTCCGCAAGATTTTTATACAACTGGCTATGATTGCAGCGGCTGGTCCGACATTGCGGTGCCATCCCATTGGCAGCTCCAGGGCTTCGACTTCCCGCAATATACGAATTTGATTTATCCTTGGGTAGGACATGAGGATCTGAAACCTCCTTTTGCTCCTGTCAAATATAATCCTGTCGGTTCGTACTCCCGCAGCTTCACGGTTCCGGTGTCATGGGCCGAGCAGCCTGTCTATTTGAGCTTTCAGGGCGTTGAGTCCGCCTTTTATGTTTGGGTGAACGGTGAATTGGTTGGCTTCAGCCAAGATTCTTTCACACCTGCGGAATTTGATATTACGCCCTATTTGGTGGAAGGCGAGAACAAGCTCGCGGTTGAAGTATACCGCTGGAGCGATGCAAGCTGGCTGGAGGATCAGGATTTCTGGCGGTTAAGCGGTATTTTCCGCGACGTCTATCTCTATACCACGCCTCTCACCCATATTGCGGATTTCAAAGTGCTGACAGATCTCGACGATGCTTTCGAACATGCGGAGCTGCGCATTCAGGCGAAGGTCTCGAACTATGACGGCCTTGGCACGGGGACGCGCCGGGTAGAAGCTGTTTTATATGATCGTGAGCTCAAACCGTTATGGAACGCGCCCTTGTCTGCGATAGTCGAAGTTGGCGGCACTGAGAGCCAGGAAGTGGAGCTGTCGGTCAAGGTGGAGCGTCCTGAGCTTTGGAGCGCGGAAAAGCCTTATCTTTACACGCTTGTTTTGAGTTTGAGGGACGAGAACGGAACACTGCTGGAAACGGAGAGCTGCAAGGTAGGCTTCCGTAAGTTCGAAATTCACGACGGTTTGATGAAAATCAACGGCGAGCGCATTGTATTTAAAGGCGTTAACCGGCATGAATTTGATACGGATCGCGGCCGTTCTGTCGATAACGCCAGCATGGTTGCGGATATTTTGTTGATGAAACAGTATAATATCAATGCGGTGCGCACCTCTCATTATCCGAATAATTCCCGTTGGTATGAGCTGTGTGATGAGTACGGACTATATGTCATCGATGAAACGAATCTCGAAACGCACGGTTCCTGGAGCTACGGTCAAGAGGAAGAAGGCGACACCGTTCCGGGAAGCAAGCCTGAATGGACGGAAGCCGTTCTGGACCGGGCGAATTCCATGATGCAAAGAGATAAGAATCATCCTTCGATCGTGATTTGGTCGCTGGGGAATGAATCATGGGGCGGAGACAATTTTATTAAAATGCATGACTTTCTCCGCGAGGCCGATCCATCCCGTGTGGTTCATTATGAAGGGATTTTTCACTGCCGCGCCTCGGAGGCTGCCTCCGATATCGAAAGCCAAATGTATTCCAAAATTGAGAAAATCGAAGAATACGCCAAAAATAAACCGAAGAAGCCGTTCATTTTATGCGAATACAGCCATGCGATGGGGAATTCTTGCGGCAATTTGCATAAGTATTGGGAGCTCTTTGATCAGTACCCGATCCTTCAAGGCGGTTTTATTTGGGATTGGATCGATCAATCGATCCGCCAGACAACTCCGGAAGGCGTGAGTTATCAAGCCTATGGCGGGGATTTCGGGGATACGCCGAATGACGGCAATTTCTGCGGCAATGGATTGATTTTCGCAGATCGCACGCCATCGCCGAAAATATATGAAGTAAAGAAATGCTATCAGAATGTGAAAATCACAGCTCTGGATATAGCTAAAGGGCTGGTGTCGGTAACGAATCAGCACTTGTTCACGGATCTGAGCGAGTATAATTGGGTATGGACCATTGCGCGTAACGGTGTCTTAGTTGGCGAAGAGAAGCAAGGACAATTTGCTGTGAAGCCAGGAGAAACAGCGACAATTGAGCTTGCCTTGGAGCCGGCGGAGGCGGTGCTGCCTCAGGACGAGTTCGTGCTGACGATTAGCTTGCAGCTCAAAGACGACACGGCATGGGCTCCCAAAGGGCACGAAATCGCTTGGGAACAGTTCGTACTGCCTGTCCGTAGGGCATGGGCGCATGCCGGGGTGACTGCACAGGCGGAATCGGCTGCGGCGTTAGCGGAGCTTGAAGCTGTGCAAGTGACCTTTACGCCTGATGCAGTAACGCTGAAAGGCAGCCATTTCTCGCTTAGATTCCTTGCGGCGACAGGGGATATCGTCTCTTACGAGTATGAGGGTACCGAGCTGTTCCGGACAGGACCGGCGCCTAATTTCTGGCGCGCGTATACGGATAACGACCGGGGCAACCAGCATCCTATTCGATGCGCGCCGTGGCAAGGAGCGGGCAGCGGCAGAACGCTGCAATCCTTGCAAGCAAAGTCCGCTGTTGACGGGCGCGCGGAAGTGCATGTTGATTATGCGCTTGCCACAGAGCCGGTTTCAACAGTGAAACTGGTGTACGCGGTATCGCCGAATGGGGAAGTGGAACTGCGCATGGAGCTTGTTCCGGGCGCTAATCTGCCAGAAATTCCGGAAGTCGGCGTGATGTTCGAATTGGACCGCTCCTTCGGGCAATTAAGCTGGTACGGACGCGGCCCACATGAGAATCATTGGGATCGTGCGACAGGTGCTAAGCTGGCCTTGCACAGCGGGACCGTGCAGGAACAGTTCGTTCCGTATTTACGCCCGCAGGAATGCGGCAATAAGACGGATGTACGTTGGGCGACAGTAACGAATGACGAGGGCCGCGGTCTTCGCATTACCGGACTTCCTACGGTCGAGTTGAATGCACTGCCGTATTCGCCAGCGGAATTAGAAGCTCATGACCACCCGTATAAGCTGCCTGTCAGCGATAAAGTCGTGCTCCGCGTCAATTACAAGCAAATGGGCGTTGGCGGGGATGACAGCTGGGGAGCAAGAACGCATCCGGAGTTCACGCTGTTTGCTAACCGTACCTATGCGTATTCTTTCTCCTTCAAAGGAATATAGGATTAGTTTTCTTTTGAATAAAGACTGCTCTGTCCGTTAGCCTAACTTCAAAAAGCCGCCCGATACCCTGTATCGAAGCGGCTTTTTTTCATACTTCCCTGTTTCGTGATGGGGTGCTTGGACTGCAGCGGCGAATGCTGTACACCTTACATTGACCTAGCCTGAAGAGGATGTTAAGTTAGGAGTATTGGCTGAAAAATGGCATCATTTCGGGCAACAAGAACATGTTGATTTTAGAAAGGTGGTTTTCTGTGTGGTCATTCATCCGGCACAAACCGTTGTTGGATTTATAGGAACTGGCGTTATGGGCAAAAGTATGGCAGGCCATCTCATGCAGGCAGGCTACCAGGTTCACCTGTTTTCACGGACAAAATCCAAAGCGCAAGAGCTCCTCGATCGAGGTGCTCACTGGTCAGAAACTCCCGGGAGTTTGGCGCAGCAGTGTAATGTTATTCTTACAATGGTTGGTTTCCCAAGCGATGTGGAAGAAATTTATTTGGGCGAAAATGGGATTTTGCAGAACGCCAAGCTGGGCAGCTATGTCATAGACATGACAACGTCCTCCCCGAAGCTTGCCCAGCGGATTGAAGCGGAGGCTCGTTCCCGCGGGATGTATGCGCTCGATGCGCCGGTTTCCGGCGGAGATGTCGGGGCGAAAGAAGCGAGACTGTCGATTATGGTGGGGGGTTCGCGCGAAGCTTTTGATGCTGTGCTGCCATTGTTTCAAAAGCTGGGTACGAACATCGTCTACCAAGGGGAAGCAGGCGCAGGCCAGCATACCAAAATGTGCAATCAAATCGCCATTGCCAGCAATATGATGGGTGTGGTCGAAGCGCTTGTCTATGCGGAAAAATCAGGGCTGGATCCTGCCACTGTGCTGAAAAGCATTGAATCGGGCGCCGCGGGCAGCTGGTCGTTAAGCAACTTGGCACCCCGGATGATTGCCGGGAATTTCGCGCCCGGTTTTTATGTCAAACATTTTATTAAAGATATGAAAATCGCGCTTCAATCCGCTGAAGAAATGAATGCGAAGCTGCCAGGGCTTGCGTTGGCCGAATCTCTCTACGAACAATTGGCTGCGAGCGGTGAGGAAGACAGCGGTACGCATGCGTTATATAAATTGATCAGCAGACTTTAATCAAATGTGACCGGGATCGAGGGGACGTCTGTGAAAATTGTCATTGCGCCCGATTCATTTAAGGGCAGTTTAAGCGCAAAAGAGGCCGCTCTTGCGATCGAGCGAGGCATTCGAAAGGCGGCTCCCGACGCGAAAACCGTGCTCGTGCCGATGGCTGACGGCGGAGAAGGAACGGTCGATAGTCTGATCGGCGCGACGCAGGGGACGACAATCCGAGTGCCTGTTCGCGGCCCTCTGTTAGATGAGGTGACAGCCGAATACGGCGTTCTCGGCGATCAAGAAACGTGCGTCATTGAGATGGCAGCGGCTTCCGGGCTCATTTTGATCCGTGAGGAGCTGAGAAATCCTTGGCTAGCGACGACCTACGGAACGGGGGAGCTCATTCGGCATGCGCTGGATAGCGGGTATCGCAAGTTTATTTTGGCGCTCGGCGGCAGTGCAACCAACGATGGTGGCAGCGGTATGCTCCAAGCGCTCGGGTTAGGGCTTTTGGATGCGGACGGGCAGCCTGTCTCGTATGGGGCGCAAGGTCTTACACAAATTAGCCGCATTGATGCCGCTAATTGGGATGTGCGAATTGCACAATCGTCTTTCACGATTGCGTCTGATGTGGTCAACCCCTTCGTTGGCCCGCAAGGAGCGTCCTATGTGTTCGGGCCGCAGAAGGGGGCGAGTCCCGAGATGGTCGAAGAGCTTGATAAGGCGCTTCGACATTGGGCGGATCTTATGGAGGCTCATACGGGCATCGCCGTTCATAATGTGCCTGGCGCAGGGGCGGCAGGTGGACTGGGAGGCGCGTTTCAAGCATTTTTCCCCTCCAAAATGCGGCGCGGTGTTGAGATTGTGATGGAAACGTGCAAGTTTGATCAGCATCTGCAAGGTGCCTCGCTTGTGTTTACGGGCGAAGGCCGGACAGATGCGCAAACTGCTTCTGGCAAAGCTCCAATGGGCATCGCTCAAGCTGCTCAGAAGAAGGGCGTGCCTGTTGTTGTGCTGAGCGGTGCTATCGGACAAGGCGTGGAAGTCCTCTTCGAGTATGGCATCACGAGCATCCATAGTATCGTGAACGGGCCGATGTCGCTGCAGGAGGCGATGGACAGGACTGCTGGGCTGCTGACGCAAAAAGCGGAGCATGTAATGCGGACTTATTTGGCTTCATTGCGGGCAGGGAAGTAAGAGATTCGGGGATATGGTTGGGGGCTGATATGCAGCCTAAGTTGTAAGGTTTTCTGGCGCTTATGTTGCACTTTGTGCAATCATTTGCGCCTTTTTACGCTACGGATGGAGGCTTGGTTGCATTATGTGCAACCATTTAATCCCTTGTGGCTGTGTATTCGGCGCAATTGAGGAGAATCATTGTATTTTATACAATGTAGGGTTAGTTTAGCCCCGAAAAGAACCCAAATCGTTGTATAAAGTACAACGTACGGGGAGTTACGCCAGAGGTGGCGCAGGCTCGTTGGATGAATTCCAACGAACATGTGATTTTGGGTGCTTAAACTGGCTTCTGTGCGGGCAGGGATTAAATAAGGGGCCCTGGGATATGGTTGGAGGCTGTCACGGAGCTGAAGTTGTAAGGTTTTCTGGCGCGTATGTTGCATTTTATGCAATCATTTGCGCCTCTCTACGCTGTGGATGGAGGCTTCGTTGCACTATGTGCAACCATTTGATCCCTTGTGGCCGTGTTTTCGGCGAAATTGAGGAGAATCATTGTATTTTATACAATGTAGAGTTAGTTTGGCCCCGAAAGGAACCCTAATCGTTGTATAAAGTACAACGTACGGGGAGCTACGCCTGAGGAGACTCAGGCTCGTTGGATGAATTCCAACGAACATGCGATTTTGGATGTTAATATGCCAATCACATTGGACAAAAAATTAAACGAAGTGATGAATTTCGGATGATATTAGAGTTAGCGCAACTCTCGTTGGAATCCATCCAATGAAATGGAGAAAAAGGACGTCTGCAAGGCGATTACATTGGATTTCGTCCACTGAGGGCCAGTAGGCGACTAAATTCTAACGTGTTTGGGTACTGGGAAATGCGGGATGCAGCAGAGAGTTAAGGTGAGTGGAGATTTGTAGGAGAGAGCACAGTGTGGAAAGTAATGTTAAGAAGCAGAAGCAAAAGCAGAAGCAGAAGCAGAAGCAGGAGTAGAAGCAGAGGCAGAAGCAGGAGTAGAAGCAGAGGCAGAGGCAGAAGCAGGAGTAGAAGTAGAAGTAGAAGTAGAAGTAGAAGTAGAGGCAGAAGCAGAAGCAGGAGTAGAAGCATAAGTAGGAGCAGAAGCAGAAGCAGAAGTAGAAGTAGCTGAAGTTGTAAGGTTTTCTGGCGCTGATGTTGCACTATGTGCAATCATTTGCGCCTTTTTACGCTGGGGCTGGAGGCTATGTTGCAGTATGTGCAACCATATGATCCTTGTGGCCGTGTGTTCGGCGTATTTGAAGGAGAATCATTGTATTTTATACAATGAAGAGTTAGTTTGGCCCCGAAAAGAACCCTAATCGTTGTATAAAGTACAACGTACGGGGAGCAACGCCAGAGGAGACGCAGGCTCGTTGGATGAATTCCAACGAACATGCGATTTTGGACGCCTACTGCTAATTACACTGGACAAAAAAATCCAACGAAGTGATGAATTTTGGATAGTATTAGCGCCATTTTAGCCGCTCTCGTTGGAATCCATCCAATGAAACGGAGAAAAAGCACGTCTGCAAGGCGATTACATTGGATTTCGTCCAATGAGGGCCAGTAGGAGACTAACTTCTAACGTGTTTGAGTACTGGGAAATGTTGGATGCAGCAGAGAGTTAAGGTGAGTGGAGATTTGTAGGATAGAGCACAGTGTTGAAAGTAACGTTAAGAAGTAGAAGTAGAAGTAGAAGTAGAAGTAGAAGTAGAAGTAGAAGCTTGAGAAGTCGAGAGTAGAGAACTGATTTTTGCTCAAATAAGGGAATGGAGCTCCCTATTGAATAGCGAGGTACATGTTTGGGATCTTATTCATCATTAGGCAGGCAGGAAGGATTGGATTTTCAAGACGGACAGAGAGGCCCTTATTCGATGGAAGAAGACCCTCACTAACATGCAGCGGACACCAGCGCTGTTATTTGCTCATTTGGGGACTGATTTCGCTACGAAATCGGCAGATACAGCCTCTGATGTCCGTTAGCAGAGAGATACGACGCTTATCGCGAAAATAACAGTTGTTGTGTCCGAAGCGTGATGAGACGTACCATTCCTTCAACCGAATCGGAGTAAGAACATACGATTCTAAGAAAAGGCTGGAGCACTATATCCATCTCCCTCCCCACGCTCTAACGTACGAGTTAAGACAAGAACCTAGCCGCAGGCTAGGTTCTATTTGTGTTTGCATTCTCAGATAGTCCTCTTTACATTCTCAGGTTGTCCTCTTTACATTCTCAGGTTGTCCTCTTTACGTTCTCAGGTTGTCCTGTCTAACAATCAGGGAATATGACTGTTTCTTGAACAAAAATAACGGTTTTTTATTTGGTAAATAAAAAATACACAATGTATCATTTTAGAGGTAGTGAGAAACATGGACGAGTCATGGAGTTACGAAGCAACGGTGAGAGGAGGCTGCAACTGCACAGATAGGATAACATCGAGCTAATATCCGCAGGGGATTTGTAAATCGCTCTTTCAAGAAGTGCGGCATAAAGTGCTTCCAATGTTGTATTTCACAAAAAAATCTTGAGCATCAAATCTAGAAACATATTGTATCGAATTATGTCGAAACAGAAGTTTCATAACCGATAAGGATGGTGACTAAAAGCATGGCGAAAAGAAAATCCAACATCGCAAAGAAAGCGCTTACTATCACAACGGGCTGTATGGTTTTGTTCAGCGGCATGGTCGGAACAGCAGCAGCCAATGAGCAGTTGGGCAATCAGGTGTCAACATCACCCTCAACAGGAGTACAACTGGAGTATTTGGATCGTGGCTTGACGGCCGTTGTGAAAGGCACCGGTGTGTTTCTTAGTTGGCGGCTGCTCGGCAATGAGGTGACAGGGTACTCTGCCACAGGGCTAACAGGGAGAAATTTCAATCTGTATAGAGACGGCGTGAAGATTGCGACGATTGATAGCAGTACGAATTATTTCGACAGCTCAGGCAAATCTTCGTCAAAGTATTACGTTGCTGCGGTTACAAACGGAAAAGAAGTGGATAAAAGCGCATACGTTACGCCGTGGGCCAACGGTTTCTACGACTTACCGTTGAAAAAACCGGCAGACGGCGTAACGCCGGCAGGAGAAGCCTATACGTACAAAGCGAACGACATGAGCGTTGGCGATGTGGACGGAGACGGCCAGTACGAATATTTCGTCAAATGGGACCCTTCCAACTCCAAAGACGTGTCTCAAAAAGGTTATACAGGCAATGTCTACGTAGATTGCTACAAGTTTGACGGGACTCTTTTGTACCGCATCGATCTTGGGGTAAACGTTCGGGCGGGAGCACATTATACGCAATTCATGGTCTATGATTTCGATGGCGACGGGAAAGCGGAAATGATGTTCAAAACAGCGCCGGGCACGAAGATCAGCAATTACGATGCGCAAGGGAATGTCACATCTACGAAGTACATTACGATGCCGGGCGAAGATCTTGCGGCAGGCTACTCGAACACCGACGATTATCGTTTGAGTGCCGCAGGCTACTATAATCACGTGGTCAGCATGTTCATGAATTGGGACAAGCATCCCGAGGTAGTTAACGGCTCGTGGCCTAAAACATTGGAAGAATGCTTCGGCATTCCCAAAAAATATGCGTATCCGCTTTCCGTAGGGGATGCCAAGCTTTTAGCGGATTATTTTATGGACGTATACGCCCCTAGCCGCAGCACGAATAACAAATTACGCGAATTCGAAGGATTTATTGTGGATGGTCCTGAGTATTTGACCGTATTTGAAGGTGCGACAGGCAAGGAGCTGGAGACCATTCACTACAAGCCGGGCCGTGAAGACGACGGACTTATGTGGGGAGATTACGCACTTGCCAGAATTGAACCGGCTAATAGGGTTGACCGTTTCTTGTCAGGCGTATCTTATCTGGACGGCGCTAATCCGTATGCGATTATTGCCAGAGGCTACTATACCAGAAGTACGATCGTATCTTACCGCTGGAACGGCAAGCATTTAGAGGAATATTGGTACGTTGACAGCGGGTGGGTGAAAATGACCAATCCATTCAATGACACACCACACGGCAGACCGGGCTCCAATCCAGCCTACGCCTCGCTCACCACGCAGGGAGCTCACTCTTTGAGCAGCGCTGATGTGGACGGCGACGGCAAACAAGAAATCGTATACGGCTCCTCGACGATTGATCATGATGGCACATTGTTATACAGCTCAGGCGATACGATCTCCACAGGACCGAATGCGGGCACTTATGCGCTTCTCGGCCATGGAGACGCCCTTCATGTCACTGACATTGACCCTGATCGTCCAGGCTTGGAAATTTTCATGGTCCATGAGGGTGCAACAAGCGTGCCTTACGGCTATTCCTTGCGTGACGCGAAAACAGGGGAAACCATCTATGGCGCCTATACTGGAAAAGACACAGGCCGTGGCATGATCGGGGATGTCGATACGACCAAAAGAGGCATAGAAACATGGGCCACTGCACTGCGCATGGCAGACGGCACGACGCTCGGAACATCCATGCCGGGCACAAATATGAGCATCAAATGGGCGGGCAACATGACGACGCAAATTGTGAACGGTGCGGAAGGCTCCACACCGACGATTGATGTGTGGGGAGGAGCGAGAGCGCTGACGGCTACCGGAACAACGACGAATAACTCCACGAAAGGGAATCCGTCGCTGGTTGCGGACATTTTCGGCGATTGGAGAGAGGAATTGCTCGTAAGGAAGACAGACAGTTCGGCTATCCGAATCTATATGAGCACAGAAGAAACGAATCGCAAGCTGTATACATTGATGCATGATCCGCAGTATCGTGCTGAAATTGCCAGACAGAACACGGCGTACAATCAACCGGCGTATACAAGTTTTTATTTTGCCTCTGACACGGATTGGTCCAAGGTTCCGATTCCGAACATGAAGCCATTTGTGGCAGGCGCATCATTAAGCGGTCCTGACGCTGTCGCCCCGGGTCAATCGTTCAACGTTACTTATGGTTTAGAGTATGTACCCTCGGAGGTTTTAGCGGAAGATATCACGATTGATGTGGATACGTCGAAGCTGGATATCGTCAATTCGCCTCCTGTTTCTTTGGACACGGACACTTTCAAAGTGCTCGATTACAAAATAACGCCTGGCAAGATTCGCATTCTTGGCGTTCACTTCGGAGACAAACAAGCGCGTCCGAACGGCCCGTTGTTTAGCATTGCCTTGACCGCCAAAGCCTCCGTGCAATCCGGAGTTGGCACTGCATCTGTCTCAGCGCTGACTGTTGCGAACAGAGAAGGCGCAGAGCAGCGGCTTCAAGGCAGTTCGTACGCCGTACAAATCGGTTCCGGGGACAAAACGCAGCTGAATGCCTTGATCGCAGAAGCGCAGGGTGTGATTAACGCAGCTGTTGAGGGCGGTCATATCGGACAATATCCAGCCGGATCCAAAGCGATCCTGCAGGCGGCTATTGATAAAGCGACTCAAGCAGCCAATGATCCGACTATCGGACAAGAGCTTATTAATCAAGTGATTGCCGAGCTTTCCGCTAAATTGCAGACTTTCCGTAACAGTGTTGTTACAAGCGTTGTCGGCGACTATACAAACGATGGCAAAACAACCATCGGCGACTTGGCGCTTATGGTCAAAGCATACGGCAAATCGCAAGCTGACCCGGATTGGGAAGATTGGAAGAAATATGACCTCAATAACGATAAAATGATCGATATTGTGGATCTCTCTATACTGGCTCGTTTAATTATGGGCGACGACTTGTAAGCTGCAAACGAAAGGTAGATGAATGCGACAATGAAAATGAGAAAAATGCTTCCGTTTTTGCTAAGCGCAACGATGGCATGCAGCGTGTTTTCAAGCGCAGCGCTGCTTCCCCAGACCGGCCATGCCGCTCCGCATGCCTATCTGTTTGATTTTGGAACGGTGACAAGCCCTGTAGCTCCCGGATATACGCGCGTCTCCGAATCGACGTTGTACACCACCGCACTCGGATACGGGCTGAGCAAAGTCATAGCCAGTCGGGACCGGGGGGCTGCTTACAGCGATCTTTTAAGAGATTTTGTGATTGATAAAAGCTTTTCTTTTAAAGTCGATATGGAAAATGGGGATTATTTCGTTAAATTAAGCGCTGGCGATGGGATCGCAAGCAATAAGACCTCTGTAACGATTGAAGGCATAAACCGTGGCTCAACCAATACCGCCAGCGGCAGCTTCCAGGACATTACGGCAGTTGTAACTGTCGCGGACGGTCAGATGAACTTTGACATTGGCGGGAATGACGGCCGAGTGAATGCTATTGAAATCACGCCTGCCGTCGTGATGCGGGGTGTCAAGGTTGAAAGCGTGAGCGTAACGCCCGTACCAAGCGTGCAGCTAAGCTGGGATGCGGCACAGAGCGGGAGCGAATACAGCATTTACAGGAAAGCGGAAGGCCAATCGGACTATGTCAAAATCGCAACGACGAGCGGAGCTGCCTATTCGGACGCCTCTGTGGAGCTTGGCTTAACCTACACCTATACAGTGACGAACACGAGCGGGGGTTATGAATCTCCGAAAAGCGATCCGCTTACGGTCACTGTCGCCGACGGGTCGGGTCAAAAACCGGCTGTTCCTGCTCATTTTATCGTTTCGAACGCGACAGAAGATTCCGTCACCTTAGGGTGGGACGCTGCTGCCGGGGCAACTATTTACTATGTATACAGATCGGCAAGCGAGACCGGGACCTATAGTAAAATTGCTGCAACGTCGGAGCCGACTTATGTAGATCGATCCGTGACAACGAATGTTCCTTATTATTACAAAATTGCAGCGGTAAGCACGGCGGGACTATCCGATCTCACACCTTTTGCCGCATCGCCGATCAAAAAAATCTTCAAGCGCCAAATGGAACGCCTGGAACGCGGCCTTACCGCAATCAAAGTGAGTAACGGTGTATACGTCGGTTGGCGGTTGTTTGGCACCGAACCTAGTACCGTTTCATTCAATTTGTATCGGGACGGCCGGAAAATTAACGCCTCGCCGATCACATCGAGCACAAACTTCCTGGACAGTGACGGAACGCCTGAATCGACGTATACCGTTCGAGCGGTGATTGGCGGGATTGAACAAACGGCTTCAGGCAGCGCAACTGTCATGGCAAAGAATTATTTGGATATCCCGATAAACAAGCCTGCGGGCGGCACGACACCGGATGGCGTCGCCTACACGTACAGTGCGAATGATGTCAGCGTAGGCGATTTGGATGGCGATGGACAATACGAATATGTCGTGAAATGGGACCCGTCCAATTCCAAGGACAACTCTCAGTCCGGCTACACAGGCAATGTATACATCGATGCGTATAAACTGGACGGCACGCAATTATGGCGCATTGATTTGGGCAAAAATATCCGCGCTGGTGCTCACTACACGCAATTTATGGTGTATGACCTCGATGGGGACGGCAAAGCCGAAGTCGCGATGAAAACAGCAGACGGCACCATCGATGGAGCCGGCGTCGTGCTTGGAAACGGTGCGGCGGATTACCGCAATTCATCCGGCTACATTTTAACCGGACCGGAGTACTTGAGCATTTTTGAGGGAGCCACAGGCAAAACGCTGACTACCACCTCCTACGAGCCTCCGAGGGGAACAGTCGGAAACTGGGGAGATACTTACGGCAACCGAGTCGATCGCTTTCTGGCGGCTATTGCCTATCTGGATGGCGAGCGCCCCAGTCTGATTATGGCGCGAGGCTACTATACAAGATCCGTTCTTGTCGCCTATAACTGGAGAGACGGGCAGCTGTCCAAGGTATGGACGTTCGATTCCGACACTCCCGGAAATGGCGGTTATGCAGGTCAAGGAAATCATAACTTAAGCGTTGCAGACGTAGACGGCGACGGCAAGGATGAAATTGTTTATGGCGCGATGGCCGTAGATCACGATGGCAAAGGCTTGTATACGACGGGGTTAGGTCATGGCGATGCGATGCACCTGAGCGATTTGGACCCGGATCGTCCCGGGTACGAGGTCTTTCAAGTTCATGAGGAGAAGCCGAGCCCGGCAGGCTTGGAATTCCGCGACGCGAGAACAGGAGAGCTCATCTGGGGGAAACCGACAACGTATGACGTGGGCCGTGGTCTTTCCGCGGATATCGATCCAAGATATAAGGGAGCCGAGTCTTGGGCTATTGATGCGGGGGGCTGGAACAGCACCTCAGGAGGCTTGTACGATGTGAAGGGCAATGAGATTTCCACTCATATCCCGCCTGCGAACTTCGCCATTTGGTGGGACGGAGATCTGCAGCGCGAGCTGCTGGATCATACGTACAACGATAAGACTTTAACAGGCGTAGGCAACATTTTGAAATGGGATTATGAGAATTCACGTGTGGTACCGCTGCTTATAGCAGAAGGAACTTTCTCCAACAATGGAACAAAGGGGAATCCGGGGCTGCAAGCCGATCTATTCGGCGACTGGCGCGAAGAAGCGATGTGGCGGCTTGAAGACAGCAGCGCGCTTCGCATCTACATGACAACAGACGTAACGGATTATCGCTTCTATACGCTTATGCACGATCCTGTTTACCGGTTAGGTGTAGCCCGTGAAAATACCGCCTACAATCAGCCGCCGCATGTCGGCTATTATCTCGGTGGCGGAATGACCATGCCGCCAATGCCGAACATTACGGTGCCTGCAGGCGATCTGCAGGAAGCGGGCGTTACATTAAGCGGCGGCAGCATGCTGAAGCCGGGCGAGACGATTTCGCTCAAATACGGGCTGACTGGCATTACAGAACAGGTCATCGCACAAAATGTGAGCTTTACCTACGATCCGGAATATTTCGAGTATGTGTCAGTAACAGGACTACAAGAGGGTGTAAGTGTTGTAGGCAATGTGTACAGCACGCCGGGCAAGGTGCGAATCATTTTGGCTAGTTTAGGAACGGATTACGGGGTGACGGGCAGCAGTGAATTAGTGTCGCTTCAGTTGAGAGCCAAGGCGGTAAGCAGCACGGTTGATACGAATGTCTACAGCTCAGCCCAGGTCGCGAATGCCCAAGGTGTAGAAACGACCTTCCAATCTGTGGGTAAACCAATTACGATTCGGTATGCGGACTTGTCATCCTTGAATGCGCTGATCAGCTCGGCAGAAACAAGCTATGCACAAGCGGTGGAAGGCATCGGTCAAGGAGAGTATCCGGTAGGCTCGAAAGCTGCGCTTGGAGCTGCCATTGCGAAGGCCAAGGCTGTTCAAGCGAATCCAAATGTCACCCAAGCGGAAATTACGCAAGCCGTTGCTGAGCTGAATGCCGCCTTGTCAGCCTTCCAGGCTTCGGTGAACACAAGCCATGCTTACGACGTTAACAATTCCGGTCAAGTGAGTGTCGGTGACTTAGCCTTCATTGCCGCCCACTACGGACAAACGAGCGCCGATCCTAATTGGAACAGCAAAGCGGACGTCAACGCGGACGGCGTGATTGATATTCTGGATTTAAGTATAGTAGCCAGATATATCTTAAACGAATAGGCTAAAAAGATAACCTGCGGAGAGGTCTTGAATTATCCGTACCGGAATAAGATAATAAGAATGAGGCAGCTACCTTTGTCACCGTAAAAAGGTTAGCTGCCTTTTTTCTACCGCATATGCGGCAGAGACAGGCTAATCATCCGAAGGAGTGATCACAGATGGGAACTCGTTTATTATCGGAGCAGCTGGTGAAAAATCGTTTTCCGCATTTGAAATATGTTCGGATTCATACGACGGAAAAGCATAAGGCGACGATCTATGCATGGAATGAAGATCTGCACTTAACGGAAAAGGACGCAGAGCGGCTGCAGCAATTTGCAAGCGGTTACTTATATCCGTACGTTCGCTACCAAGTGAAAGCTTATCATTTGGTGCAAACGGATAAAGTTCCGCTCGAGCAGGTCATGCCGGAAGCCGTAGTCCAAACCGCTAAGCGCAGAAATTTGAATCAATATGGCATTATTGAGGCGATTAATCGGTTGTTTCCATTCGGCCGGTTAACGTTTGTCAAATATGATAGAGCTGAGAGCGTGATTTATTTTGCTTTTTATGCGACAAGAAGTCTTCAAAATCGCGAGAAAGAAGCCATGTACAGCTATTTGAATGAAATCATTCCATTGGGCTCTTATTGTGATGTGTCATTCTATTAAATGGAGGGTTTACCGATTTACTCCTCTTCAACGCGAAATTCGCTTTCTTCCCGTATATAAGTGAATTCGCCGACCTGTACCTCATAAGGCGTGTATCTTTTAATGACACCTACTGCGAGAAAAACAGGAATATCATCGGCGGTTCGCTGGATGACGGCGACATTCACTTGTGTGAGTGCCGCCGCGAATAATTGCATGTCCGTCAATAGCGTCTTATTCAATACAAATTCACCTCCGGCTTTATCTCGTGATCCGCTCCCCGGGTTGCAACACGGGAACCTGCACGGTTACGGTATCCGGATATTTAATTCCTGCACCCGTGTTCAGCGCGATGACGATCTCATCGTCTCCGATCCAGCCGGATTGCTTCAGTTTTCTTGCGGCTGCGAACGTGGCCGCTCCCTCTGGGCATACGAATGCCCCTTCCAGCTCCGCCACCCGCTGTTGTTCTTGCAGCAGCTCTTCGTCTTGAATGGAAACCGCGCATCCGCCTGTCGCATACAGCGCCTCCAATACTAGGAAATCGCCAAGCGCTTTCGGAACGTTAATGCCGAAGGCGACCGTTTTGGATTCCGCCCAAAATTGTGATTCTTTCTCCTGATCCTCCCAAGCTTTCACGATCGGAGCGCAGCCTTCCGCTTGAACAGCGACAAGCCGCGGTAATTTGCCTTGTACCCATCCTAAGGTTTGCAGTTCCTTTAGCGCTTTATAAATGCCGATCAACCCGACACCGCCGCCGGTTGGATACAAAATAACATCGGGCAGTTTCCAGTCCAACTGCTCGGCGATTTCCAACCCCATCGTTTTCTTGCCTTCGATACGGTAAGGTTCTTTGAGCGTTGACGCGTCGTAGAGACCGTAGGCTTTGACGAGATCCGCAACGATCCGTCCCGCATCGCTGATCAGCCCGTCGACGAGGTAGAGGTTGGACCCGGAAATCGCGCACTCGTTGCGAGTAATGAGCGGTGCATCCACAGGCATAATGACGGTGGATTTCATCTTGGCTCTGGCCGCATACAAAGACCAAGCGGCTCCGGCATTGCCATTGGTTGGCATGGCGAGCTCCTGCACACCCAATTCTTTCGCTTTGGATATTCCGACTGCTGCGCCCCGGGCCTTGAAAGAGCCGGTTGGCAGCAAGCCTTCGTCTTTCATGAGCAGACCTGGAATCTGCATGTCTGCGCCGATGCTTGGCATGGGCAGCAGCGGGGTAAAGCCTTCGCCGAGCGTAACTATATGCTCCGGATGGATGACCGGCAGAAGCTCGCGATACCGCCATAGGCTCGGTTCGCGCTCACGCAGCATGGCGGGAGTCAAGGACCCGGCTAAACGCTCCATATCGTATGCGACTAATAGCGGCGAACCGCAGAGGCAAAGCTGATGCTTGTCTTCGATGTTGTAACGTGAGGCGCATTTGGGGCAATAGAGATGAGAAACAAAACTATTCGGCATGGCGGAAGTCTCCTATATGTTTTATGACCGCTGGATAATTATACTTAGTCATCGTAATAGATAGGAATCCTACCTGTCAACGAGCCTGTTTTTTGGGAGCAATTCGAACACTCTCATCACCCGGCCGATTCCGTCATATGTTATCATGGATAGATGAGTGACCAAGATGATAACGTTAAAGGAGCTCAAGACGGCATGATACGACGATCACCTTACATACTTTTATTGCTTGCCACATGTATATGGGGAGGCAATTTTGTTGCGGGCAAAGCGCTTGTCCTGCATATTCCCCCGGTTACGCTCGCTGCCCTGCGTTGGGGCATCGCTTTTCTATGTTTGCTGCCTTTCTATGGCAGGCAAACTTGGCGGTTAAGAGCGCAATTGCTAAAGCATTGGAAAACGCTATTGTTCCTGTCTGCAACGGGCGTTGCCGGGTTTAACACGCTGACCTATATCGCTGTGCAATACACAGGATCGATTAATGCCTCCTTAATGAACTCTGCCACACCGATTATTGTGGTTGTCTTAACATGGCTGGTGATGAGGGAAAAGTTTGCGTGGACGGCATTGCCCGGCATTCTGATTTCGATGGCTGGCGTAAGCTGGATCATCAGTCACGGCAGCTTGTCCGCTCTGCTTCATCTTTCCTTCAATAAAGGTGACTTGTTTATGCTGATAGCTGTTTTGTGTTGGGGATTATATTCCGTCGGGATGAAAAAGGCAGGGGGACAGTTTCCGTCCAGCCCTTTGCTGCTGGCTCAGGTTGCTTTCGCATTGCTGATGCTGATTCCGCTTTCGCTTATGGAATGGGCGGTGAAATCCCCGCAGATTGTTTGGAATTCGGGCCTCGTTTCCGGACTCATCTATATCGGACTATTCGCTTCGATCGTTGCTTTCCTAAGCTGGAACCGCGCTATCGCATTGGCCGGCCCGCAGCGATGCGCAGGTTTTCTGAATTTCATCCCGATGTTCAGCGCGATTTTCGCCACGGCTTTTACGGGCGAGTCGCTGCAGCTGTATCATCTTATAGGCGCCGTATGGATTGTGACCGGTGTCTATTTAACGAATTATGCGATGAAAAAACGGCAAACGCAGGCCGCATGAAGAAGAGGCTGTCCCAAGGCAAATCAACCTTGAGGCAGCCTCTAAGCTCAATATCGGACCTCATTGTCGTTATTTTCGATAAGTGGGCTTCTTCTCATCAAAACAGACTCCAGAGTCGTTACTAGACTAATATACTTCATAATTACGCGGATTTTTCGTGAATAACTGCTTCGGTGTCCGTTAGTATTCATAAATAGCTGATTTTCTTCGGATAAAGCCTGCTCGGTCCGTTAGCGCTAGCAATAGAAGTAAATCGCTACTCGTCGAACTCCTCCAAATGGCCGTAATTACGGCGTATCTCCTCCACGGCGGCTGAATAGTCAGCGTCAGCGACTTTGGCTGAAAGCACATAATGCAGCGCATGGACATCTCCGTTGTTCGAATCACCGGCTGACACCGGAGCCGCAGTCGGCAGCACGTCAACGATGCCGTACTTGTTGTTCGCGTTGACTTCGCTTATCAAGCCGCCGCCTTCCATGATCGGAAGCAGCAGCCGCCCGCTGCCGCCGTAGCCATCAGGCAATCTTCCAACTTCAAGTTGTCTCGGATCATATTTCAGCAGCAGCACCCTTGCGTCCTCAGCTTGATTTTCGGTGTGAAAATAGGCTTGTATCATTCGGCTCATCCCTCATCATTCCTTTCGTTGTGAATATAAGATGTTCTTATGTCTGCTTACCCTTCTGGAACCAAGCTCTCACCTTTATTCCGAAAAAAATTAAACTTAGATCTTTAATCGGGATGATCGGATTTGAAAGTGCGTAATTGTCCTGCATTATAAGGGGGATTTAGGGAAGGGATTAGTAAAAATGATTGGACATTTCTCTGACTTTAGTTCAAAATAGAATCAAGTGCAGGGGAGGTCAACCAACATGCCAATATATAACTTTTCTAAATTAATGCGTATTTTCTGGACTTTTTTGCGGATCAGCCCACTCACCTTTGGCGGCGGTTATGCGATGCTGCCTGCCATTCACAGAGAAGTGGTGGAAACGAACAAGTGGATGTCCGATGACGAAATGACAGAATTGCTTGCCATTTCCGGAGCGGCTCCGGGCGGCGTAGGCGTGAACGTGTCAGCCTTAGTCGGTTACCATCTGGCTGGCATTCGAGGAGCGGTAGCAGCCGTCATCGGCATTACGCTCCCTGCTTTTTTGATTGTCATGGTCCTTAGTATGGTTTACGCTTTTCTTCAAAATTATCCGAAGATGCAAGCCATTATGGGAGGTATTCACGCTGCTATCGTTGGACTGATCGCAGCTGCCGCGTACAAAATGGCGAAGTCGTCCATTATTGATAAAATGACGTTATTCGCTGCCGTGGTCACCGTGCTTGCTCTGCTGTTTCTCCCGATTTCGCCGATTTTGATGATTGTGTTCGGTTTTGTGATCGGAATTGCGGTAGTGTTCCTGAAGCAAAAATGGGGAATGAAAGATCCGTTCGCGAGCAAAGATACGCCACCGCAACCGTCAATGAGCAATCGGGCAGCAGATTATTTCATCGCAGACGGCATATGAGGGAAGGTGAGGGATTTTGCTTCTAAAATTGTTTCTTACTTTCTTTAAAATCGGATGTATGTCTTTCGGCGGCGGTTACGCGATGATGCCGATCATCCAGCATGAAGTAAGCCGGAATCAATGGCTCTCGGCGGATGATTTTAATCAAATCGTGTCTTTGGCAGGGACAGGTCCCGGGCCGATCGCAACGAACAGCGCCACATTGATCGGCTTTCAAACAGCAGGCGTGATTGGAGCCATTGTAGCGACACTCGGGATGGTGCTGCCATCTTTGATTCTGATTATTTTGTTAGCGGCATTTTTGTACAAATGGCATAACAATAAGTGGTTCAAGTCATCCTTCTACGGTTTAAAGCCTGTAGTAACCGGCCTGATTGTATTTGCGGCCATTCACTTCGGTATGGCGGGCTGGGGAGAAGCGAAGCTGCCGGTCACTTGGCCGCAGATCGCGACGATTTTAATCACAGTCGGCGCTTTCCTGGGCATTGTTAAATATAAGCTGCATCCTTTTATTATTATTGTAGGCGCGGGCATTATGGGAATTGTGTTTTTTCAATAGATTCAAAGCTTGCCAAGCTCTCTTTCATTTCCTCGCGGAAGTGGATAGGGAGCTTTTTGACATACTCGATCCACTTCGATTAACGACTCCGGGCGATAAAATTTTATTTTATGTGCTATAAACAATGTTATTTTCCTTAATTATGCTATATAATATACAATATATAAAAAATAGAACACACTATTGAGTTCTTTTGAAATGTTTAGGAGGGAAACATCATCGAGCTTACAACCCGCCAGTTGGAAATTATTGATCTAGTGGGCAAACATGCCCCGATTACGGGGGAACGTATTGCGGAGCTTTTAGGTATAAGCCGGCCAACGATCCGTTCGGATCTGGCTGTTCTGGTCATGCTTCAGCATATCGATGCCAAGCCGAAAGTCGGCTATTTTCTCGGGAAGGCTGCGCTTGAGGTAAATTCGCCATTCAAGCATATCGAAGCGTTGAAAGTCAAAGAAGTCATGGGCATTCCCGTCGTACTAAGGGAAACCGTGACGGTCAGCGACGCCGTTGTGACGCTTTTTCTCGAAAATGTAGGCAGCTTAATGGTTGTTAATCAAGCGGGAGCTTTAGTCGGTATTGTTTCACGAAAGGATTTGCTCAAGGTTACGCTGGGGCAATCTTCGGCAAATGCAATGCCCATTTCGCTAGTCATGACGAGACATCCGAACATTGTGACAGTGAACCCGGACGACAGTGTGCTAGAGGCAGCTCGGAAAATGATTCATCATCAAGTCGACGGACTGCCTGTCGTTAAGTCGGCAGGGCCGGATCTGGACCATGATGAAGTAATTGGCCGAATTACGAAAACGACGATGACCAAATTGCTGCTCGAAGTAGCGCTGGGAACTTAATCAGGAGGAGTGCAAGTGGGAGAGAAGATGCATACGATTTTCGTTTGTTCGGATGCTGTGGGGGAAACGGCGAATACCGTCGTACAAGCAACCATCCGTCAATTTAATGCCAGCCAAGTGCAAGTGAAACGCTTCGGTTCGATCCGAACGGAAGATGAAGTGCGCTCCGTAGTGGAAGAAGCATCGAAAGTAAACGGTTTTATCGCCTACACGCTTGTGCTCCCCGAGCTCAGGGAAATGATGCGGCAGGAAGCGATCCGGCTCAGCGTTCATGCGATCGATATTATGGGACCTATGATGCAGGCTTTCATCGATACGTTTAAGGATTCTCCGAAGCGGAAAGTAGGCCTGCTTTACCAGTTGGATGAGCAGTACTATCAGCGGGTAGAAGCGGTAGAGTTCACCGTAAATTGTGACGATGGCAAAGATCCCAGCGCGATGAGGCACGCCCATATTGTACTTTTGGGGCCTTCCCGCACCTCCAAAACACCGCTTAGCATCTATTTGGCGCATAAAGGAAATAAGGTGGCGAATTACCCGCTCGTTCCTGAGGTAAAACCGCCTGCCATTCTATATGAGTTAGATCCGAAGAAACTAATCGGTTTAACGATGAATCCTGATCACCTGGTGCGCATTCGTACCGAACGATTGAAATCGGTCGGGCTTCCCTTTGGCGCGAAATACGCAACAGAGGAGCGCGTGAAAGAAGAGCTTGCTTTTGCGATGAAATTGTATCGTGAGCTCGGCTGCCAAGTGATTGATGTCAGTGAGAAGGCGATTGAAGAAACAGCAGGTCTTATTTTGGCTGACAGAACTTGAGTGCTTCAAACGATTCTAAAATAGAAAGGGCGAATGGGTGTATGCAAAGGGATTTATCACTGGAAATTGTACGGGTTACGGAATACGCTGCTTTAGCATCCGCACGGTGGACTGGAAAAGGGAATAAGCATAGCGCGGACGAGGCGGCAACTTCTGCTATGCGTTCTATTTTTAGCTCCATTCCTTTTCGGGGAACGGTTGTTATTGGAGAAGGGGAGATGGATGAAGCCCCGATGCTCTACATCGGCGAGTCTGTCGGCAGCGGCGTTGGTCCTGAGTACGATGTAGCCGTTGATCCGCTTGAGGGTACGGATATTGTCGCAAGCGGCAGAAACAATGCACTCTCTGTGGTAGCCGTTGCTGAAAAAGGGAATTTGCTGCACGCTCCGGATATGTACATGGAGAAACTTGCGGTCGGGCCGCGCTTAGCCGGTCATCTGAGGCTGGAGGACCCGCTCGAAGTCACCGTGCGCAAAGCAGCAGACGTTCTGCAAAAAGACGTAACAGAGCTAACGGTCTCCATTCTGGATCGCAAACGGCATGCCGATAAAATTCTGGTTCTGCGCACACTTGGCGTCAAAATCCATCTGCTCAGCGATGGCGATGTGGCGGGAGCCATGGCGGCAGCCTTTCCCGAGACGGGCATCGATCTGCACGTGGGATCGGGGGGAGCGCCGGAAGGCGTGCTTGCCGCGGCAGCACTGCGTTGCATGGGCGGTGAATTCCAAGGACGGCTTCTGCCGGAAAATGAAGATGAGGTGGCCCGCTGTTTGGCAATGGGCATTACTGATCCGTCCAAAGTGCTTAGCATGCGCGATTTGGTCGGTGAATCCGACATCTACTTCGCAGCTACAGGAGTCACTTCAGGCGATTTCTTGAGCGGCGTGAAAGTTCAGCTCGGCGGACGGGCGGAGACTCACTCGGTCGTGATGCGAGCCGAAACGCAGACGGTGCGTTTCATTCATTGCGTTCATCAGACGCAGGTGTATCTGGGGAGCGCTTAACGGGTAAAAAAGACCATAAACCTCAACCTTGGTTGAATTTTATGGTCTTTTTGCTGCGCGGAGACGAACTGATCATGGGCCAAGTCCACTGACGCATATACTTTAGTTGAGACTGATGCGAAAAGAGGGATAACCATGAGTTTGACTCCGATTGATTTTCTTTCTGTCGTCCGAAGCTGTATTCCGCGACAAGCAGAGATTGTACAGCTGCAGCAGCAAGGGAATCCCGCGGCGATCTTACATGCTGACGTGGATGGTGACGGCTCTCCCGAAATCACGGCCATGTATAGATACTTAGACAACCAGTACCTGTTTTCACTCAAGGATTACTCCGGTACCTGGTTTCCTATCGCATCCGCAGCCACGGGAGGCATTAGGGATGTGACCGATTTTGTCGCGGCGCCTGTTTCCCGCAGAGAAGGCTGGGATGTGATCGTCGGCTGGGTGCAGGAGGGCGCCGGTTCCGAGCTCGATATCATCCAATGGACGCCAAACGGTTTCCAACGGATGATTCCTCCCGGAACCTCGTACAATCATTTGGAAGTTGAGGATATGCCAACGAGAGAAGGCAGAGACGGATTATGCGAAATCGCGCTATGGGTGAAGGATCATGACAAAGCCTTCCAAGTGCAGACGTATCGGTGGAATCCATACAGGCTGGTTCCGACGCAGGACGTCCATCCCTACTATTTTCAACGGGTCACTCGTTACTATGAGGACTTAGTGCGTGATCATCCGGAGCAGCAGGCGTATCGGAGCTTTTTGGAAGATGCACGGAATAAGGCAGGCGGTAAGGAAGGCGTGTAAAAGCTGGAGGATCATAGAGGAGCTGCCTGAGAGAATTGCGAAGGATGGTACGAATGGCAAGATTGGCAATGATGGCAAAAGCTTGCGGCGAGGCTGTTTCGAAAGCAGATCTATCTGCTGGAGGGCAGCCTTTTGGACTTGTTTGAAATTTATCGTGTCGTAATTCCTTAGCCTATTTGTCCTAATGTTAGACTAAAAATCCCTCTATTCCTATGCTACATTTAAGGAGGATGTCTTAATATTACATGTAGCGATGAGGTAATGGGATGAGCAAAACATTGAAAATCGGCATTATTGGCGGCGGCGGTATTGCCGGCGCTCATGTAAAAGCCTACCGAGAGTTGGCGGACGTAGAAATTGTCGCCGTTGCTGATGCAGTGCCTGGCAAAGCGGCGCAATTTATTGATTACTGGCAGCTTTCATCGGCGCAGGCCTTTGATGATTACCGGCAGCTGCTGGAGTTGGAGCTTGACGGGGTAAGCATTTGCACGCCGAACGTCGCCCATCACCGCACAACGGTGAATGCCTTGCTGGCAGGCAAGCATGTTATGCTTGAGAAGCCGATGTCCGTCACACTGGATGAAGCGGTAGAGATGGCGCAAACGGCGAAAAAGACAGGCTTTATGCTCAATGTTGGCTTCCAACCGAGATATGACCCGAACATGAAAGTCATTCAAGATGTCGTTCAGTCCGGTCAATTGGGCAAAGTGTATTATGTGGAAACCGGCGGCGGACGCCGAAGAGGCATGCCTGGCGGGACATTTATTTCCAAAGAAATTGCCGGTGCCGGCGCGATGGCGGATATCGGCTGCTATTCGCTTGATATGGCGTTAAATGCAATGGGTTATCCGAAACCGCTTACCGTATCCGCTTACAGTTCTAATTTTTTTGGAACGAACCCGTTATATCATAAAGAAGCAGCCCGCTTCGATGTAGAGGATTTCGGCGTTGCGATGATCCGGTTCGAGGACGATCTCGTGCTGAATTTTAAAATCTCATGGGCGATGCATATGGATACTTTAGGACCAACTTTGTTCCTTGGAACAGATGGCGGATTGAAGGTGACTCCTGCCGGTAAAGGGCCGTGGAGCGGCGTATTTGACGGATCTGTAGGATCCATTACGTACTTCCACGATGTTCTTGGACACCATACGGAAAGCCAAATTCCGCTCATTGAACATAAAAAGAACCTGTTTAACGAAAAGGTCCGCGATTTTGTGGAAGCGGTTCGTGACGGCAAGCCAGCACCGATTCCAGGTGAACAGATCGTTCGGAATCAAGCGATAATCGACGGCATCATCCGTTCCTCGGTTCTGAAACGCGAAGTCACAATTGAACTTCCTAACTAAATAAAACAGACGAAGCTTTGGAGGTATTCTCATGTCACGTATTTTCCGTATCGGTATTATTGGTTGTGGCGGTATTGCAAACGGCAAGCATTTGCCGAGCTTGGCTAAGTTGAAAAATGTTGAAATTGTTGCATTCTGTGACATCGTTGGAGAACGTGCAGAAAAGGCGGCGGACAAATACGGCGCAGAGGGCGCTGCCGTGTATGAAGATTACAAAGAGCTTCTAACGGATGCGACCATCGATATCGTGCATGTGCTTACGCCGAACGATTCGCATGCGGAAATTGCCATTGCGGCGCTGGAAGCGGGCAAGCATGTTATGTGTGAAAAGCCGATGGCGAAAACGGCAGCCGATGCCAAACGCATGGCCGAAACAGCTAAGCGTACAGGCAAAAAGCTTACGATTGGCTACAACAACCGTTTCCGCGCGGACAGCCAGCATTTGAAGCGGGTTTGCGAGCAAGGGGAGCTTGGCGAGATTTATTTTGCCAAAGCGCATGCGATTCGCCGCCGTGCGGTTCCGACATGGGGCGTATTCCTGGATGAAGAAAAACAAGGCGGAGGTCCTTTAATTGATATCGGGACACATGCCTTGGACTTGACGCTCTGGATGATGGATAACTATAAGCCGAAAGTTGTGTTAGGGACGTCCTATCACGAATTGTCCCAAAAGGAGAATGCTGCCAACGCATGGGGCCCATGGGATCCAAGCAAATTCACCGTGGAAGATTCGGCATTCGGTATGATCGTGATGGAAAACGGAGCAACCATCATGCTGGAATCCAGCTGGGCCTTGAACACGCTGGAAGTCGACGAAGCCAAATGTTCACTTAGCGGAACGGAAGGCGGCGCTGATATGAAAGGCGGACTTCGCATCAATGGCGAGAAGCACAGCCGTTTGTATACGACGGAAGTGGATTTGAAAGCAGGCGGAGTTGCTTTTTATGACGGGGCCAAAGAAAGCGATGCGGATTTGGAAATGCGCACGTGGATCAAGGCGATCGAAACGGATTCAGAGCCTGTCGTAACGCCTGAGCAAGCGTATGTCGTGTCGCAAATTTTGGAAGCTATTTATGAATCGGCGCGCACGGGTAAAGCTGTTTATTTGAATGCTTAATATGAATGAAGGAGAGGCCCAGGCCTCTCTTTTTTGATGCGCTGCGGTCGCAGAAATGGAGGATCGGATCCCCCTATCCGGAGTGCTCTTTCCTATGCCATAAAAAAGGAGTATGCTTGAACTACTCTGGTTGTGTCAATGAAAGGATGGATGAAGCAATGGATTTAGGCTTGCATGGTCAAGTCGCCTTAATTACAGGCGGGAGTAAAGGGATTGGTTTAGCGACAGCCATAACGCTATCCCGCGAGGGAGCGAAGGTTGCTATTTGTGCACGGAATGAGGAGCAGCTTCAGGAAGCCGCCAAACATATTGCGAGTATCACAGGGAGCAAGGTGCTGACGATCCAAGCCGATGTCACTTCCGAGGAGGATTGCCAACGCGCCGTTGAGCAAACGGTCGAAGCATTCGGAGGTATCGATATTTTGGTGAACAATGCCGGGACTTCTGCGGCCAAGCCTTTTGAACAGGTAGGTACGGAAGTATGGCGGCACGATCTTGAGCTGAAACTTTTTGGTGCGATTCATTGCTCCCGGTTCGCCATTCCGCATATGCGTCAAGCCGGTGGCGGTTCGATTGTAAATATTACAACATCCGCAGCCAAAACACCGCCGGCATCCTCCTTGCCCACAAGCGTCAGCCGTGCAGCAGGACTCGCCTTAACCAATGCGTTGAGCAAGGATCTTGCCGGGGATGGCATCCGCGTCAACACGGTTTGCATCGGGAAGATTCGCAGCGATCAGCTGGAAAAGGGCTGGAAGCGGGAGGCGCCGGAGCTGACTTGGGACGAGTACGCCCGAGATGCAAGGCACGGCATTCCGCTTGGCCGGATCGGCGATGCCGATGAAGCGGCGAACGTTATCGCGTTTCTATCATCTAAAGTGGCTTCCTATGTGACGGGAACTTCCGTCAACGTGGATGGCGGCAAAGGCGAAGCGCTATAAGGTACATTCGAATGAAACTTAGTGTATTGGATCTTGTGCCGATTATCTCCCCGGCAGATGCCGGCGCTGCTTATGAGCAAGCCGTGAGACTGGCCAGGCATGCTGAACAATGGGGCTACTCACGCTATTGGGTCGCCGAACACCACGATATGCCCGCGCTGGCTTGTCCGTCGCCGGAAGTGCTGCTTGCTCATATTGGCGCGCGGACTGAGCGAATCCGGCTTGGTTCGGGCGCTCTGCTGCTTCCGCATTATAAACCTATGAAGGTGGCTGAAAACTTTCATATGCTGTCTGCTTTGTATCCCGGCAGGATCGATCTAGGCATCGGGCGGGCGCCGGGTGGCTCGGCGCATGCGACGATTGCGCTCAGCGGGAATTTTCTGGAAAACGTTCGGCAGCTGCCGGATTCATTGAAGTCGTTAATGGCCTTGCTGGAAGGCCGGTTTGAGTGCGAGGGGCAGCCGGTAACTGCAAGGCCGGTGCCAGCGATTCCGCCAAACGTCTGGATGCTCGGCACGAACAGCAAAAGCGCTGCATTCGCAGCAGAGCTTGGAACCGGTTATGTGTTTGGACAGTTCATGAGCGATAGCGATGTTGTGGAAGTTGTCGGCGGATATCGGGAGAAATTCATGCCGTCCGCTCAAGGCGAGCGCCCCCGTGTCATCGTAGCGGCCGGCGTAGTTTGCGCCGATTCGGAGGAGGAAGCGCGGGCTTTGGCTGCTGCACTGCCTTGGCTGCAGGTGGCAGATGAGGGAGGCGCTGGAGCTGGAGCAGAGGGTCAGCCTCTAGCCCAGCGCAGGATGTTTCTGGGCACTGCGGCCAGCGTGCAGGAGCAATTGGAGCGGGAAGCGCAGCGCTGCGGCATCGACGAATACCTCGTCGTTACGCCGATTGCCGACTACGATAAAAGACTGCGCTCATATGAACTGCTGAGCTCGATTATTTGTTGATCCGGCTGTGGCACTGCTGAGCTCGATGATTTGCTGAGCCAGCTGTGGCACTGCTGCGCAATGTCATTGCTTTTCGGCGCGTTGCTCCGTCCGAAAGGGAACTGCAGTCCGCTATTTCGGAGAAATCAGCCGATTTGGCTTGATAGGGGGGAATATAGGGCCTTATTTGCCCGAATTCCCCCGTTTTTAGCCCAAAACAGCAAAATAGCGGACTATAGTTCCCACTATTTTGCCAAAAAGCAGCTTTGGGCAAAATAAAGCCCTGTAGTTCTCCCTGCTTCACTCGTACTCACAATCACTGCTCGTATCCACCAACCTGAGACTCGCAAACTTGCATCGACTGCCTTGAGCATCTTTCATTGCCCACCCAACACATGATTCCGCTGCACCTACCCGTCCGCTCCCCGCCAACAAGTATCCAATGTCTACTCACAAGTCCAATCTCCGCCAAGAAGTATTCAATGCCCACTCACCATTCCGCATCAGCCAAGAAGTATTCAATGCCCACTCACCATTCCGCATCAGCCAACAAGTATTCAATGTACACCCACCAGTCAGCTAACCGCCAACATGTATTCAACGTACCCCCACCAGTCCGCATCCGCCAACAAGTATTCAATATACGCTCACCAGTCCGATCCCCACCAACAAGTAAATAATGCTTCTGCACCTCGCCCTCCACGCCACACCTTCCGGCGCAATGCTTTGTCGCCACGGGAACTACAATCCGCTATTTTAGAGAAATCAGCCGATTTGGCTGCCGAAGGGGAACTATAGGATCTTATTTGCCCGATTTTCCCCATTTTCAGCCCAAAACAGCGAAATAGAGGATCATAGTTCCCACTCGATTGTCAAAAAGCAGCTTTTTGGCAAATAAAGCCCTGTAGTTCCCATCGCCATCAAATCCGCGAACATGCCCCCGGTGCCCCCCACTCGCGTATCCACCCTCACGCCCGATCACAGTGCTCCAACCCCCGCCACCGCACCACTTTCGCACATAAACTAACGTAGTGATTATCATCTGAGCTAGTGATTATTGAGCGCTAAGAAGTCAGATTTTACAGGTAAAAGTTAATTTATGTAAAAATGATTATTGCTGAACTTGGTAATCGCTGGATATAGTCGAGGTGCGGGAGGGGGATATATGGCGCAATAGTGACTGCTTGTATGGGTGTAAGGCTTGGGCTCATCATCTAGGAACATGCACACGGATTAAATTGACACAATGGAAGGAGGAAAGCAATTAATGAGACTCATTTGAGATGCGTATCGGCCGAAATGAACCATAAACATGTGAGGGAGCTGACGATTCAAATATGAATAACATACTTAACAGGAAAAAATTCGAAAAGTCAATTGCATTGATGCTATGCCTTGCACTGGCCTTATCTTTCGTCATGGCTTTTCCGGCAAATGCGGCTGCTTTACTCAACAGCAATTTTAATGACGGCACGGCGGCAGGATGGACTGCGACTAGCGGCACATGGTCTGTCGTACAGGATGCGGGAAATTATGTGTACAGCCAATCGAGCACTGATGAGGGGAGAACTTCTGCAGGAAGTCAGTCGTGGACGGACTATAGCGTAGAAGCGAAGGTAAAGGTAGAAGATTTCAATGGTTCAAATAGATCCTATGTCGCCGGAAGGTACAAAGACGGCAATAACTTCTATGCAGCCTCCCTTTATAACAGCAGCGGTGGAACGCTTGAAATCCGCAAAAAAGTAAGCGGTTCCACGACAACTTTGGCAAGCAAAACGAATTATCCGCTGGCCACAGGCACATGGTATACGGTTAAATTAGAGATGGTCGGTTCATCCATCAAGATGTATGTGAATGGAACCCTGCAGCTTTCCGCTGTAGATACAGGCTTAACATCCGGTGCGGTTGGACTTGTCGCTTACAAAACCGTTTCCAAGTTCGATGATGTCGTGGTCACAGATACAGGCGGATCATCGTCGCCAACGCCAACCCCGACAACAACGCCAACGACAACGCCAAGTCCGACGCCGACAGCAACCCCGACACCGACTCCGCCGGCGGGCTCTATGAGCGCCTACAATCTGACTGGCTTTGCTGCCGGCAATACAGGCGGGGGGAACATCCCGGACACAGATGCCCGGTACAAGAAAGTGTACAACGCGACAGATTTAGCTGTCGCTTTGAAGAAGAATTCCGGCATCAGAGTCGTCGAGATTATGAACGATTTGAATTTGGGCTGGAATGAGATTCCGGCTGCTGCACAAGTTATGCCTTTCAGCGAGAACAACCCTGCTCAGACGCATCCTGTGCTGAAAACAACCGGAGTAAGCAAAATCTACATCGATAGCTTTAACGGTCTAACGATCTTCTCGGCGAACGGGTCAAAAATCAAACATGCGGCCTTCACGATCAAATACAGTTCGAACATCATTATTCGCAATCTCGAATTCGATGAATTATGGGAGTGGGATGAAGCCTCCAAAGGCAACTATGACAAAAATGACTGGGATTATGTCACCATTGAAGGTGCCACTTCCAAAGTTTGGGTGGATCACTGTACATTCCACAAAGCCTACGACGGCGTGCTTGACGTGAAAAAAGGCAGCAACGGAGTCACGGTCTCATGGTCATCGTTCGTTCCTGACGATCAAAGCTCGAACAGCTGGGTTACGCAGCAAATCAACGCCTTGGAAGCCAATATGTCGGCTTACCCGATGTATGCTTATTTGCGAAGCAGCGCTATCGGCCTGAGCAAGGCGGATATTATTGCCGTTGCTGCCGGACAGAAGAAGGGACATCTGGTGGGAGCGACAGAATTTGCATCCGACAATGCCGACCTGCAAGTTACCCTTCATCATAATTACTATAAGGATATGCAAGACCGGATGCCGCGTCTGCGTGCCGGCAATGCCCACGTATATAACATCGTGATGGACAATAAAGACGCCTGGTCAGCCAAGAAAAAAATAACATCGGCGATGGAAAGCGCCTTATCTGGGAAAGGCTATCATTTCGGTGTAACGAGCAATGGCGCTATTTCTACCGAGAATGGTGCCGTACTGGTTGAAAACTCGCAAATTATCGACATCGCTTCGCCAATTCGCAACAACCAAGCGGATCCTGCCGATGCCTCCTACACAGGCAAAATTCGCGCAGTAAATACGCAGTACTCACTAGACGGTTCCGTATTTACAGGCAGCAGCGATACAGCGGGCAGCCCGCTCGCGCCAGTGCCTGCACCGGTCAAAGCATTTTCATGGAACGGTTTTTCTTCTCTGCCTTACAGCTACAGTCTTGACCCGGTTGCCACTTTAAAAACAAGGCTTACAGCAGCAGACGGCTCAGGAGCTGCGAAGTTAAACTGGGCTAAAGTCAACTGGTTGCTCACGAGTTATTGATTGATTTTGCAATATAACTAGCTATAGACTAGCACAAAGGCTGCTTCCCTTTAGTAGGAGTTCTACTAGGGAGCAGCCTTTGTGAGTAGATAAGAAAGGATAAGTTTTATACTTTTGCAGCGCGTCTACCTTGGTCGTTTATCCTTGGTTGCACGTACATATAAGTCATGTTATCCGCGGCGTTTTTTACGTAAATACCAGACTAACATGGAAATGGCGTCACCGATTGAAGCGGTTTGGTAATATCTGAGTGTCATTGTCATAAGCAAGAAACCTCCCTAACCCTGAAAGTATGTCATGCATTAAACAGTACTACGTAAAAAGTGTTGGGATGGTTTTATTTTTTTTAATTATTTATTAACACTGTTTTTTAAACAAATACCTCTACTTTCTGGATTAAACTTTATGCCATAAAGTTGGATAATAAACTTGTAAGCGTTATCCAAATTTGAACGGTACTTAGGGGAGGAATAGAGATGAAAAAAGTATTCACTTTAGCTCTGTCGCTATCCATGATGTTTACGGCGGTGGCTTGCTCGTCCGGCACGACCAATACGGCCACGCCTGCGCCGACCAGCGAACCGACCAAAGCGGCGGTGGCGACAACAGCGCCAAGCAAAGATCCAGTCAAGCTTCGCATCGCATGGTGGGGTGGACAAGCGCGTCATGATTACACGCTTAAAGTCATCGAGATGTACGAGAAACAGAATCCGAACGTTAAGATTGAAGCGGAATACGCGCCATTTGACGACTATTGGAAAAAGCTTGCTCCGCAAGCCTCAGCGAATCAACTGCCGGATATTATTCAAATGGATATCTCTTACTTGACGCAATACGGCGGGAAAAATCAGCTGGCTGATTTGACGCCTTACACCAAAAACGGGCTAATCGATGTTTCCTCCATCTCTCCGAATGCCATTTCCGGCGGTGAAGTGGGCGGTAAACTGGTCGCCATGAACTTAGGTGTGAATGCGCTAGCTACTACGGTTGATGTGAATACGTTCAAAAGCTTGGGCATCAACATGCCTACCAAAGATTGGACTTGGGATGATTATGATGCGGTTGCGGCCAAAGCGAAAGCCGGGGGCAAGCAAATCGGCGGTTTTGCACTCCACCATGAAGTCTTCTTCCCGTATTATCTTCGTTCCGTCGATCAAAAAATGTATAATGCAGACGGAACAGCTCTAGGTTATAACGATGATAAACCGTTCATTGATTACTTCAAGCGATATCAGAAATGGTACGATGCCGGCAATATCCTTTCTCTTGACAAAGAGTCACAGAAGAAAGGGGTAGCCGAGGAAGATGAAATTTTGCTGAACAACGCGGTGACCGGCAATGGATGGTCCAACCAATTCTTAGCTGTAGCTAACTTGGTCAAAGACCGCCCGCTGGAATTGTTCCCGCTGCCTGGCCGCAACGGCAATAAAGGTCTATTCATGAAGCCAAGTATGTACTTTTCCGTTGCAAACAGCTCCAAGCAAAAAGAAGAAGCGGCGAAATTCATTTCCTTCTTCGTCAACGATGTTGAAGCGAACAAATTGATTAAAGGTGATCGCGGTGTGCCTGTTTCCTCCAAAGTGAAAGATGCCCTGAAGCCGCTTCTTTCACCAAACGAAGTGAAAATCTTTGATTATGTGGCATGGGCAGAGCAAAACAGCTCTCAAATGGATCCTCCGAATCCATTAGGATCAATCGAAGTCGAGAAATTGCTCAAAGCGGCGAGCGAGCAAATTTTGTATAAGAAAACGAGTGTCGAAGAGGCCGCAGCGAAATTCCGTAAGGACGCTAACGCTATTTTAGAAAAAAATAAAGCGAAGTAACTTATCGCCGAAGAGAAAGACCGGGCCTCCTGGAACATGGAGAACCGGTCTTTTTTCTCTTGACAGGTTAAACGTTTCAAATTAAGCTATTAGTGTATGTTAAACGTTTAACAAAACGGAGTTGAATCAGGGATGACCAAGCCCAAACAAGTCACCATTGTGGAAGTGGCCGAAGCAGCAGGTGTGTCGATTGCCACCGTCTCCAATGTGTTGAATCGAGGTGGTATTCGTTCGTCGAAAGAGACGATTCGCAAGGTCGAATTGGCTGCTGAACAACTGGGATATCGACGCAATACGATGGCGGCAGGGTTAAGCCGCAGCAAAACTTATGAAATCGGTCTCATCATACCGGCGATGACCAGCTACTATGGACAGCTTGCCGAACATTTGCAGATTGAAGCGCACAATGCGGGATACCACTTATCCGTTTTTTCCTCCGGGGGATTCGATCCGGATATTGAACGGAGGCACTTGGAAGTTTTGCTGCAGCGCAGAGTGGACGGTTTGATTTGCCATGGATTAGCCATGGGGTTCGAAACCACGCGTTCGATTGTGAACAGCGGGACGCCGTTAGTGTTGATTAATGGCTGGAATTGGCCGGAGGACATCGCCACAGGAGCCGTAAATCTTGGGTTTGCCGGCGCTTGCCGGGAATCCGTCAAGCTGCTTGCTGAACGCGGCTGCGAAGCAATTTGCTACATAGGCAGCAAACGGTCGAAAGTGATTGACGAACAGCGCCTGCTCGGTTTCCATGCCGGGGTTGCGCAATACGGAAGCGGTATCAAGCATGAAATCGTGGACGCGATGAGCTTGGATGCCGAGGCATATCTGAAGGATCTTATGCAGCGTCATGAGAGGCCGGTTGGCATTGTAGCTTTTGATGATTATGTGGCTTTGAAAATTTTATCGGCCGCTAATAAGCTGCATATCGATATGCCGAACCGTTTAAAACTTATTGGGATTAATAACGAATATATGGCGAAGGAAAGCTATCCGGGCATTTCAAGCTGGGACATTCCTTATAACAATCAATCGCGAATGGCTGTAGCTAAGTTATTGCACAAGCTTGGCCATCAAGCGGAGTCAGGCGAAGAGCGTGAAATCGAGGTTCCCCTTACTTTTATCGAACGAGAAACAACTAAATTATACGAATCGGAGTGAATCATTCATGTGGAAACAAGCCATTGAGGACGCATTACAGAAAACGAAAGCGAACATTGAACGTTTTGGGGATCTTTTTCCGCACGTGAGTGAAAATGATGTGTATCATCTGAATCCGAATACGGATTGGACGGACGGCTTTTGGTCCGGCATTCTGTGGTTGGGCTACCAATACAGCGGGGACAAAGCATTTCAAGAGGCTGCCCAGAGAACTGTCGCAAGTTTTAAACAAAGATTGGAAAACCTTGTTGAGCTGGATCACCATGATATCGGATTCTTATATTCGCTTTCTTCAAAAGCGCAGTGGATCATTGAAAAAGATGAAAATGCGAGACAGCTTACGCTGCAGGCAGCCGATGTGCTGATGAAACGTTGGAGACCAAAAGGTCAATATATTCAGGCCTGGGGTCCAGAAGGCGATGAGCACAACGGGGGACGCATTATCATTGATTGCATGATGAACCTGCCGCTCTTGTACTGGGCCTACGAACAAACCGGCGACGCTAAATACAAAGAAGTTGCGGTTATCCACGCCGACTTGAGCCGCCGTTATTTGGTGCGCGGCGATGATTCCTCGTTCCATACGTTTTACTTCGATCAAGAGAACGGCGAGCCGCTGCATGGCGGAACTGCGCAAGGCTATAGCGACGGTTCTACATGGACCCGCGGCCAAGCTTGGGGAATTTATGGATTCGCGCTCTCGTACCGCTATACGAAAAATCCCCTGTACTTGGAAACATCCAAGCGCCTGGCTCGTTACTTCTTTGACCGCTTGTCGCAGGACGATGTCGTTTACTGGGATTTCAATGCGCCAGTGAACGCAGAAACGAAGCGCGACAGCTCCGCTTCCGCGATCGCTTCCGCCGGTGCTCTTGAATTGTTGGAACATTTGGCTGAAGATGATGCGGATCGCGCTTATTTAGAGAATGCGATTCAGCGTTCCATGACCGGATTGGTGAAATCGTATGCGACGATCGGCAAGCCGGATGCACAGGGCTTCATCGAGCGCGGTTCTTATAGCGTACGCGGCGGAAACGCGCCTGACGACTTCATGATTTGGGGAGATTACTACTACCTGGAAGCGCTGGTTCGTATGGACAAAGGAATCAAAGGGTACTGGTATGAATAATCAAGCTGCAGGCGGCAATGCTCGCGCTTACTGGCTGCAAACGATGCTTCGCATCGCGAATCCCGTATTGGAAGCATTAGCGGAGCGAAAGCTGCGAGCGGTCATGCCCGTTGAAAATAAAAACGAGGAGCAGCGCCAATTCTCTCATTTGGAAGCTTTTGCCCGTACGCTCGTCGGCATGGCGCCATGGCTGGAAAGCCCTGCGCTGGATGCGGAGGAAGAAAAGCTCCGAACGCATTACGCCGAGCTTGTGCGTGCAGGTCTGGACGCCGCGACGGATCCCGAGTCGCCTGATTTCTTGAACTTTAGTCAAGGATTTCAGCCTGTCGTTGACACCGCCTTTCTGGCTCATGCGATTCTGAGAGCACCGAACGCGCTGTGGCATGGATTAGACAGCCGCGTGCAGGCTAATGTGGTGAAAGCTTTGCAATCATCGAGAACGCGCAAGCCGTTCTTCAGCAATTGGTTGTTGTTTGCAGCCATGACCGAGACGGCGCTTCGTTACATGGGCGCAGATTGGGACCGGATGCGCGTGGACTTTGCTCTGAAGCAGCATGAGCAGTGGTACCTCGGCGACGGCATGTACGGCGATGGGCCTGACTATCACGCTGACTATTACAACAGCTTCGTCATTCAGCCGATGCTGGTTGATATTATCGAGCATGTCCATGGGGAATATCCGGATTGGGACGCTATGCGCGAGAATATTTTGATTCGCGCCCAGCGCTTTGCCGCGGTACAGGAGCGTTCGATTTCGCCGGAGGGAACGTTCCCTGTCATTGGCCGGTCACTGGCATACCGGTTCGGCGCGTTCCAGTCGCTGGCCCAGACGGCTCTGCGCCGCGAGCTGCCGACCGGCGTAGCGCCGGCTCAAGTCAGATGCGCGTTGACCGCGGTCATTAAGCGCCTGATCGAAGCGCCGGCTACGTTCGATGAAGCGGGCTGGCTGCGGATCGGCCTGTGCGGCCACCAGCCGGAGCTTGGCGAGACGTACATTTCCACGGGCAGTCTTTACTTATGCTCTGCCGTGTTTCTACCGCTTGGCTTGCCGTCGGATGATGAGTTCTGGCAAGGGGCGGATGCGCCTTGGACCTCGCAGAAGGTTTGGTCAGGGCAAACCGTTGCCATTGACAAAGCGATATAAGATGGAATCTCCAAAAGCGTTCTGTTTCCTAGTGAAACATGGTTCCATTCGCCGAAATAAGCAGCACCTTTTACATCAATGTTAGACGAAAAGCTTAAAAGGGTGCTTGTTCAGCCGGTCGAGCAAGTAGCGTTAGCGCAGCCGTTGTCCTCGCTAACAGACAGAGTGGCCCTTATTCGCTGGAAACGAACCTCTTCGAACATGTAAAGGACATCAATACTGTTATTTGCTCATTAAGGGACTGACTTCGCCCCGGTATTGGCAAATAACGACTCTGATGTCCATAAGCAGAGTGACAAGATACTTTTCGGGAAAATAACGGCCGCTATGTCCGAAGCGAGAGGAGACGTAGGAATCTTTTAAGCCGCTGCACAACTGTCAAAGAAACTGCCACTTCAATCAAGCGGCAGTTTCTTTGCGTTTTTCCCGCAATTTATGACGCCGTTCCTTTTTTCATGTATACTAAATTCGTTATTCCCTTATCCCCAAATAGCCTGAAACGGCAGTTGTGGATAACTTTGTTGAGCCAGAAGAAAGAAGCGTGACGCTTTTGAATGAAATTTATCAATTAACGGTACAAGAAGTGCTGAGAAGACCATTCTTTCAGCAAGCCTATATCGCGGCAGGTCAAGACGGCTTGCAGCGTCTCGTCCGCTGGGTGCACATTATTGAAGTGATCCAGTTTGAAGAGCTGCTTCAGGGTGGAGAGATGATTCTGACGACAGGAGCCGCTTTCAAAAGCGATACGAAACTGTTTATGACGTATCTGGAGCAGCTCATGAACAATAACGTGTCCTGTCTGTGTATTGAGATGGGCCATTATTTGAGTTCCGTTCCGCAGGCCTGGATCGATGCCGCGGAAGCCTGCGGGCTGCCGCTCATCATTTTTCCGCAAGCCGTGCGGTTTATCGATATTACGCAGGATATTCATGCGCATATCATCAACCAACACCATAAAGCGCTCCAGGATCTGGAGAAAATATCGCGTGAGTTCCATCGCATGACGCTGTCCTCGCAAGGCGTGTCCCACGTGCTGGGGCTTCTGCAAAGCAGTACGAAAGCCCAAGTGATCTATGTGCCGCAGGATGGGCAGCCCAAATTCATCCCCCAGCTGGGGAGCCGCGAGTCCGGCCAGTGGCTGGAATTGCTGGAGGGCCGCCTTGCCTCGGACTTGAACGCCAGGCATGCCGGCTCGCCCGCTGTCTTCGAAGTCGAGGGCCAGACGGTTATCGTGCAGCCTGTTGGCGCCATGGGCAAATCCTGGGCCCATATCATCCTCGTGCTGAGCCGCAAGCCGCAGGAATATGAATACTTGATTCTAGACTCCGCTTCTTTATCGATCGCGCAGGATTTACTGCGTAAGCGCTATATGGAAGAACGTAAATTATATTCGCAAACGTTATGGATGGATGATCTGCTGCACCTCCGCATCCGTGACGAAGAGCAGATCAAAATGCTGATCGGCCATACTTTCAGACAGCTTAACGAGCTGCCTTACCATGTCATTTTGATCGAATTTGCACACAAACAAACGGAAGATTACCCTGCTCTAGGCGATGGCGAAGGCATTGAATCTGCGGGAATTCATCTATCGCTTGCCGCTCGCTCTATTTTTGAGCAGCATACGTTTCATCCCCTTTTAACCTTGAAAAATAACCGGCTTGTTGTCGTAGCGTTTGACAAAACACCCAAACGTCCTGCCAAAGAGCGGCTGCAGCACGTCTTTCAATCCCTTCAGCTGTTGAAAGCGGAGGAAGAGATGGAGCTGACGATCGGGGTCGGACAAAGCAACCGGAGCTTTATGCAAGCGCACCAAAGCTACCAAGAAGCGCTGCAAGCGATATCGCTTTGCGCGACACTGCAAAGCAAAGTGCTGTTTTATGACGAGCTTGGTGTGTTTCAACTGCTGCTTCATATTGGGGATAAGCACATGCTGCAGTCTTTTGTACGCACGTATTTGGGGCCGATCATCGACTATGATCATATGAAAGGCAGCGAGCTGCTCCGCACGCTTAAAGTATATCTGGACAGTGACGGCTCCAAGCAGATTGCGGCACAGCAGCTTTTTATCGTCAGGCAATCGCTCTATTACCGTCTGGAGAAAATAGAGGAGCTGCTTGGCGCAAACTACATGCTGCCGGAGAAACGGCTAGCGCTGCAAGTGGGCATCCGTGCCTTTCAACTGTTGTATCCGGAAATAAAATTGTGAAAAAAAACCGGACAGTTTCTTTACAATTTGTCTAATGGCACGCAGGCGGATCCCTTTTATACTTGGAATCATCAAGTAGAGACGGATCCATTTTTGATGGATCCCACAGAGAGGCAGATGCAGAATGATTATTGGGGTTCCGAAGGAAATTAAAAATAATGAGTATCGCGTTGGCATGACGCCAAGCTCCGTGCTTTCATACACAAAAGCAGGGCATGAGGTTAGAGTTGAAACCTCGGCAGGTCTGAGCATCGGGTTTAAGGATGAAGATTACGTGCAAGCAGGAGCGACGATTGCAGCATCGGCAGCGGAAGTATGGAAAGCCGACATGGTTGTGAAAGTGAAAGAGCCGCTGCCGGAGGAGTACGGCTACTTTCATGAAGGATTGATTTTGTACACGTATCTTCACCTTGCACCTGAGGCTGAATTGACGCATGCGCTGGCTCGCAATAAAGTAACTGCAATCGCTTATGAGACGATTCAACTCGACAATGGCAGCCTTCCGCTGCTGACGCCGATGAGTGAAGTGGCAGGCCGCATGTCCGTCCAGATCGGCGCGCATTTCCTGGAGAAAGCGCATGGCGGCAAAGGGATTTTGCTTGGCGGCGTACCGGGCGTTGAGCCTGGGCGGGTTGCCGTCATCGGCGGAGGCATCGTAGGCGCGAATGCGGCGAAAATGGCCATCGGATTAGGCGCCGATGTGACGATCGTTGACTTGAATCCGGATCGTTTGCGCCAGTTGGATGATCTCTTCCAAGGACGCGTGAAAACGATCATGTCCAGCCCTTATAACATCGCGGAAGTGGTGCGGAACGCTGATTTGGTCGTAGGCGCCGTATTGATTCCGGGAGCTCGCGCACCTCGTCTCGTGACTGAAGAGATGGTCAAAACGATGAGCCCGGGCAGTGTGATCGTAGACGTTGCGATTGATCAAGGCGGCTCCATTGAGACGATTGACCGCATCACGACGCATGATCAACCGACCTATGAGAAGCACGGAGTTATTCATTATGCCGTAGCGAACATGCCAGGTGCCGTAGCGCGCACGTCAACTTTGGCGCTGACGAATGTAACGACGCCATACGGTCTGCAAATTGCCGGCAAAGGCTATGTACGCGCTGCTTTGGACAACAAAGCCATCGCCAAAGGCATTAATGTGGTTGCCGGGCATGTCACTTACAAGGCAGTTGCCGAAGCGCACGGATATGAATACACGGACGTATACTCGCTTTTACAATAAATCCCTATTAAAAAAGCTGCCCCTCCAGGTCAAACCTGGGAGAGCAGCTTTTTTTGATATTAGAACGCTGGAACGATAGCGCCTTTGTATTTGTCTTCAATGAATTTCTTCGTGTCAGCGGAGTTCAATTCTTTCGCCAGCTTCTGCATAGCTTCAGAATCTTTATTGTCCGGACGGGATACGAGAATGTTCGCGTAAGGCGAGTTTTTGTCCTCGATGAACAGAGCGTCTTTGGTCGGCATTAAGTTTGCTTGCAGCGCATAGTTCGTGTTGATCAGAGCAAGATCGAACTCACCGATCGTACGAGGCAGCATAGCAGGGTCAAGCTCTTTAATTTGAAGCTTTTTGCTGTTTTCTACGATGTCGTTCACAGTTCCTTTGATGCCAATGCCGTCTTTCAACTTAATCAAACCGTTTTTCTCCATCAGCGCAAGCGCACGGCCCGCATTGGAAGGATCGTTTGGAATGGCTACGGTTGCGCCTTCTTTCAGTTCCGCCGCGGACTTCACTTTTTGAGAGTAAGCGCCGAATGGCTCAATGTGTACGCCAACGACTTTGACCAGGTTTTGCTTTTTATCGGCATTGAATTGGTCCAGGTAAGGCTGGTGTTGGAAAAAGTTAGCGTCCAATTGTTTTTCAAACACTTGCACGTTCGGTTGCACATAGTCGTTGAACTCGATAACTTCCAAGTTAACGCCTTCTGTTTTCAATTTTGCTTTCACGTTGTTCAAAATTTCAGCATGAGGCACGGAAGACGCGCCGACTTTCAATGTTACTTCTTTAGCAGATGTCGTAGCGGCAGGTGAAGCCGATGCGGCTGGCGCCGAGCTGGCTTGATTCTCAACCGGTTTTTGTCCGCAAGCGGCAAGCGCCAGCACGAGGAACAAGGAAACGAGCGATACAGTAAGTTTTTTCATTGTAAAAATGACCTCCAATAATCAGTGATGTCTTATTTGCGGTTGTATTTGGCGACCATACGATCGCCGAACATTTGTAGAAGCTGAACAAAGATGACAAGGATGACGACGGTGACGATCATAATGTCCGTACGGAACCGCATATAGCCGTAGCGGAGCGAAAGATCGCCAAGCCCGCCGCCGCCTACGACGCCTGACATTGCGGAGTAGGAGAGCAGTGCCACAGCCGTAACGGTTACGGCTGAGATCAAGCCCGAGCGCGCCTCCGGCAGCAGAACGCGCCAGACGATTTGCCATGGCGTTGCGCCCATGGACTGAGCGGCTTCAATGACGCCGCTTTCGATCTCGCGCAGCGCGGATTCGACCAGCCGCGCAAGAAATGGCGCGGCGGCGATCACGAGAGGCGGGATCGCGCCTTTCACGCCGATGGTGGTGTGCACGAGCGCTTTCGTAATCGGGAACACGGAGATCATGAGAATGACGAAGGGCACGGAGCGCAGGATGTTCACAATCAGCGAGAGTACTCCGTACAGCGGCATATTTTGCAGCAGCTGTCCTTTGGACGTCAAGAATAAAATAATGCCTAACGCCAAGCCGATAATAACGGTGAATAGGAGCGACCACCCCAGCATCACAAGCGTATCTCCCGTTGCTTTTACAATTTCAGCCCAGTTGATTTCCCAGGTCATATTCATGGGGCCATCACCTCCACATCCATTCCTTCCTGCTTCAGCTTCGCGATAACCGCAGAGATTTCCTCAGGCTGAGCGCCGGATAATTGGACGACCAACTGACCGTAAGGCACACCTTTCATGGAAGAAATCGTGCCCTGCAAAATGGCAAAGGTCACATTCGTCGACTTGACCGTCTCGAACAAAATCGGTTCGTACGTTTTCGCGCCGATGTACGTAATCCGGATGACCGTGCCCGCTGTGATTCCTTGTTTCTTATTCGAGTCGATTGCCGTGCCGGTTGCCGCAAAATCAGAAACTTGTCCGACAAACTCCTTCGTTACCGGATGCTGCGGCTGAAGGAACACATCCAGCACTTTCCCGGTTTCCACGATCAAACCTTTCTCCATGACGGCTACGCGGTCGCAGATCGCACGAATGACCTGCATTTCATGCGTAATCAGCAGGATCGTAATGCCAAGCTTCCGATTAATATCGAGCAGCAGGGCGAGAATCGCATTCGTCGTCTGCGGATCGAGCGCAGAAGTGGCTTCATCGCAAAGCAGAATATCCGGGTGATTGGCAAGCGCTCTGGCGATGCCGACCCGCTGCTTTTGTCCGCCTGACAGCTGGCTTGGATATTTGTCCGCATGCTCTTGCAATCCGACCAGTTCAAGCAGTTCCTTGATCCTCGCGCGGATCTCGGCTTGCCCCGTACCGGCCAGTTTCAACGGAAAGGCGATGTTCTCGGCAACGGTAGATGAGGAAAGCAGATTAAAATGCTGAAAAATCATGCCGATCTTGCGGCGTTTGACCTGCAGCTGTTTGGCGTTTAAACTTGTCATGTCTTCGCCATCGATCATGATGCTTCCTGAGGACGGACGCTCAAGTAAATTTACACATCGCAGCAAGGTGCTCTTTCCTGCGCCGGAGTGCCCGATGATGCCGAATATTTCACCGCGATCGATATGTAAACGGATCTGCTGGATAGCCGGTACGCGTCCCGGTATATCCTCGTACACTTTTTGTAAATTATCGATATGAATCAGGATGAATACCTCCTATTCCATGCAAATGTTGGTGATCATATATTTTGGCCAACGGTAGATTATTTTATAAGAAATTACAAGAGTAAGCAACAGCCAAAATATGAAAAATGAAACTTTCCAGATGCATTGACGCTGCATTTATTTGCATATAAACTTGGGTTAAACGTTTCAATAAGTGAAAACAGCGCTTTATATCACATAGAAAACGCTCTTTTACGAATATTCCGAGGAGATGACAAATTTGACGAATTTGCAACAAAGACAACATGAAATCACGGCCAAAGTTGCCGCAGAGGCCTATCAACGACCATTACTGAGCAGCGGTTTCTTGTTTCACCAAGATGTCCGGGATAATTTCTATTACGCTTCTTATTTATTTGCAGCTTCCCAGGAGGGGGACATCGCGTTTGAAGGTGACCGCGAATCGGCGAAAGCGAAAGCGGAAAGCATTCTCCAATCTTTAACCGAGCTGCAGGATCAGAATGCGCAGAGCCCAACCTACGGGCATTGGCCGCTAAGGTTAAACCCAACCCCGCATGAAGCCGCGAAAAATACACTCCCAGTGGAATTAATGGGGAGTTTGATGGTTTATTTCTATGAGCGGTATGCGGATGCTCTCAGCGAGCCGCTGCGCAGCTCCTTCGAGGGGGCGCTTTTCCATATTTATCAAAGCGGCTTCTACCGCAAAGAGATCGAGCACTATCATCACCACGAAGCGAAATATACGGCAGCCAAGCTTATTTTCGGCCAGCGCTATGAGGATAGAAGCTTGCTGGAGGACGGCGCTGTGAGCTTGCGCCGCACGTTGGATCGCGTGACAACGCTTGGTATGTCCGAGTACGGCGGGCTGCCGTGGTTCTGGCATTGGGTGCAGGCGTTTACGTGCGCTTGGCAGTTGATGAAAGATGAAGAGATTAAAGCGGATCTCGCCCGCATGTTGGATTATTTATGGCGCGTTCGCTCGACCTTTTATTTGGGAGGCGCATGGGTGGGGCCGCATTCCCGAATTTGGCCGCACGATATGCCGAAGGATACGAATGTGCTGCATGATTATGTGCAGTATGGCAATTTTAAGCTGCCCGAGGAAATGCCCCGGACCGAATATGCAGGTTTTCTTGCGTACGAGGCTCCGGCCGATGCCATTCAACTTGCTTTGCACCGCCAAGTTCCTGTTGAGGTGAAGTCTCGCATCCCCAAACAAGCAGGCACAGAGGCAAATGAAGAGGATGTGCTTCACAGCTATGTATATATCACAGAAAGCTTTGCTGTGGGCGGTATTTACGAGCGCGTGCTTGAGTTTGACAATGAGCAGCACCGCTGGGATGTAGCGCTGCCGCTTGACCGTGCGCAAGGAGTCAATCACGCTTATTTCTTCCATCCGGCTCTTGGAAACGGAGAAGGTGATTTGCGCCATCAAAGCGAATATTCAGAAGTGTTTTTCCACCGCGGTACGGTCATAGCCGATTATCAAATTCCTGAAAATATACCCAATCAAATTACCGGCTGCTTGCCGGCTGGAGATTGGCTGGAAGAGGAGCACGCTTTGTTCGGCTTATGCGGTGATGTGTACATGGCCGTCTATGTGCAGCAGCCTTATCAAAGGCAAGCACTTGCCGACCGTTCCGTAATTACGAGCAGTGGAAATAAGAATGCCGTCGTTTTTGAGTGTGCAGGCAGCAAGGACGCGGTGCTGAAGGGCATTGGCAGCCTCCAGCAATTTGCGGACGTCATGAGAACGAAACAACCGGCATACTCCACGGATGACGAAGACGGTTTCGCGATTCATTACACAACGCTGAATGATGACGTGCTCGTTTTCAAAAGCGGACCCAGCTCCGAAACGAGCCGATTTGTTAACGGTCATGCTGCGGATTTCACTGATTATAAGGTCCTTTTAAAATAAAAAGAGGATAGAATCATGCAAAAAATGACGCTCTCATCATTGGGATGGGAGGTCATTTTTATTGTTTATATCGATTATGCTTTAAAATGTACGACTGCGCTGTACAGCATTTTGCCTGCGTTTGGATCAAATACGGTGTGATGCTGAACGGCGAATACGCCTAGCATAAGCGCTTTGTTGTTATCAATCTGTTCGTTAATTTGCTTCTCCAGCGATTTCAAGTCATAAGCTTGAAAAAACTCAATTTTATTGTCAATGCGGTCCAAAATAAAATCCATGCGGTTCGTCCTCCCAGGCAACATATGTGAAAATTAGATGCTTCTCTATTATAACGTCAATATCTGATATAGGAAGTGGCTTTGAATAGGCGTATACTGTAGGGGGATGCGAGGCAAGAACCAGAAGTTTCTTCGGAATCCGAATGATTCCAAACAACAAGTAGCAGGAAGTGATGTCGTTTTGAAGTCAACAAGGTTATTAATTGATTTCTTAAAGCAGAAATGGCCGTTGTACCTTGCAGCCGCATTATCAATCTCGGTGGGAAACATCGTGTATTCGTACTACCCAAAGCTGCTTGGCGAATTCACCGATCACCTTCAGCAAGGGGGCTTAAGCAAAGATTTAATTTTTGGATACAGCTGGAAGCTGTTGTTCATTGGTGTTAGTTTCGGGATTTTGACGGCGATTGGCCAGTACTTAATTATGCGGAGCGGCAGACGCTTCGAGTTCGTAGCAAGAAACCGTTTGTTTGACCATTTTACAAAGCTGGGGGCTACCTTTTACTCCAAGAATGGCGTCGGCAAGCTGCTCAGTTATGTGATGAACGATGTGACCGTCATTCGGGAATCGATTTCGATGGGGATTAACCAGATTGTGAACTCGGCGATTTTAATTATCTCTGTGGTTGTGACCATGCTGTTCAGTTCGATTCCGCTGTATTTAATTCTAGTCTGTATCTTGCCTTTATTGCTCATTCCCGTTCTGACCGTGAAATTTCAACCTATTATTAAAAATCGTTCCTTGCAGGTCCAAGAGGCATTAGGCAAAATGACCGAGTCAGCCGAGGAGCAATTCGGCGGCATCCGCGTCGCGAAAAAGTTCGCGGTCGAATCGATCATGATGGACAGATTCAGCGCCACCGTGGACCGGATTCGCGACAATCAGCTAAGGTTGGTACGCCTCTCTTCTCTATTTGAAGCATTGATTCCGTTTCTGGGGGCAATATCGCTGATTATCGCGATTGCATTTGGGGGCTATTTGACGATTCAAGGGCGAATTACGATCGGAAACTTCGTTGAATTAACGCTGTACATCAGAATGATGGTCAACCCGCTTCAACAGATCGGCCGTGTCATCAATGCGATGCAGAGATCCAAAGCGTCGCTTGAGCGGATCAATGAACTGCTCGATTTGAAATCTGAAATTGTGCAAAAAGAGCTGGCTCAGCCTACTCATCTCGATCAAGAGGGCATTCGGATTGAGCACTTGTCCTTCGCCTACCCGGATGATGAGGATGAGGTGCTCCATGATATTTCTCTGACGATCGAGCCGGGGAAATCCATTGGCATTATCGGCAAAACAGGAAGCGGCAAGTCGACGCTGGTGAAGCTGATGCTGCGGATTTATGACCCTCCGGAGGGCACCGTTTGGATTGGGGAGACGGACATTCGGGATGTGACGCTGGAAAGCTTGCGCAACCAAATCGCTTACGTGCCGCAAGAAGGCTTCCTGTTTTCGACAACCATTCGGGACAACATCGCTTTCTATAAAAGGGAGCTGCCGCTTGAGCAGGTAGAGCGCGCTGCCAAAAATGCGCAGATTCTGAACAGCATCACGTCCTTTCCCGAGAAGTTCGAGACGAAGCTGGGCGAACGCGGGGTTACGCTCTCTGGCGGGCAGCGCCAGCGAACGAGTCTGGCCAGAGGCATGATTAAGGATTCGCCGCTTATGATTCTTGACGATAGTGTAAGTGCCGTCGATTCTGTGACGGAGAAGCATATCATCGACACGATCCGTAAAGAACGTTCCAACAAAACGACCATTTGGATCGCGCACCGAATTTCGGCGTTAAAGCATACGGACGAAATCATTGTGCTTCACGAGGGGCGCATTGTGCAGCGCGGCACCCATGAAGAACTTATCGCGCAGGAAGGCTTATATGCGGAGCTTCATGCGATTCAGGAAGGGGGCAGCCACGATGTCGCGGAGTAAAGAGAGCACGAAGCAGGGGCCGCAAGCGGCCAAAACGTCCTTCCGGGTTTTATCCGTCTATGCCAAACCGCACAGGGTTACATTTGCAGCCGTATTGCTGTGCGCATTGCTGGGGATAGCCGCAGATTTGTTTCAGCCTTATCTCGTGAAGATCGCCATTGACGATAATTTGATGATTGGCAAAAATGACTATCACGCGCTGCTCGTCATCTGCTTGTTCTATGTAGGACTTTCGGTAAGCTCTTTGTTTTTCAGCTATTTGCAGAACAATTTGCTGCAGTTTGCCGGCCAAAGCATCGTGGCTAAAATTCGTAAAGATTTGTTTCAACACATTTTCAAACAGTCGATGTCCTATTATGACAAAACGCCTAGCGGCAGTCTGATTACGCATGTATCCAGCGATACGGAGACGCTGAATCAGTTCTTCACGCAAGTGCTGTTAAGTCTCGTGCGCGACGGGATGACATTAATTTTTATCATTGTATTGATGTATCACCTGGACCCGACGCTAACGATGTACAGCATGATAGTGATCCCTATTATCGCTATCATTGCCATCAGCTTTCGCAGATATATGCGCAAAACGTACCAGCTTTCCAGGACGCAGCTATCTCAAATGGTTGCCTTTGCGGCCGAAAATTTATCCGGGATGCATCTTATTCAAGCCTTTCACCAAGAAAACGAACAAATGAAACGTTTCACGGATCGAAATTTAAGTTATTTCCGCGCGAATTTGCGGGAAATCCGAACGAACGTCTTATTCAACCGCTCTTTTGATATTTTGGGTAATTTATCCGTTGCGTTTATTACGTGGATCGGCGGCATGGCCGTTTTCGATAAAACGGTCGAGTTCGGCGTCCTTTATGCGTTTATTACATATATCCGGCAGTTTTTTCAACCGATTAACAGTATTACTCAGCAGTGGAATACGCTGCAATCTACGACCGTGTCGATGAACCGGATCTGGAACATTTTCGCCACGCAGCCGGAAGTGAATGACCAAGAGCATGCGAAAGATATCCCGCTTAAGGAGGTTAAGGGCGAGATTCATTTTAACCATGTGAAGTTCGGTTATTTGAAAAATATCGCTGTTCTTGAAGACCTTGAGCTGCGCATAAAGCCCGGTGAAATGATCGGGATTGTAGGAACGACAGGTGCGGGCAAAAGCTCGCTGATATCGCTGCTCTGCCGCTTCTATGACGTGCAGGAGGGCAGCATCCGGATTGACCGCACCGACATTCGGGATATTCCGCAGGCTAATCTGCATCGGATGGTAGGACTGGTTCAGCAGGAGCCTTATCTATATGCGGGAAGCATTCTCGATAACGTGCGGATGTTTGATGAGTCGATTGCGCCGGGGGATGTCATTAAGGCCTGTCAATTGGTTGGAGCAGACAGCCTGATTGCAAGGCTGAAGGATGGGTACGAGACGCGTATCTCGGAGAGAGGAAGCGGCTTATCCGCAGGCGAAAGACAACTGATTTCCTTTGCAAGAATCATCGTTTTCCAGCCTAAAATATTGATACTGGATGAGGCTACGGCGAATTTGGACTCCCAAACGGAGCAGTTGATACAGACGGCGCTGCAGGTCGTTGCCGAGGGGAGAACAACGCTTATCATTGCCCATCGCATCTCGACGATTATTCATGCAAGCCGCATTATTGTCATGAGTCAAGGCCAAATCGTCGAAGAAGGGAACCATGCGGAATTGCTTGCGCTGCACGGTTACTATGAGCAGTTATATTTGCACTCCCAGGGGAGTATGGATGCAGCGCATCCGATCTCCTAAACATATAAAAGCTTTGTTGCCTTCCTTTCGGGAAGAGTGACAAAGCTTTTTTTGTCCTATTATTCTACCAAAGGTCAGTAAATAGAAGCTAAGCAACTATATAACAAAAACACTATTTAATTATAATTACTGGTAAATTGTGTTGTTTATTTTAATTTACTAGACTATACTAATGTATAAAATTGTAATATTTCTGTCGATTTATGTCGACGAGAGGAGGAAATGATGAAAGAAAGCATAAGGCCAAATCCGCAGAAATTATTTCCCAGTGAAGATGGAAACGAGCAAGCGCGTCAGATGATGCTGCGATTCATCGAACAGATTTTAACCGGTGTCGATGTGCTGAAAAATCCGGATGGCGTTAATCTGAAGGGCGAGAAAGACCGAACAGGAAGTTTTTATCATCACCTCATTCAAAGCAGTGAAATTCCGGCGGCCAGCGTCCCGTTAGAGGAAGTCAATACCGAGTTGTTGAAACTGCTGCATGATCATCCTTACCATACGAAATATTTCCTGACCAATATTTTGCCGATGGCGAGCATCCCGGGCATCTTGGGTATGATTGCGGCGTTTATGGTGAACGGCAACAATCTATGGGATGTGTATGGTCCTGCGGGAGCTGAAGCGGAAGTCAGAGTCATCAGCATGATGTCCAAATTAATTGGTTATGACGCGATGACAAGCGGCGGATATACGACATGGGGCGGGCAGGGAGCCGTCTTTTCCGGACTTCGCATTGCGATTGCCAAATTTTTTCCGGAGGCTTTGCAAAAAGGTATTCCCGACAATTTGTATGCGTTTTGTTCGAATTCGGCACATTACAGCCTGTTCAAATCCATGGAAGCGACGGGGATTGGCAGCGATAAATTAATCCGTGTTCGTACGAAGGCGGACAGCTCCATGGATGCTTGCGACTTGAGGCGCAAGATGGAAGAGGTTATCGCGCGAGGCGGAATTCCGATCTATATTGTCGGAACGACAGGATCGACAGATGCGATGGGGATCGACGATTTGGAGCAAATTTATGCGGTTTCCAATCAAGTTGCCGCACAGTTTGGACTGCGGAGAGCTCATATTCATGCTGACTCGGCGTTAGGCGGATTCTTTGCTTTTTTTCACGATTATGATTTCACCGGCAATCCGCTAGGCTTTAAAGATGAGGTCGCAGAGGCTCTTATGGCAATTCATAGCCGGATGAGACATTTGCATTTGGCCGACTCGCTGTGCTTCGATTTTCAAAAGCTGGGGCAAACGCCGTATTTGACAAGCCTGTTCCTGCTCAAGGAAGCCGCAGATTTGAAGCTCATGGACCTGCATCCGGACGAAACGCCGTATGTCGGACATCGCGGATATGGACAATACCATACCGGGTATACGTTGGAATGCTCGCGCATGGCTAGTTCCATTAGCATCTATAGTGCGCTGCTCGCATTCGGCATACAAGGTTACCAACAACTGCTGGCTCAGTTCGTTGAGGTCAATCTCGCATTTCGGGCGAGGCTGCGTCAGGAAATTCCTCAGGCTGAGATCGTAAATGAGGACAATCCCGGTATTATTACGTTATTTCGAATTTATCCCGAGGGAACGCATCGTTTCCAGGAAGAAATGTCGGGAAGCTGCACATCGGAAGAGATTGAGCGGAACAATAAGTTCAATGAAATCTTGTTCGAAATGCTGGGGAAGCAGCGTGAGCGCATCTTTTTTGGCGATACCAAAAAGCACCTGATGGTGCCAACGAAGGATAAAGGCTTGATGGCTTTATACGCGAGTAAGATTTTTGTCATTTCTCCATATACGGAGGTTGAACATATCCCTGAGATTGTTCGGCATTTGAAAAAAATCATAACCCATGTTTACGAAAACTATGCTGAACCATCTACGATAAGCAGGAGGTAACAACAAGTGGCTGCGCAAACGTCAAAACTATCAGAAAAAGATGAGCTTTTCAGTAAGAAAATAATGAACTGGGTCCGTGAGCATATTGCCGTTAAAATGACGCTTAGCCTTGTATTGCTGCTGCTTGTCGTTAGCGGTGCCTTTTCCTTTTCCGGATACTGGATCAGTAAAAATTTAACGGCGAAGCTGGAAGATCAATTTGTTCTGCGCTTGACGTCTAATATTCAAAACGTTACGAATTATTTAGCTGTTATTCCTGAACGACCCGAGGAAATGACGGATTCAAAGCAGCCGGCACACGCGAAAATAAAAAAGCAATTCGAGGAGTTCAAAAAACAAGGCGCCTTGGAGAACGTATTTGTTCTGACGAAAACGCCACAGAAAGAGCAAATCGTGCTGCTAACCGGGGTTGATAATGATTTCGGCACCGAGTATCCGTTTACGCCGGAAATGAATGCGGCGATAGCCGAGGATAAGCCGATGATCAGCGGCATTTACAAAGATGAATACGGCATTCATAAATCGATCTTTGTTCCGCTTCGCAGCAAGAATGGTGAAAATGTCGGCATTATCGGGATCGATTTGGATGCGAGTATCATCCCCAAAACGAAACAAGATATGTTTTGGACAACGCTGATCATCACGCTGATGGTTGTAGCTGCGGGCAGTTGTATCGCCTATTTCATAAGCCGGAGCGTGACAAGACCGGTCGTTCAGCTCATGCGGGTAACGGAGAAGGTAGCCAGCGGGTATTTGACGGAACCCGTCTCAGTCGACCGCATCGATGAGATTGGGAAGCTGGCGGGGGCATTTAATGAGATGCGGAGGAATTTGGAAACTTTGATTCGTCAAATGTACGACTCCTCGCACATCATCACCCAAACGAGCGAGCAGTTGTATCAATCCGCAGATGAGTCAAGCTCAAGCGCCGGGCTGGTTGCCGTCTCCATGAATACGATGTATGACGGGGTAGCCGAGGTTGTGACGTCGATTTCGGAGAGTACTCATTCCATCGTTGAAATTAATTCGGAATTGACCGAAGTAACGACCGAAGTCAAAGAGATGCAGGAAATGGCACATAAGGTGGGGGCCCAATCGGTTGACGGTCAACAGCTTGTCGAGAAGACGCTGCATCAGATGAACGTGATTCAAAGCGAGATGAAACAATCTCAGGAAGCGGCGCTGCAATTGGGGAACCGCTCCAAAGAAATCGGCGCGATCATCAACATTATCACGGAAATCGCTCAGCAGACGAATCTGCTGGCTCTGAATGCTTCTATTGAAGCGGCCCGTGTCGGCGAGCAGGGAAAAGGCTTTGCCGTTGTTGCCGGCGAAGTGAAGAAGCTGGCTGAGCAGTCGACCCAAGCGGCAAGCTCCATTACCGAGCTCGTCTCCGGTACTCAAATGGACAGTCATTTGGTCATGCAAAGCATCGCTCAGGGAAATCACGCCGTAGAACAAGGCCAGACGTGGATTAACGATACGTACGAAAATTTCAAGGTGATTTTCAATGGTATTTCCGTTTTCTCCGATCGGACTGATCATTTATTGGACACGCTAGAGCGAGCTGTGAAATCTTTCGAGACTATCTCCAGGATGATGCAAAAAATTTCCGGAATTACCGAGCAGCAATCTGCCGGATATGAGGAAGTAGCTGCCGCTGCAGAGGAGCAGAGTGCATCCATTGAGGAAATTACAGCGGCGATACGCCAACTGACCGAGATGTCGGTTGAACTGCAGAAGTCCGTTAAAAGCTTTAAAATATCTCAATAGACGTGTGATCATAAGTTTAACCGCCAGCCTTCGGGCTGTTTTTTTAATGAGTATTACCCGCTGGGGGAGAAGGGGAACTACAGAGCGCTATTTTGCTAGAAACAGCCCTTTCGTTAAGGGAGAGGGAGACTAGGATCCGCTATTTCACCATGCGAGCAAGAAGGTAGATTATTTGAGCTGAAATAACACCCTGTAGTTCCCCTCTGACGCCCGAAATTTCGCTTTTTGCCGAAATAAGGGAATGGAGTTCCCACGGACAGGATGGACGATGGAGAACTGGAAGCTGCGTTAAGATAATCTTAAGAATTGTCCCCCTAATTTGTTAAGATTCACCGTCTAGACTAGGTCTCATGATAGCTATCAACTTTTTGGTTGTATTTACCAGATCAACTTGATACGGTAGGGATATATTCGCAACGCAGAATTATAAAGGAGGGCAGCCGGAATGGCGCAACCCACGATACTCCTTGTCGACGACGAGAAAGAAATTATCGATATGCTGGCCATCTATTTGAAAAATGAAGGCTATCTTTTGCTCCGGGCAGCTAATGGAGAGGAAGCCTTGCAGGTGCTTCAGAAAGAAGTGGTCGATTTGATCGTTCTCGACATTATGATGCCGACCATGGATGGCATCGAAGCTTGTTTTAAAATCCGGGAACAAAAAAATATGCCGATCATCATGCTCTCTGCAAAGAGTCAAGATATGGATAAAATCTGGGGCTTAAGCTCAGGCGCCGACGACTACATGAGTAAACCGTTTAATCCCTTGGAGCTTATCGCCCGAATCAAATCGCAGCTGCGCCGTTACACCAGGCTTAATGTGCCGCATGTGAACAAGGATCACGAGCTTGAAGTGGATGATCTTTCGATCAACACACAGACGCACGAAGTCAAGCTGGAAGGGAAAGAGATTAAGCTAACCCCGAGGGAATTCGCCATTCTTGAGGTGCTGGTCCGCAACCGAGGGATGGTGTGGAGTTCGGAAAAGCTGTACGAAACGATTTGGAAGGAAGAGGCGTTTTATGACTCCGACAATACGGTCATGGTGCATATTCGCAAAATTCGCGAAAAAATTGAACAAAATCCAAGAAAACCGAGATTTATAAAAACGGTATGGGGGGTTGGCTACAAAGTTGAATAATCGAACCGAATACGATCTTCACGCAAGACTCAACCGTTTTCCATTTACCTTATTCCCGTTTACCCTGCTTCTAAAGCTGATCATCTGGGTTGGAATGCTGTATAAGCTTAGTATTAGGCATGTGCAGCGAAGTCTGCGGATGCAGTTGATGCTAACCTTTGGCATCTGTTTGTTGGCGGGATTGCTGACGTACGGCATCTGTACCAATCTGTTTGGCGAAATGAGGCAGCAGGCTGTAATTGACTATAAGTACGGCATTGAACGAATAGATAGTGAGACTCGCGGCTTGGTTAATGAATTATCTGCACTCCAAAAACAAAGAGACATGGCCGGTAGCGAAAGCGAGGGAGAGAGGCCGGAGTTCTTCGAAAATCATGTGAACTGGATGAATGATCAGAAATTTAAGGTGCTCATAACGGACCTAGAGGGCCGTGTCGTATACCGCAGCCAAAATGCTGCGGAAACGAATGTGGAAATTCACAATGTGATCAGTAACGCGATGAATGCCCGGTCGGATCACGATTATGGCCGGAAAGAATTTTCCAGCTTTTACCCTGTCAACTATATGGGGCAGAAATCTTATCTCATTGTCTCCGGCATCCCGGAACCGCACATTACGTATCGGAAGGGTCAAAGCCCGCTGTCCTTGCTGTTTGCTGTTGCTGTTTTTATCCTTCTGTTCTACTTCCTAACGCAAAAGAAAATGCGCCACGTGGAGGAACTGGCCGGTGGTTTGCGCGTCATTGCGACGGGGAACTTGGATTACCGCGTCATCGAACGCAGCCAAGATGAGCTTGGTTCCCTGGCCCGGGATCTGAACTTCATGGCGGAGGATTTGCAGAAAAGAATGGAGGAAGAAAGACGGAACGAGCGTTTGAAGCGCGAGCTGATTACCAATGTTTCGCATGATTTACGCACACCGCTAACACTCATCATGGGTTATTTGCGGCTGCTGCAAGATAAAAGCTACGAGACGCCGGAGCAGGCGGCAAGTTATGTAAGCATTGCCTACAATAAATCGGAAAAGCTGAAGCTGCTCATTGACGACTTGTTCGAGTATACGAAATTATCCAATCGCGATGTGCCTCTTTATCAAGAAGGCGTGGCGATCAACGAACTATTGGACCAACTGCTTGAGGAGTTTGTCACACCGGCCGAGGAGCAGCAGCTTACCATCAACCGCACGATCCCTAAGGAGCGGCTGTTGGTTCGCATCGATGTGGATAAGATGATACGCGTCTTCGAGAATCTCATGGGAAATGCGCTGAAGTACAGCTTGAAGCCGGGGGAAATTACGGTCACTCTTCGCCACGATTACCGCTATGTCACTTTGCAATTTAGCAATGGAGCGGAATGGCTTAGCGACGACGCTTTACTGCAGTTATTTGACCGGTTCTACCGGGTTGACGCAGCTCGCTCATCTCATACAGGAGGGTCGGGATTGGGGCTCGCCATTGCCAAAAGTATTGTGGAGTCGCATGACGGCGCCATTTGGGCGGAGCAAAGCGGGGGACAGATTCATTTTTTCGTAAAATTAAAGCTTATTTAATGGTACTAGGAAAATGAAGATCAAAGGGGCTTTGCTATGAGACGATGGATGGTATACCTGATGCTGGTAAGCTTACTAGGCATGGTAGGGTGCTCTAAGCCTATCGAATTTATCGGGAAAACGGAAGATTGGCGGGTGGAATGTACGGTAATTCCATCCGGTCAAGTCAAAGAATATGCGATCACGTATATTGGAAAAGACAGTCAGTCTGTTAAAAATGTTAGCTACGCTTTTCAGCAAAGTGAAAACTTCAATCAAAAGGGTGACAGCGAGACGAGCTCGAAAAATTTGAAAATAACCGGGAAGTCTATCAAAGAATCGCCTTATGTTGAGGAAGAGAGCTTTAAACTTCATATTAAATGGAATGATAAAGAGGACACGATACCTGTCGTAAAAAAAGGTTAACATCCCGCACGTATGCACACACAGCCGATTATTGCCCCTAAGGTAGAATCGGCTCATTTGTCATGCATTTTTTTAGCCATCCTTTTTAGCCATCTATTGAGGGGAGAAGTAGAAAAATTGACGAAGCTTACGGAGTTTTCGCTGAAGAATGTTACAGCTGTCTGTATCGTGATATGGCTGTTGATTGCTGGGGGTTGCTACGCTGCGACGAATTTGAATGTAGAGAGTATGCCGGATATTTCCTATCCGATTGTTATTATTTCGACTGATTATACGGCTCCGCCGAAGGATGTCATGGAGTTGGTCACCAAACCGTTAGAGAAAGCGGTAGCAGGAATGCAAGGGCTCAAGAATATAAGCTCCAGTTCGCAGGATAATTACTCGCAAATTGTTATCCAACTTGAGCAAGGCAAGAAACCTGAGGATGTTAAAAAAGATGTGGAAAGCATGATCGCGAATTTGCGACTCCCGCAGGGCTCTGAAAAGCCAAAGGTATTAACGGCGGGCTTCGCTTCCGAGCCTATCTATCATTTGGCGCTTTATGCTGAAGAGGGAACGAATCAAACGGGGCTGGATCAGGCTTTTAAAGATATTATTTTACCCGGACTCGAAGGGATTAAAGGTGTTGACCATGTAGATTCATTTGGCAATCGGGAAGCGGTGCTTACAATTAAGCTGGATGGCGCTGCAATGAACCGGTACGGTCTTACGCCGCGAGAAATATCCGGCTTCATTCAAGGAGGACTTGTGTCCAGTCCGGCCGGCACGGTTGATTTTAATGGCAATCATCAGATGCTCAGGGTAAAAGGACAGTTGGATTCTATTTACAGCCTGGACAATATGATAATAAGAACGCTTGAAGGCGACACGCTTCTGCTTAAGCAAATCGCAAAAGTGGAAGCGATCAGCGAATCGGCCTACACGGCCAGACTAGATGGCAAACCGGCGATCACTGTGTTGCTTTACAAGACGAAGGATGCGAATACTGTAGAATTCGCTGCAGAAGTGGATAAACAAATAGCATCCTGGCAAAAGTCTGTGAAGGGAGTGAAGTTTCATCTTGTACTAAATGGTGCAACGTCTGTGAAGGAATCTATTCACGGCATGGTACAAGAAGGAGGGCTAGGTGCGCTGCTAGCTTCGCTAATGATCTTGATCTTTTTGCGGAATGTGAGAATGACCTTCATCGTACTGGTTTCAATCCCGCTTTCAATTCTGATTACGCTGCTATTTATGAACCCTCTTGGCATTTCATTGAACATTATGACGCTCGGGGGGATGGCGATTGCCATTGGTCGGGTCGTTGATGACAGCATCGTTGTTATTGAAAATATTTACAGTCAGATGCAAAAAGCGCAGGAACGCAGCGAATCGGTTATTATGCTTGCTACGCAGCAAGTTGCCTCGGCGATTACTTCGTCAACGCTTACAACGGTTGGTGTTTTCGCACCGATTGGATTCGTGAGTGGCATTGTCGGCGAAGTGTTCCGTCCATTTGCGTTGACCTTGATTTGTGCGCTTCTGTCTTCCTTGCTAGTTGCCCTAACGGTCATTCCAATGCTGGCGAAGCTGCTGGTACTTAAAGAAAACAAAATCCTTTGTCGGAATGAAAAACAAGTGAATGTGTTCATGCTTCGTTACAAACAAATGTTAGAGTGGTCCTTAACTAACCGTATAAAGACGTTGCTGTTTGCAGGGATTTTGTTAGTTCTATCCATTGTACTTACTGTGCCGCATCTGGCAACGTCGTTTATGCCCGCCAGCGCGTCGGAAAGACAAATGGTTTTTACGATTCAAATGCCTCGCGGCACATCGCTCGAAATGATGAATGCTCAATCCAAAGAAATTGAAACATTGCTGAAAGATGCCAAGAATGCCTCAGGTCAATCCATTTTTAGCTACAACGAATCGATTGTGGGGGCTGATTGGGCGGATATTTACACGGAATCTAGTAGGCATGTAGACACTAAACTGGCTTTTAAACAATATAAGGAAAAAATTGCAGAGCTTCTTCCCAAAGATGCCAAGGTGAACGGTAAAGTATTCACTTTTGGACCTGGCACGGGAAGCGGGGTAGATTTTTCCTACTTATTAACAGGAGATGATCAGCTGTATTTGCAGCAGGCAGCTCAGCAGATTGAAAATAAGCTGAGAGAGTTCCCGGAGCTTACTGAGATTAAGAACAGCCTAAGTGAAACAAAGACAGAAGTTGAGATTACCGTTGATGAAGCCAAGGCAATGTTGTACGGCTTCACTGCAGCCCAAGTCCTGGAGAACGTGAACAGTTGGATAAAAGACGATAAGTTGGGTGATCTCACATTTAATCATATCACTTATGAGACGAAGGTAATGCTCGATAACAAATACAAAGATTCGATGGATAAGCTAGGCACCTTCATGCTTAAGTCAGTCAACGGTAAGCTTGTACAAATCAATGAGATCGCCAAAATTAAGCAAATCGACGCTCCGGCCTCTATTCATCGGGAGATGCAGTCGCAAGTACTTACAGTGACAGCTCAAATCGACAGTGCCGATAAAGGCGGAATTAGTAAAAAAATATCGGCAGAGCTTGCCAATATTGAGCTGCCCTTAGGCGTAAGCCGCGAAGTGAAGGGAGTGTCGGGTGATATTAATAAAAGCTTCATGGAAATGTTCATGGCCATGGGGGCGTCGATTTTTATCGTATATCTTGTCATGGTACTTGCATTTGGGAATGCGAGAGCACCATTCGCGATTCTGTTCTGCTTGCCGCTCGCTGCTATTGGAGGATTACTTAGCCTCTTCGTCACCGGAGAATCACTCAACGTCACTTCCTTAATCGGGTTTCTTATGCTAATCGGTATCGTCGTGACCAATGCCATTGTTCTCATCGACAGGGTCCAACAGCTTGTTCTACAGGGGCAGCCGCTGCGTCAATCGTTGATTGAAGCGGGAATGACACGCCTGAGACCTATCATTATGACCGCAGGGGCGACCATTATGGCTTTGATGCCACTCGCTCTAGGTCTATCTAAGGGGATGATCGTTTCGAAGGGCTTAGCCGTTGTTGTTATTGGGGGATTAAGCACTTCGACACTGCTCACACTTGTCGTTGTTCCTATTATGTATGAATGGATTTATTCCATTAAAAGAAGGAATGTTTGAGCGGCTTTTGCTGCAACCAAGTGTTGTCCAATAGTCATTAATGTGGTAAAATAACCCGATCTTTGCATGCGAAAGAAAGGGGTAGCTGTACGAATGTGGCTCATGTATTCCGTACTTGCGGCTTTCAGTTTCGGGCTGCGGGGCATTCTGTATCACTGGACCAGCCAGCAATCGCTAAATCGAAATGTGCTGCTATGCGGCACATTTTTCATGGGGGCGTTGATTAGCGGCATCTGCGCGATAGTGCTCCATCAAGCTTGGAGTGTGACTGCCCTGATCGGCTGTCAAATGGGACTGTTTTCCTTCGGGGCCAATGCCAGCATGTTCAAAGGCTTTGCCGTAGGCAAAGCGTCGCTGGTCGCCATTCTCACCGGTTTGCCGTCTGTCGTTGTGGTGTTCGTCGCGTTTTTGGTTTGGGATGAACGATTAAATACGATGCAGTTCTTGGCCTTTTTCATTATTGTTATCGGGATTCTCGTCGTTCGCTATTCCAATGATATTACGCTGAAAAACTTGCAAGGCGCGGGGTGGGGAGCGCTGGCTATGATTCTATTTGCGGGAAACGATTTGACCGGTAAATGGACGACGTTAGTTTCAGCTCCGTTATTTCCGACGTTGTTCTGCATGTTCGCTACAGGAACCGTCTGTTTCGGCCTATGGTGGTTGAAAGATCAGAAGCAGGGGGAAAATCAACAGGCTGCCAAAGGAAATTGGACGGAACGCCGGACTTTTCTGTTTGGCATGATCGTCGGGATTACGAATGTGGTCGGCATGATTTTCATTCTTCATGGTTTTGATCATGGCAAAGCAGGCTTAGTTTCTGCAGTTGTGGCACTGAACGTGTTGATTGTACTTCTGTACACGCGGTTTGTTTTGAAGGATAAATTTTCGAGGATGGAGCAATCTGGACTGGCTTTGGCGTTCATCGGCATTCTGATGATGAAACTGGTTGCCTCTTGACAATAGAGTCATATTGCAGTAATATTCAGTCAATTCATAACTTGATAGGTAACATTGATGAACAGGAAAGTAGTTCTTGACGGACAGTCGCAGCGAGCCGGGATTGGTGGGAACCGGTACGAATGTCGGGAGCGAAGCGGACCTGGGAAATGGTCTTCCGAACCGAGGTGTAGGGAGATCCGGCATACGCCGTTATCGTTGGAGGGGTTAAATCTGCTGATTTAACACTTAGAGTGGTACCGCGGGAATGAACAGCTCTCGTCTCTTATTTAGAGACGGGGGCTTTTTTGCATGCTATTTAAGTCATTAGGGAGGAAAATATGATGATTCATCAGCTTTTAACCGCAGAAATCGAGAAGCATGTCGAGGCCATGTTTCAAGAGTCCGGGATCGAGCGTCCGGTTCATTTAAAAATTGTAACCGAGCATCCGGCGCATCCGGAGCACGGGGATTACAGCACGAATATCGCGATGCAGCTTGCCAAAATATGGCGAAAATCCCCTTTGCAGATCGCCGGGGAGCTGCAAAGCCGCATCGAGCAGAATGGGCGCGTACAGGGACTTTTCAGCAAAGTGGCTGCCGTAGCGCCGGGCTTTTTGAATTTTTATATCGATTGGGAAGCATGGGCTTCGGGTGCTTATTCTACATCTGGTGAACGCGCGAATCCCGGCAAGGGAACTAAAGTGCTGGTGGAGCACACCTCCATTAATCCCAATAAAGCGGCGCATGTTGGCCACTTGAGAAATTCTTGTATCGGGGATTCGCTGGCTCGCATGCTGTCGCATGCCGGATACGAGGTGGAGGTTCATAATTATATTGACGACCTTGGGAATCAATTGGCAGATACGGTAGTAGGTATGCTTCATACGCAAACAGAGGGGAGTTTTCCGCGATTTGGAGATTTTTGCTGGGAAACTTACGCGAAGGTGAATCAAGCCTATAAAGCGCAGCCGGAGCTTGCCGAACAGCGTTCAGTGGTTCTTCATGCGATTGAGAGCGGGACTTCGAATCTTGCGTGGATCGGCGCTTTGGTGGCGGAGCGAATCGTAAACGAGCAGTTGGACGAAATGAAACAGTTCGGCATCTCCTATGATGTGCTGGTATGGGAAAGCAGCATTGTGCGAGCGGGATTTTGGGATACAACCTTTGAACTGTTAAGCAAAACAGAGATGTTCCATAAGGTGACAGAGGGGAAATTAGCAGGCTGCTGGGTGCTGAAAAATCTGGATGAAGCGGGGGAAGCCGCCGCAGACAATCAGGAATATCAAGGGGATAAAGTGCTCGTTCGCTCTAATGGCATCCTGACCTACACGGCGAAGGATATCGCCTATCATTTGTGGAAATTCGGTTTGCTGCAAAATGATTTCGTTTATAAAAAATGGGAGGACCGACTGTGGTCTACGGCTGCCCAAGGCACGAAGAAAGCGATCGGGCACGCCGATATGGTCATTAATGTGATTGATTATCGCCAGCAGTATCCCCAAGAGATGGTGAAACTGGCGCTGGAGGTTCTCGGGTACGATCAGCAAGCGAGCCAGCTTAAGCATGTGAGCTATGGCGTTGTTTCCTTGAGTCCCGGCACGGCGGCAGGTCTGGGCCTGGATACCTCCGAAGGCAAAAGCTCCTATGCGATGTCAGGCCGTCAAGGCGTCGGGATTAAGGTCGCAGATTTGCTTGATCGCATGGAAAGCGTCATTGCAGCCAAGCGCTCAAGGAAAGCGGGAATATCCAGCAGAGCCATCGCCGCGGCTGCGATCCGGTACTATTTGCTGAAATATCAACTGCAGACGGAAGTGATTTTCGATTTAGAGCAAGCAACGGAAGTGACGGGAAATACAGGGGTATATTTGCTCTATGCATATACAAGAGCGAACAGCATTTTGGATAAAGCGAAGAAAGATGCTCGTGTGCAAACATTGGAAGCCAAGTTCACAGGCAGTCTGCTGGAAGTTCAGGAGTACCATTTGCTCAGACATCTCGCTTACTGGCCCGAGACATTGGAGAATGCAACATCGCAATTGACGCCTAGCTTGATTTGCAACTATGCATTTGAATTGGCATCGCTGTTCAATCATTTCTATAGCGCTTGCCCGGTCTTAAAAGGAAAAGATGAACGCGTGGCCCATCGCCTTTGGATCACACAAACGGTGAAGATTACCCTCCATCAAGCGCTTGAATTGCTTGGCATGCCGACGCCTAAACGACTATAAGCCGTTCATGTTGTTAATGTGTTCCCCCTTATGTACTAGCTGATACAACCGCATAATATCTTGCATATGTTAAAGCAATAGATGCGTTGTTATTGACTACGGACAAGGGGGACTCGCTGTGCTGCGATCAAAGGTGAAAACATACCGGTATCGCATCGGTAAAAAGAATGTGATCGTCATTCACATTTATCAAACGGCCCGGGCATCGGCAAAGATGGGCAATGTGCTGGCCAGCAACGCTTTAAATATTCAAATCTACAAAAAGGCTAAAAAACGCTGACTCCTTCCCATTGAAAGGATGAGCACGACCTGTTCATGGAGAGGGGGTGGTGATAGATGCAGCGCAAATCAAACAAAAAGTCCAGCTACAGCAATGGAAAAACGAAAGTGAGAGTGAGACAATCCGCAAGCGCGACCATCGGTCAAGGCGGCAACTCCATCTCGGTAAACGCTTCGGAAGTCGGTGTCGTCCGCATTCGTCCTTAAAAATACAACAATAGCTTTCTGAACTTGATCAAATGCGGTACAATAGGGGTATTCGTGCCAATATGAATGATTCAGGAGGCTTTCATTACAATGACAGAAAAAGAGATCGATACACAAACTGAAGAAAATAATGCTGCAAACCTCGAACAAGAGCAGGCCCAAATCATTATGAGTTGGTTTCAGCACATTAACGAAGTTATGAAATCGCAATTTCCGGAATATGAAGTCGAGGGACAAATTGGAAATAACCCGACCTATGGTCCGATGTTTGCTTTTACACTTAAATCAGAAGAGAAGTTCACTTCTTGTGGATTTTTCTTGAATGAAATTATGCGAAATTTCCAAACGAATCCCAATGCGGGACTCTGGCTGTCTTCCTTCTTTGTGGACTTGCTGAGAAGCCCGGAAAATCATCCGCTGCCTAATCCGCCGCAATCCGAAGACGAGGCGAAAGAGCTGCTGGATAAACATATTGTCCCTTACTGTGCGTCAGCCGTGCGTGAAGAGTTCCCGGACCAAAAGATCTACGTCGATCTGGAGCTTCATGAAGAACATGGACCGGTTCTGGAAGCCGGCTTCGTTGCCGTACAAGAAGGCAACAATACTTGTGCGCTGCCGCTGCAATATTTAATGACGTTATATTTATTGAATCGTGATCCAGCGGAGCCTCTGATTCAAGCGATGTACCGTTTGTACGAAGAAAATAAGTTAGGCGAATCCTAAACAAACCTTGCTTTCTACAAAAAAGAGCTATCCTACAGCCAATTTATGGCTTGCGCGATAGCTCTTTTTATTGGAGACATCCTCCCTTATTTCCCGGGATGTCTTCATATTAATTTAAGGCCGCTAATTAAAACCAAGCTTGCAATGATCGTTCGCAGGACGTTGGTGGGAGCTTTCGTTGCGAGCATGCTGCCGAGCAGAACTCCGGGAATTGAGCCCAAGAGCAAATTGATCACAAGCGTGTAATTGACATTCCCCATGCTTGCATGCAGGATGCCTGCTGTCGTTGCCAAGAAGAAGGCGTGAGCAATATCTGTTCCGACAAGCTGGGCAGGCGCCATGCGGAAGAAATAGAGCATCGCAATGGCATACAAGGAGCCGGAACCGATGGAGGTCAGACCTACCACGAAGCCAAGGACTGCGCCCACGGTAATGATGAGACCTTTTTTCTCCTCCAGGCTTTTGAGCTGCCAGCGGTTTTCTTTGATCTTGTGGCCGAAGAAAACTTTGAACAACGTGGCGAAAGCGACAAGAATCAAGACATAGCCTAGCGCGTGCTTAATTATGACCTCTTGATTATTGTAAAACGAATTGAAAAGTTTCAGAAAAATAACTGCAACAATGACACCCGGAATACTGCCCATAGCTAACATTTTGACAAGTTTAAAATCAATCGTTTTCTGCCGCCAATGCTGAATGGTGCCAAAGAGCTTCGTGATCGAATTGTAAAGCAGATCTGTTCCGACGGCAATGGAAGGATGAATACCGATGAGGATTAAGATGGGGGTGAGCAGCGAAGCTCCGCCAACACCTGTCAATCCGACTAAGAAACCAACGATTACACCCATTAATAAAACACTTAAAGTCATGTTGTCATGTCCCCAATCAATTACCGACTAATTCAATTGGATTAATTTTATTATAAGGTAAAGCTATATGTAAAGAAAAATTTTTTGATACATAGGATCGAAGCGCGGATGGCAAATCTCTAAATAAACTATTCATTAGTAAGGGAATCAGTTACAATATATGGATGTGACTATGAAGATGGCTTAGGAGGTACGCAAACATGAGTAATCGAAGTAATCGAACAACGGTCATGATCAGCATAGTCTTGGCAATGCTAGTGGCATCGATGGATGCAACCATAGCCAATACGACAATGCCGATTATCGTGAAAGAGATAGGCGGCAGCGATCTGTTTGCATGGGCATTCACTTCGTATATGGTGCTTTCTACTGTGCTCGCTCCGTTAGCGGGCAGGTTATCCGATTTGTTCGGGCGGAAAAGAATTTATGCGGCAGGCATTTTGTTGTTCCTTGGCGGTTCTGTGCTCTGCGGTCTGTCCCAGAGTATGCTGCAGCTCATCTTGTTCAGAGCGATTCAGGGGATTGGCGCAGGCGTGATGATGCCCTTTCCTGCGATTATCGCAGGGGATATTTATCCGGTTGAGCAGCGCGGGAAAGTACAAGCTTTCTTCACCGCGATGTGGGGACTGTCAGCGGTTTTAGCTCCGCTATTAGGTACATTTTTCGTGACTTACTTGAGTTGGCGATGGATTTTCTTTGTGAATATTCCAATCTGCTTGGTCTCTCTATTGGCATTGAAGCCATACAAGGAAGTGTATCAACCAAAGAAATCTGTGGTGGATTACGGCGGCGCCGTTTTGTTCGCCCTAGGAATTTCTTTACTGCTGCTCACGACAACGGTCGAGCATTACAATTACATATACGGGGGATTAGGAGGATTATTCATAGTTGCCTTTATCCTATATGAAAAAAGGCACAGTGCTCCGATCGTACCTTTGAATTTACTTCGGAACCGGCCTGTTGCTATCATGATTGCCATCTCGTTCCTCTCCTGCGCGGCTTTGTTTGGCACTTCGAGTTTTATACCGCTCTATTTGCAAAACCAGGGATATTCGTTATTTATCAGTGGCATAGCGCTGTTGGGAACGTCTATCGGCTGGATGGTTGTTGCGGTCCCTTGCGGGAAATGGGTGCTGCAGTACGGTTATAAACCGCTGCTCATTGTGGGGAACGTTTTGCACGTGATAACGGCTGTTATGCTTTATTTGATGGGTGAGAACACATCCTTCTGGTACTCTTTTGCAACGATGACGATGCTGGGGCTTGCCTTCGGACTAATCTTCACGGTAACAACCATAGGCTCGCAGCAGCTCGTTGAGGCGCATCAGAAAGGGATCTCCACTTCCCTTCAACTGTTCGCGCGAAATATTGGAACTGCGGTTTCCGTGACGATTATGGGGGCGATTTTAACGAAAGCGGTCGTTTTTTACAGCGGTTTTCACGGGATGTTCGTTTTCGGCCTCATCATGAGTATAGTGGCGATGTTTATCCCGTTTGCGATCCAATCCACGTCTAAACAGACGGCATAGAGGAAAGAAAGAAGAGGCTGTCCTATAAGGGAGCTGTAAAAGGCTGTAAAAAAGCAAAGGAGTTATGCCGCTTGTACGATGCAAGCCGCGTAACTCCTTTTTTCTGATTATTGGCAGTGACTGTTGCAATTAGGAAGCAGTGGCTGTTGTTATCCTGCTATGTTCGGACAGATTTCTGATGATCACCGCAAACACTTGCTTTCCGCCGAATTGAAACCCGGTTATCGTAATTTCCGCAGGAAATTCGGAGCGGTCTGAGCGATAGGCCGTCATTTCGATCCGTTTGCCGATCAAGGCTGCATCTTGACGTTTCAATTGCTGAAACAGGGATGCGGCAGCCTCGCCGTTTTGATCAAAAGGAAACAGAAAATCGAACATCGTCAGGGATAAAGCTTGTTTGCGGGTATAACCAAACGCTGCCGCCGCAGCCGGATTACATTCAATGATCCACCCCCGGCTGTTGAACATCATCATACAGTCGACACTCGTATCAAGCAGCGATGCTTTCAGAGCGGATTGTTCAGCGAGCTGCTGATCGATTTTGAGAGAACAAATCATGCTGATTGATAAAAAGATGAGTGTACCGAAAGCGACCAGGATGGCCAATACAAAAACGTCTATGTGTGCGCTTTGAGGAATTGCAAGCGTGTCAAGATATGGGAATGTCATTTCAGCAGCAAGCATCCCCATATCGTGCATTCCTATAAAGGATACTGAGATGACGAGGCAGCTGGTGACCAAACTTTGACGAGAACTAGCTGACAGGTATAAGGTTATGATGGAGGCCAATATCGCAATCAGGATTGAAAGTATGAAAGGAATGGGCAAATACCGAATCTCAACTTGATTAAGAGCGCCAACTCCGATGTAATGCATCCCGGAAATTGTAAGTCCCATGAACGTTCCGCCGAGCAGAAATTTAGGTGTGTGGAATTTGACGAAGTACGTTACAAAAAAACCGATGAGCGAACCAATGACCGCGACGGCCATGGAGGTAAAGACGGTAGAAATATCGTAAGTGATCTCCGCAGGCAAAGGGCAGGCCAGCATCGCAATAAAATGCATCGACCAGATGCCTACGCCAAGGGTGATTGCACTGCATGCGATCCAAAGTTTTTGATGCCGGGCGTTAGCAGCGGCAACCCTTCTCAATAAATTCAGACTCGTATATGAAGCTAACAAAACAATGGCGAAAGCCAGGAGGATGAGGTATAAACGATAGTAATGAGTATCTGCAAGATGCATGTCCATTTCCTCTCTTGATTAGATACATGGTGTCGGTCTTCAATCGTTTTTATTATAGTTGTCAGGCAATTCTGTGTATATAGCGGTTCATGATAGTTTGCATCGAATAATGTCGAAATACACTAAATCTTGATATAGTGAGGTGGAAGCGCTGAAGAACAAAGAAAGTTCGGTTAAAGGCATTATTTTTGATATGGATAATACGCTTCTTCAATCCCATATCGATTTCCAAGCGATGAAGGAGGAGATTGCCCGATTTCTGAGCGATGAGGAGCTTCTGCCGCGTGATTTCCCGGTTGGGGATCACACAACATCGACAATCCTTGCTCATGTGAAAGAGAAGGGAGCATCCGAGGCAATCATTGCCGCCGCCTTACAGCTTGCACAAGGACATGAACTGCGAGGAATGGAAGGAGCGGGTCTGGAGTCAGGAGCGAAAGAACTTTTAGAAAAGCTGCATGAAGCTTATACTTTAGTAGTAGTGACCAACAACTCCTATGCGGCTGCAGTTCGAGCGCTGGAGACGACCGGCACCAAGGAGCGGTTCGATTTGATCATAGGCAGAGAGCAGATGGAGGCGATGAAGCCTTCACCCGCAGGGCATTTGGCTGTTTTGAAGCATTTTCCCGATATTGAAGCGCAGAACTGGATTTCCGTCGGAGATTCATGGTTGGATGGCCAAGCATCGATGGGAGCGGCGATTCCATTCATAAGTTATAAAATAGAGGCTTCTGCGTTGGCGGAAAGGGGAGTTACGCCCGCAGCCCACATTGACAACCTGTTAAGTCTGTTAGATTATGTATAGATTACAGAAGATCAAGAGAAAGAAGTGACGGCAAGTGTTAATTGATGTTAAATCCAGCCTTCAGGAGGCTGCTATTCAAGAACTGCTCAGCTACAGCGTTTTTCCCGATCCCGATGTATTGGAAGAGACGATTAAGCTTTACGAGAACGATTCGAACATGTGGCTCTATGGATATGAATCAGAAGGAATTCTCGTCGGAATTATCGGTTTTCGCATCGATGCCGAACAGGAAATGACGATTCAACATCTGGCGGTCGAACCTCACAGCAGAGGGGCTGGATTCGGGCGGGGCATTATCCTCGAAATGATTGAAGAGATGCACCCCGTGAGAATCGTGGCAGAGACAGATGAGGAAGCGGTACAATTTTACCGGAGCATCGGCTTCGTGATTCGCAGTCTTGGCGATAAATATCCAGGCGTCGAGAGGTTTCTATGCACCTATGAGGTGGACCCAGAAGAGGAATAGCATGAAAGGAGGCTGCCTGTTGAGGCAGCCTTCTTTGTTTTGGGGAAGCGAAGCTTACTCCTAGTTGATCGGAATTTCAATATGAACTGCTTTTTGCAGTTTTTTGTCCTCGCCAGCGGACTGAGAGGCACTTATTCGAAGGAAATGAATCTCTTCGAACATTTAATGGACACCAGCGCTGTTACTTGCTCACCTGGGGACTGATTCTTCCCCGAAATTGGCAAATAAGGACTCTGATGTCCGTCAACAGAGAGACACGACGTTTTTCGCGAAAATAACGGCCGCTGTGTCCGAAGGGTGACATTGGACTCCTTCAACCGAATCGGGGGAAGAGAAAGCGAATGGATATGAGATGAAGACAAGGACCTAGCCGCAGGCTGGGTTCTTCTTATTTTAAATCTAATTTAAATGAATCAGATTACTAACTAATCTTTCAACAATGACATCCCGAATCGTCGCTTTCTCTTCCTCTAAAATGTGAATGATATAGGCTTCATCCGGCGTAGAAGCTCGAAAAATGATGTGCTCTTTATCCTCTAGCATGACGTTATGGCCGCAATCCCTAAGACATTGTTCGTAATCGGCTATGGTTGGCTGTTGATTTTCCTCTAAGAAAAGAATCCCTCTTAACAGGGAGCTTCGGTCATGATGGATGACTTTAAAATGAACGGTAATTTCTTTTTTCACTAGGAATCATCTCCTTTTTTTCTTTAATGGATATAGCATTTATTGTAAACAAGAAGAAACGTGTGGGCTGTGATTTATTTCACATACAGCTGTTTTTCTCCGATCTATAATAAAGTCATCAGATACGAAGGAGATGGTTCACATGATGAATTGGTTAAGAGGAAATAATTACGCGGCAATCTTGTTGACGGTGATTCGATTATATGTAGGGTGGGAATGGGCAGTCGCTGGATGGCACAAAATTACAGGCGACAAAGCTTTTGACGCCACAGGATATTTGAAAGGGGCCATTGCCAAACCTGTTCTTGAAAGTGGAACGAATGATTTGGTGTATGCGAATTATGTGGCCTTTTTGAAAAACTTCGCACTGCCCCATATCGGTTGGTTTAATGTTTTAGTTCCTTGGGGAGAGCTCTTGGTGGGAATCGGCTTACTGATTGGGGCGCTGACTACAGCAGCCGTGTTCTTTGGCTTATTGATGAATTTCATGTATATGTTCGCAGGTACGGTTAGCACGAATCCTTGGTTAGTACTTCTAGGCTTCTTCATCATAGCTGCTGGCGCAAACGCAGGGAAATTTGGTGTGGACCACTTGATTCTCCCCTACCTGCACAAATGGTTCGATAAGGTCTTGGAACGATTCCATCTAAAAACAAAATTAAGATAAGTACTCATATTTCATCAGCAAATAAAGGAGTGAAGGAATCATGACAACCAAGGAAGCGAAAACGAACGAACGAATTTCAGCGCAGGACGAAGTTAACCAACTGGTGGCTAGAGCGAAGGAAGCGCAGCAGCAATTTCTGGAGTTGGATCAAGCGCAGGTCGACCATATCATTCAGCAAATGGCACTTGCGGGCATTGACAGGCACATGGTTCTTGCCAAATTTGCTGTGGAGGAAACCGGCCGTGGTGTGTATGAAGACAAAATCACCAAAAATTTATTTGCGACAGAGTACATTTACCATAGCATCAAAAACATCAAAACGGTGGGTGTAATCGAAGAAAACACGTATGAGAACTACCGCGTGGTAGCGGAGCCCGTCGGCATCATTGCCGGGGTGACACCGGTTACCAATCCGACTTCAACGACGATGTTCAAGTCCTTGATTGCGGCCAAAACCCGCAACCCGATCATCTTCGCGTTCCACCCGTCCGCCCAGCAATCAAGTACGGCAGCGGCAGCGTCTTTACTGGAAGCGGCGTTGAAAGCAGGAGCTCCCGAGCATTGTATTCAATGGGTGAAGCATCCCTCAGTGGAAGCAACGCAGGAGCTGATGAATCACCCGGATGTAGCGCTTGTGCTGGCAACCGGAGGGTCTTCGATGGTGAAGGCAGCCTACAGCACAGGGAAGCCGGCTTTGGGTGTCGGACCGGGCAATGTCCCTTGCTTCATTGAGAGGACAGCGAATTTGCAGCAGGCTGTGAACGATTTGATTTTATCCAAAACGTTTGACAATGGTATGATTTGCGCTTCTGAGCAGGCTGTTATCATCGAGGAAGCCGTGTACGTGGAAACAAGAAAGTTAATGGCGGATCAGGGCTGTTACTTTTTGAATAAAGAAGAAACCGAAGCTGTTTCCAAATTAGTCATTAATGATGAGAAGTGTGCGGTCAACGCCGTCATTGTAGGTCAACCTGCCGTGAAAATTGCTGAGATGGCCGGCATTAAGGTGCCTGCGGCTACGAGGATACTGGTGGCGGAGCTAGCCGGAGTCGGAGAGGCTTTCCCATTATCCGCTGAGAAATTAAGTCCTGTGCTCGCTTGTTACAAAGTAAAGAATGCGGAGCAAGGCATTGCCCGTGCGGTAGAAGTGGTCAAATTTGGCGGAATGGGCCATTCCTCGGTCATTCATTCCCAGAACGAAGAGGTGATTCAGGCTTTCTCCAGCAACCTGCAAACGGGGCGCGTCATCGTCAACTCGCCATCCACACATGGCGCCATTGGAGACATTTATAATACAAACTTGCCTTCTTTGACGCTTGGCTGCGGTTCCTATGGACATAACTCTACAACTTCCAACGTGAGCGCTGTCAATCTCATCAACGTGAAGCGGGTAGCCTACCGCACGGTCAATATGCAGTGGTTCAAGATACCGCCAAAGATCTATTTTGAAAAAGGCGCTACGCAGTATTTGGAAAAAATGCCTGACATCTCGCGGGTTATGATTGTCACCGATCCTATGATGGTGAAGCTTGGGTACGTAGAGCGGGTGGAATACTATCTTCGCAAAAGGCAGCTGCCTGTTTACATCGAAGTGTTCTCGGATGTGGAACCAGATCCATCCGTCGAAACCGTGGAACGCGGGCGGGCCCAAATGGCCGGCTTCCAGCCGGACTGCATTATTGCGTTGGGCGGCGGATCGCCGATGGATGCGGCTAAGGCGATGTGGTTGTTCTATGAATATCCGGATACGAGCTTTGACGCCTTGAAGCAAAAGTTCATGGATATTCGCAAACGGGTCTACAAATATCCGCGTCTGGGGCGCAAAGCCAAATTCGTCGCGATTCCGACGACTTCGGGCACAGGCTCGGAAGTGACGTCTTTCGCCGTGATTACCGACAAGGAAAAAGGCAATACGAAGTATCCGCTGGCTGATTATGAGCTTACGCCGGACGTTGCCATCATCGATCCTGACTATGTGTACAGCTTGCCTAAAACGGCAGTAGCCGACACAGGAATGGATGTCTTGACCCATGCCATTGAAGCCTATGTGTCGGTTATGGCGAACGACTATTCCGACGGGTTGGCCATGAAAGCTATTCAGCTCGTGTTCCAAAACTTGGAGAAGTCGTTTGCGACGGGAGATCCGATTGCCCGGGAGAAAATGCATAACGCTTCAACGATCGCAGGCATGGCCTTTGCGAATGCTTTCCTCGGTATTAATCACAGCTTGGCGCATAAATGGGGCGGCGAATATCATACCGCGCATGGCCGTACCAATGCGATTTTGATGCCGCATGTCATTCGCTATAATGCGCAAAAACCGACCAAGTTCACTTCATTTCCGAAATATGATCATTTCATCGCGGATCAGCGCTATGCCGAAATTGCCCGTATGCTGGGACTGCCGGCCCAAACAACGGAAGAAGGCGTGAACAGCCTGATCGAAGCGATCCGTAAGCTGAACAGAACGCTTGGCATTCCTGAGAAATTTCAGGATTTGGGATTCCAGGCGGAACAATTCGAGTCGAAGGTGCATTATTTGGCGGACCGGGCATTTGAAGACCAATGTACGACAGCCAATCCGCGGATGCCGCTGGTGACAGAGTTGGCTGACGTTTATCGCAACGCTTTTTACGGCAAGTTTTAATGGCGATTTCGAAGGAGGCACGAGTATGGCAATCAGAGCAGAAGAGTTGGCGGCAGGCCGTCATTGGCATGGATTTGTACAGGGAAAATGGCAAACGGCGATTGATGTGAAAGACTTTATCGATACCAATATGACGGTTTATTCAGGTGATCACACCTTCCTGTCCGGTCCTACGGAAGCAACGAACAAGCTGTGGCAGGCAGTCAGCGCGCTGACCCGGCAAGAGCGGGAGAACGGGGGCGTATTGGATGTTGATGTCCGCACGGTATCCACGATTACCTCCCATGCGCCCGGTTATATCGACAAGTATGAGGAGAAAATCGTCGGTCTGCAAACCGACGCTCCTCTGAAGCGCGCTGTGCAGCCTTTCGGCGGTATCCGCATGGTGATCGATGCTTGCGAGGCCTACGGATTCAAGCTGCCGGAAGAAATGGTCCATGTTTTTACAGATATTCGTAAAACGCATAATCAAGGTGTGTTCGATGCTTACACCACTGAGATGAAAACAGCGCGCAAGGCCGCCATTATTACCGGGCTGCCGGATGCTTACGGACGCGGCCGGATCATCGGCGATTACCGGCGGGTTGCGCTGTACGGCGTAGACCGGTTAATCGCAGAAAAGAAGAAAGATCTTCTGCTCATGGAAGTTGACGCCATCACGGAGGATGTGATCCGGCTGCGCGAGGAGCTCTCCGAGCAGATCCGCAGTTTGGGCGAATTAAAGCAGATGGCCCAAACGTACGGTTTCGATATTGCGAAGCCGGCAGCGAATGCCAAGGAAGCCGTGCAATGGCTGTATTTTGCCTATTTGGCAGCGATTAAAGAGCAGAACGGTGCAGCGATGAGCCTTGGACGGGTATCCAGCTTCCTTGATATTTATATCGAGCGGGATCTGAACGAGGGGACGCTGACGGAAGATGAGGCGCAGGAACTCGTTGACCATTTTGTAATGAAGCTGCGGATTGTGAAGTTTCTACGAACACCTGATTATAACGAATTATTCAGCGGGGATCCGACGTGGGTGACCGAATCCATTGGCGGCATGGGACTGGACGGCCGAGCGCGAGTGACCAAAAACTCCTTCCGCTTTCTTCATACCTTATACAATCTGGGGCCGGCGCCTGAACCGAATCTAACCGTGCTCTGGTCCACGCAGCTGCCGGATGGCTTCAAGGCGTACTGCGCTAAAGTATCTGCCGAGACGAGCTCGATTCAATACGAAAATGATGACCTCATGCGTCCTTATTACGGAGATGACTACGGCATTGCTTGCTGTGTCTCCGCTATGCGCATCGGCAAGCAGATGCAGTTCTTCGGCGCTCGCGCCAATTTAGCCAAAGCATTGCTGTATGCCATTAACGGCGGAGTAGATGAGAAGCTTGGGATTCAGGTAGGTCCTCGAATTGATCCTATGACCACAGACGTGTTGAACTACGAGCAAGTCATGGAGAACTTCGATACGATTATGGAGTGGCTGGCGAAGCTGTACGTAAACACTCTGAATGTTATTCACTATATGCATGACAAATACTGCTATGAGCGCTTGGAGATGGCTCTGCACGATTGTGAAATTGTACGCACCATGGCTACAGGCATTGCCGGTTTATCGGTAGTAGCCGACTCCCTCAGCGCGATTAAGTATGCGCACGTACGCCCGATCCGCAATGAACAAGGCATTGCCGTGGACTTTGACATTGAAGGCGAGTACCCGCAGTATGGCAATAATGATGAGCGAGTAGATGTGATTGCCGTGCAGTTGACGGAAACGTTCATGAATAAGATTAGGAAGCATACCACCTATCGCGGTGCGGTGCCAACGATGTCCGTTCTGACTATCACCTCGAATGTCGTCTATGGCAAAAAGACAGGAAGCACGCCGGATGGCCGCAAAGCCGGAGAGCCTTTTGCCCCAGGCGCCAACCCGATGCATGGACGCGACCGGAAGGGAGCTTTAGCTTCACTCGCCTCCGTAGCCAAGCTGCCTTATGAGCATTGCCTCGATGGCATCTCCAACACGTTTTCCATCGTGCCCAAGGCGCTTGGCCGGGAAGAGAAAACGCGCATCTCGAATCTGGTTGCCATGCTGGACGGCTATATGGCTAACGGAGGTCATCATTTGAATATTAATGTGTTTGATAGGACGAAGCTGCTTGATGCCATGGAGCACCCGGAGCTGTATCCGCAGTTGACGATTCGTGTCTCCGGTTATGCCGTCAATTTCATTAAGCTGACCAAGGAACAGCAGCTTGACGTAATACATCGTACTTTCCACGGTACCATGTAAGGATAGAGAGGAGGCACACCGGTGAAAGGACGCATACATTCCTTCGACACCTTCGGCACCGTTGACGGTCCGGGCATCCGTTTTGTGCTTTTCATGCAGGGCTGTGCGCTGCAGTGCAAGTACTGCCATAACCCGGATTCATGGGAAATGCATGCGGGCAGGCAGATGGAGATCGAGGAGATTCTCCGGGAGATCGAACCCTACGTCGAATACTACCGGCGCTCGGGAGGCGGCATTACGGCAACAGGCGGGGAGCCGACTTTGCAGGCCCCCTTCCTGGCCCGTTTGTTTGCCGAATGCCGCAAGCGCTGGGGCCTGCATACCGCCTTGGATACCAACGGGTTTTGTGAGCCGAGTCATGCGCAGGAGCTTCTGAACGTCACGGATCTAGTGCTGCTTGATCTGAAACAGATCAATCCAGAGACGCACATCGCGCTGACGGCGCAGCCTAATGATCTCATGAAGCGCTTTGGTCGATACTTGAGCGAGATGGGCAAACCTGTCTGGATTCGCCATGTGCTTGTACCGGGTTGGACGGACGATGCCAAAGATTTGCTTGAGCTAGGCAAGTTTATCGGCTCTATGCGAAACGTAAATAAATTGGAATTGCTGCCCTATCACAGGATGGGCGTTCATAAGTGGCAGCAAATGGGGAAAGAGTATCCGCTCGAACATTGCCCTGTACCGACTGATCGCGAGGTTGCCCGGGCGAGAGATCTGATTGAGCAGGGGAGGAAACGATGATATGGGGAGGGACGCTATATGGAAATACATGGGACTGGCTATACTTCAGGGATTGCTTCTTCAAACCCAGACGAGCTTGCTTATGCTACCGATCGATTAAGGACAGAGCATGAGGAACTGAGAGAAAAGCTAAGGGAGCTCGAAACGGGCGCCAAGGAAGTGATTGTATCGGATAATGTGCTGAAGAGCAAACAGCTTGTTCAACAACTCAGAGATCAGACTCAGCAATTCGTAGAAATGCTGGAACGGCACTCCCATTGGGAGGAGCGGGAATTGTTTCCGTTTTTGCTGACGTATTTCGATCGGCACTCGGCGCCTTCGATCCTGCCTTCTTTCTGGGTATTGGAAAAAGACCATCAACTTGGGCTGTCGTTTATCGAATCTTTCCAAGAAGCTGCCAGCAAGGTATCACCTCTTGTATCAAAGAAGCAATTAGCAGAGATCACAGCTCATCTTGTTCAAGCGTGCTTGATATTAAACGACCACTTTACGATAGAGGAACAGGTTGTTTTTCCAATAACGGAGCAAGTGATGACGGATTTGGAATCCTTTTTCTGTTGATATAGATTTATAAAGAGCCGTCAGGGTGAACTGACGGTTTTTTTCTTTTATCCCGAGCGACAAAAGTCATAATTCTACAAAAGAAAATCAAAATAGTGGCAAAGTTGCCGCAGCCCCTTCCCCTATAATGAAAGCTATAAAGAAAGAGAGGGAGGTTCAACTTAGGATGAAACCCACGATTTATCCCGTCTTATTTGCGATAGGTTTGGCTCATTTGATCAATGATGCGCTGCAAGCCGTCATTCCGGCTTCATATCCGATCTTGAGGGATTCGCTGCATCTATCCTTTACGCAAATAGGAATGATTACGTTCATCTTGTATTTTTCGTCTTCGGTGATGCAGCCTTTTGTCGGCATGTATGCGGATGCGCGACCTACGCCGAATTTACTGCCCTTGGGCATGGCGATCGCGCTTCTGGGCATGCTGGGGCTGGCTTTTGCCCCGGGGTATGCGATGGTGCTCGCCGCCGTTGCCTGCGTAGGCGTGGCTTCGGCGATGTTCCATCCGGAGGGGTCGCGGATTTCCTACTTGGCTGCCGGGCAGCGCAGGGGCTTGGCGCAATCCATTTTCCAAGTTGGAGGAAACACGGGCAACGCGCTCGCGCCGTTGATGACGGCACTGATCTTTTTTCCGTATGGACAATTCGGAGCCATCTGGTTCACGCTGCTGGCAGCTATAGGCATAGCCATTCAGCTGCGGGTTGCGCGCTGGTATAGAGCGCATCTATCGCTCATTCCTGTGAAGAAAAGCGGCGCGAACGCCAAGCCGGTGGATGAAATGCACAAGAAGGCGATCCGCTATGCCATCATTTTGATTATTTTCATTGCTTTTGCCAGGTCTTGGTTTGGATCCAGCATCTCGACCTACTTCGTATTTTACTTGATGGAGCATTTTCAAATATCCGTCCCTACAGCGCAGCTCTATATATTCATTTATTTGGGCGCAGGTATTCTCGGAACATTTGTAGGAGGCCCGTTGTCAGACCGAATCGGTCGGAAAAATGTGATTTTGCTTTCTTTGCTGGGCTCGGCACCATTCGCAATGCTGCTCCCGCATGCCAATGCGCTGTGGACCTATCCGCTGTTATTTATCATTGGTGTTCTCAACCATAGCAGTTTTTCGGTCACGGTCGTCTACGTGCAGGAGTTGGTTCCTGGCAAGGTGGGAACCGTTTCGGGCTTGATTACAGGTCTCTCTTTCGGCATGGGAGCGATAGGCGCCGTAGCTTTGGGGGGAATGATTGATGCTACGAGCTTGACCCTGGTCATTACAGCCTGCTCGTTTATGCCGTTATTGGGCGGCATGGGCTTCCTGCTTCCATCCGATAAGAAGATTCGCGATTGGTCTGCACAACAAATTTCATTAGAGAGGTGAATGTCGATGAACCAAAATTCCTCGGTAGTTTCCATTGATAGACCGGTTTCCAAGCAGCGGTTAGGATCGTTGCAGCGCAAAGAATCCTTAGCAGGTTTATTGTTCGTTAGTCCGATGATCCTGGGTGTTACGTTTCTAACGCTCATTCCAATTTTAGCTACGTTCCTGATCGCGTTCTCGGATTGGAATTTTATCATGGGGCTTAGCGGCTTCAAATGGGTTGGCTTAAGTAATTTTCAAACCCTGATGGGCGATGTCTCGTTTTTGAAGTCGATGAAAAATAATGCCATGTTTTTACTGACGGTCCCGATTTATATGGGGATTGCGCTGCTGCTCGCGATTCTGATCGAAAAGCATATCTATTTCAAAAGTTTTTTTAAGGTCGCTTTTTTCATGCCCTATATTTCCAGTGTGGTTGCTGTTGCGACGGTGTGGATGGTGCTGTTCAATCCAGCTACAGGTCCTGTCAATCAATTTCTGGTCTCTATTGGGATTAATAATCCGCCAAAATGGATTGCTGATCCGTCCTACGCGCTGCCTTCGCTGATGATGGTATCCGTATGGATATCAATCGGCTTTAATATGATCATATATATTGCCGGGTTACAGGACATTCCCAAGGATCTGTATGAAGCGGCTGACATTGACGGCGCCAACGGCTGGGTGAAATTTCAGCGAATTACACTGCCGCTCCTGTCGCCTACCTCTTTCTTTCTACTCGTATCCGGTATCATTGCAACCTTTAAAGTCTTCGATTTGATTGCTGTCCTCACAAGAGGCGGTCCGATGAGAGCGACCTCGATGATGGTGTGGGACATGTATGAAATGGCTTTTGTTAATTTGAAAATAGGCTATGCCTCCTCGATGGCATCCGTGTTGTTTTTCTGCGTTCTGCTTATTACGATCCTGCAATGGTTCGGTCAAAAGAAATGGGTCAATTATTAGGAAGGAGGAAGCCTTGTGCAATCTGCAATCAATTTGCGTAAAGTAACGCTTACCGGCATCATGTTTCTGTTCAGCTTGCTTTTTCTAATGCCCTTCTTCTGGATGATTTCGGCATCGTTCAAGATTGAAGCGGATGTCTTCAACTTCCCCATTGAATGGATTCCTGTGCATTGGAATGCTTGGGGAAATTACAAGGAGGTATGGTTTGGCCATTATCCCTTCTATACGTACTATTGGAATTCCATTAAAATTAGTGTACTAACGACGCTGATCTCCTGTACGGTTTCCAGCTTGGCAGCCTATGGCTTCTCCAAAGTTCAATTTCCAGCCGGCAAGTGGCTGTTTCTGATCGTACTTGCCACCTATATGATTCCGGGACAGGCCATTCTTATTCCGCAGTTCATTTTATACCGCTCCGCCGGTTTTTTTGATACCCATATGGGGTTGATTATTCTTAACAGCTTTAGTGTACTCGGTACGTTTATGCTGAGACAGTTTTTTATCGGTATCCATAACGAATACATAGAATCGGCCAAAATGGAAGGCGCAGGACATTTCAAAATTTATTTAAGCATTGCGATTCCCCTGGTGCGTCCGGCTATAGCCACCTATGCCATCCTGCGATTCATTTGGACATGGAACGATTATCAGAATCCGTTAATTTTCTTAAGAACAGATAAGTTGTATACGATCCAGTTGGCTATGCAGAAATTTTCAAGCATTAATGGCGAGTTCTATTCCCTCATTATGGCCGCTGCCGTTTCCGCGATCTTCCCGTTGCTCATCGTTTTCTTGATCGGGCAAAAGAGCGTTATTGAAGGCATCTCGATGGGAGGCGTGAAAGGGTAATTGGCATAAAGACAGGGCGAGCTGACGTTATAAAGTCAAAATAGTCTGTAAAAAAGTCAATTCTCTTTTATAGAAGTAGTCAAAGATCTTGTTACAATAATCGAGCATGCAATGGAAACGCTATCACAAAATATGGAGGGGTACACTTGAAAAAGAATGCGTTCAAGGCTTTGCTAGTAGGAACTGTGGGAATCAGTTTGCTTGTCGGTTGTTCCGCCGAAAATAAAACACAATCCAAAGAGGGAAGCAGCACGCCGTCCGGCGGGAAGTCGAAGGAAGCGGTTACGATTCGGTTTTTGACGCACGGCATGGACTCGAACTACAACTGGAAGGAAACCATTCCCGCTTTTGAGAAGAAATTTCCCGATATTAAGATTGATCTGGTTCAGCTTAGCGATAAGGGGGATACGGCAGAGGCGAATAAAAAACTCGATTTGGCCGCTTCCTCCGGGGAAACGATGGATGTCTTGATGCTGACAGACCCAGCCAGCTTTGCGAAGCGGGTTGCCTTGGGGATTGCTGCGCCGATGGATGAATTCATTGCCAAAGAAGGCTTTAAGGTTAGTGAAGAATATAAGGTCGATACGCAGCTCAACGGCAAATATTATGCTCTGCCGACGAAGCTTACACCTTGGTATGTTGTTTTGAACAAAGACCATTTGGATCAAGCGGGACTGAAGGTGCCTACGGATTGGACCTGGGATGAGTTCAGGGACTATGCCAAGAAATTGACGAAAGTCGATGGCGCAACAAAGCGTTACGGAGCATTCTTCCACGGGCCGACTGACGGCGGATTCATGGAGTTTATGAAACTGGAGTTAGGCAATCAACCGGAAAATATGGAATTCCTGAAAGCGGACGGCACCTCCAATCTCGATAGCCCTTTATTTAGAAAAACAATTGAGCTTTACCTCAAAATGGAGAAGGAGGACAAATCTTTAACTCCGTACGACGAAAGAATATCGCAAAAGCTGCACTATCGTCCGGCCTTCTTTAACCAAACGACAAGCATGGTTCTGATGGGCAGTTGGTTTACGAGCGAGCTTGGCGGTACAGACCAATTCCCGCTGAATTTCAATGTGGCCGTAGCGCCATATCCGAAAAACGCGCCTGGCGATCCTAGCGGCTACGCGCCGTATATCACAGATTACATGGCGATAGCGGCGAATTCCAAACATAAGGAAGAAGCGTATAAGTTCATTCGTTGGTATACGACAGAAGGGCAAATCGTCCAAGGCAAGCAGATTCCAGCATGGAGCAAAGTCAAGCCGGAGGAAATGGGGAAAATTGTCGATGTCATTCTGAGCAAAACGAAAAACCCGGAAAAGGTGGATAAAGCCTCGATTACGAACGTGATGACCGGTTACAAATCAGCCAAATCGATTCCTCCTGTGACGTATCAAGCGGAAATCAATAAAGCGATCAATGAGGAATTTGAATTGTTGATTTTCGGCAAGCAGGATATCGACACGATGATCAAAAAATCGAATGATCGCGTTCAAAAATTGATTGATGCCAATAAAAAATAAATAGCTATAATAGAAGCAAGTAGGAGGGGGCACAGGCTAGCCCTTCCTGGTTTCAATAAGGGAGGATCGCAGATGTGGAAGATGCTGGCTAGAATGATGCCACCCCGAACGCTTCGATTTAAATTAATGATTGCATCCGTTGTCTGCATCTTGATTCCGGCTTGTATGACCATCTCGGTCTACAACTATTTGACGCGCGACGCGGTTAAGGAACAAGCGGTATCCAATGCGGCGGAATCGCTAAAGCTGGTAGACGGCTACGTCACGAATTTACTGAAATACATGCTGAATATTACGAATTATATTCAAATGGATTCGGAAATTAATACGATTCTGAGAGAGGTTTCAGGAACCGGATATCAGGGAGCGGATATTGAATATCGGAAATTTGCAGACAGATATAAGATAACGAGCAAAATCACGAATATTACGTTCACAGGCGAGAAAAGCTATGTCACGATTTTATTGAAAAACGGAACGTATTATACCAACTACCCGCTGTATGAGTATGAACCGCTGCAAATCTTCGAAGAGCCTTGGTTCGGTAAATTAAAAGATTTGAGCGGGCTTCAATCCTACTGGGTGGGAACGGCGCCGACCGTGTTTTCAACCGAAAAGTCGTTGAAAAATTCACATCAAATCTCTGTAGCCCGCACACTGCGAGGCGAAGGGCTCGATATCTACGGCTATGTTATTGTCACCATCATGGAAAATCAAGTGAACCAAATTTTCAACCGCATTGCTTCCGATCAGGGAACCTTGCTGCTGGATGAGTCAGATACGATTCTTTCACAAAGGAACAGCGAGCACGTCGGATTGAAATTTCCTTATGTGAAGCAAGCAGCAGAGCACGCTTCGAATATCATTCGCATCGAGGATGAAGATTATTTGCTGACAACGCTCCCGCTAAGCGTTACGGATTGGAAGCTTGTGTCACTAATTCCATACAAAAAAGCGATTTTCAAAATCGATTCCATCTTTAAAAAGGTATTGATTTATCAAGTCATTTCATTTCTTGTGTTTTTATTGCTGCTGCTGTATCTCCTCCAAGCGTTCACGAAACCGCTTGCACATCTTGGCAGAGTGGCGGCAACCGTACGGCGGGGCAATTTGGAGGTTCGCTCCTTTATCCGGGGCAGGGATGAAATCGGAATTCTCGGCATGTCCATCGATCACATGCTGGATCACATCAAGGTAATGATTGCTGAAATTACAGAGACTCAGACGCGTAAGCGCAAGGCAGAGCTGGCCATGCTGCAGGTGCAGATTAATCCGCATTTTTTGTTCAATGTCCTGAATTCGATTCGAATGAAAGTGCTGCGTAAAGGAGATGTGGAAAGCGCGCAGATGATGAGCTCACTTTCCAAGCTTCTCCGAATGACGATCTCTCAGGATCAAGATTTGATCTGCTTTCACGAGGAAGTGGAGACCGTCAAGGAGTACGTGCAATTAATGGATATGCGGCAAAAGGAAAAGGTGAATCTTGAAGTTGATGTGTCACCGGATGTGCTTTATGAGAAGGTGCCGAGATTCTTTCTGCAGCCGATTATCGAAAATGCGCTTATTCACGGGTTGAATCAATGCCCTGGAACGATTACGCTGAGGGCCATTGTCAACGAACGCCAATTCGTCGTGATTGTTGAGGATAACGGGCAAGGCATGGAACCCCACGTATTAGCCAAACTCCGTCATACTGTGCTGTTAGGCAAGGGATTGAACACGGCGGAGGGCGAAGACGCATACCGCTTCTCCAGCGTAGGTTTGCCTAATGTATGGGAACGGATGAAGCTGACCTTTGGGGATGCTTTTGAAATGAAGATCGACAGTGAACGGGGAAAAGGAAGCTGGGTAACGATGCTTTTTCCCAGGGAAATGGAGGGACGCAGCCATGTATAAAGTAATATTGGTGGACGATGATTATCCCGTTCTTGAGTTATTATCGGAAGCCATTGCCTGGGAAAGCCTCGATTTGCAGTTGACCGGCGTTCATGAGAATGGGATTAGCGCTCTGGAAGCGTGCGATAAGGACATGCCGGATATTGTCATTACGGATATTGGCATGCCTAAGATGAACGGTTTGGACCTCATACGTGAGCTGCAGCAGCGGAAACCGGATATTCGGGTCGCAATTCTGTCATGCCATAGTGAATTTCATTACGCGCAGCAGGCTATGAAGCTGAATGTTCAGGAGTACCTATTGAAGGACACGCTGAATCCAACAGATCTGGAGAAGCTGCTAGCCCAATTCAAGGAGAAGCTGGATCAAGAACAGCGGCAGGATCAGCTGCATACCCATCTGCTTAATCTGGTTGATCGCAGCAAAGAGATGATGAAGGAGAAGTTTATTCGCAGCACCATTCAAGAGCCTATTTTGGATGCAGCCAAGTGGGAGGCGGAGGCTGGAGCTTTCGGCTTAAGCTTTCAAGGGCAGGTATGCCTGCCGGTCATGGGCTTTATCAGCAATTACCGAAGCGTTGCGCAGCGATTCGTATCAGGCGATATTTTGCGCTTTGCTGTTAACAATGTGATTCGGGAGGTCCTGGATAAGGAACATTCCGGGGCGATTCATGTCAACTATGATGCCAAAGAATCTTTTATGCTGTTTCTATATCCTCCGGGTCTTAAGATCAATCCCTATGAGCAAACCAAGCGGACGATTGCGTTGATACAAGGGGCACTGCACCGATTTTTGAAAATAAAGATGACTTATTTGATCGGAAGCATAAGCGTTAGTCCCGAGGAACTGAAGCTGGGTCTTAAAGGGCTGCTGGGCAGCACTGCACAGCGTTTCTATTTAGGCGAAGGGGAGATTGCCAGACAACAGGAGCGGGAGCTTGTCCCAGCCTGCGTATTCGCTAATTACGATAGAGCCAATGAAGAGTTTAGGGACATACTTGTCGATAAAAAAGAAGCGGCCTTGCTGCCAACTATCAAGCGTTGGATGAACGTATTTAAGGAGCAGGCGTATCCACCGGAGATGGTGAAGGATTGGGTACTCAAGCTGCTGCTGGATTTGAAGCTGAAATTGGAATCCTTACAGCATTTCCGATCCACGTATTCCGTCGATGTGATGCACAAGGATATTCTGGAGATCGGTACGATGACGGAGTTGGAGCATTGGCTGATCGATTACTTCCATTCCGCTATCTCGGTGACGGGGGAAATTATGGACCAAAGCAAGCGTCTGTCTGTGCTGAATGCTTTGCAATATGTGTCCATGAATTTGGATAAGCGCATCTCTCTGGAGGAGGTGGCCGAGCATCTGTTTTTGAATTCCAGCTACTTCAGCCGTTTGTTCAAGAAGGAGATCGGGGAAACTTTTATTGAATACGTAACCCGAATGAAAATGGAAAGAGCAAAGGAACTGCTGGATATGACCAATGAGCCGATGTGTAAAATTTGCGAGCTGTTGGGATATGACAGCCAGAGCTATTTTATCAAAATATTCAAGTCTTATAACGGGCTGACGCCTGTCGAATACAGAAAGCTAAAATCATTTGCAAGTGTCAAAGTGTAAGTCAAAAATGCGGGGGTGGGATAGCCATGTCAAAGTGTGCATTGGTAACCGGAGCGGACCGGGGGTTAGGGTATGAGTTGGCTGTTCAACTGCTTGAAAGAGGATACACCGTGTTCGCTGGACGATTTATGCTGGATTGGAATCAGCTCGACAAAGCGGTCTATGCCTATAACGGAAGGCTAATCGCGATTGATTTGGACGTATCGGATGACGAGAGTGTTAGGCAAGCTGCGCTCAAGATCGGCGGGTATACGAGCAAGCTGGATCTTGTTATTAATAATGCGGGTATCGCCAGCGGCAAGGACGATGAGATTTTTGGCGAGATTGATTTCAACGCGATGATGGGGTTGTATAATGTGAATGCATTGGGTCCGCTGCGCGTGACGAATGCGGTCATATCGCTGTTGATGAACGGTGAAGACAAGCTGATCGTCAACATTTCTTCCGAAGCCGGACAGATTAATCAAACGTGGCGGGAGAGCTGGTACGGCTACTGCATGTCGAAAGCGGCGTTAAACATTCAATCCAACATTGTTCATAATCAATTGAAAAATAAAGGAGGACGCGTTCTTGTCATCCACCCAGGCTGGATGAAGACGTATATGAGCGGAAAATTAAACGATTCAGCCGATGTCGCAGCGGCAGAAGCAGCTTCACAGATCGTGGAAACGCTATTGCAGTATCAAGAAAACAAAGAAGTATTGACGCACCCGGCTTTCCTTGATTACAAGGCAGAGGCAATGAGCTGGTAAAAGAATCGAAAGGGGCTTGTATGCATATGAACAACGACAAAAAAGCTTTATTGCTGGGGGATATCACAAACGCCAAATATCATCCGCTTCAAGCGGTAGCTGATGACATTACGGAAGTATTCCGGGATCATATCGGTGTGGAAATATCGGAAGACCGGGAGAAGCTAACATTTGAAGAGTTGAAAGCGTTCGATTTATTCATTTCTTATACGGATAGTTGGAAGATCCAGGTGACGCCAGAGCAAGTAGCAGGCGTACTAGCGTATGTAAGCGGAGGCGGCGGGCTGCTTGTTATACATAACGGGGTATCGCTGCAAGCAAGATACGAGCTTAGCCAATTGATAGGCGCCAAATTTACGGGACATCCTCCTTATACATCGTTGGATTTCCACCTTACCTCCGCCGAACACGAGATCACGCAAGGGATCGAGCCGTTCTCCATGAATGAAGAGCCTTACCGTTATGATATGGATCCGTTGTCAGAGAAGACGGTGCTGCTCGAATACACGCATGAGGGCGAGAAGTGGCCTGCTGCTTGGGCACATGAGTACGGTCTGGGCAGAGTTGTGTACCTCATGCCAGGGCATCATGTGGAATCATTCAAGCACCCGATGTACCGGAAGTTGATCCTTCAGGGCGGTCAATGGGCTTTGAGAAAGCAGCGTTAATAATAAACCCTCCACCCTGTTTGATCAGGGTGGAGGGTTTTCACATACAGAGCCTTATAGCGTTGCACCTTTTCCGCCGTCGACATTCACCGATGTGCCGGTCACATAAGAGGCGGCATCGGAGACGAGAAACGCGATGACGTTGGCGGCCTCTTGCGTGTAGCCGATGCGTCCCAAAGGAATTTGATGGTGGGGAAGCTGCGAGAATTGCTCCCAGGTCAGCTCGGGATACTGGTTTTTCCAGCTTCGCTCGATTTGATCGCTTTGAATTAATCCTACGCAGACGGCATTCACGCGAATATGGCTGGCGGCCAAATCCTGGCTCATCGCCTTCGTTAACGCCAAGCCTGCAGCACGGCTGACCGAAGTGGGCAGCGTTGATGCGCCTGGGGTTTTGGCGGATGAGGTAGACATGTTCACAATCGCTCCTTTACCTGACTCCTTCAAGTAAGGCAGGGCTGCTTTGGAACAATGAATAGCACCAAACAATTTCAAGTCGAGATCCTGTGTCCACACCTCGTGCGTTGCTTGCTCGAAAGGGCTGGCGGCGAAGGTTCCGGCATTGTTGATCAAAATATCCAAACGCCCAAAGCGCTCCACCGTTTCCGCAACAGCTCTTTGGCAATCTTCTTCACATGACACGTCGGCCCTAATATAATGAACCTTCGCGCCGGTTTTCTCTACAATCCTCGCAGATGCGCCCCGCAGGTCGTCTTCATTGCGAGCGCAAATGGCGATATGAGCGCCTTCAGACGCTAGCGTGATCGCTGTCACCAATCCGATCCCCTTGCTTCCGCCGGTAATTAGAGCTACTTTTCCTGTCAATCCCAAATCCATGTCATATCCTCCTGTCATTCCTAGTCCTGATGAACCTTTCATAAGTATAGTGAAAATTGGCGGTCTTTCTTTATCTGTATTTTGATTATTCGTAGCATTATTTTTACTTCATTCCAGCTGTGATACACCTCACAGAGAAAGTTGTAGGAAAGGCATATAATAAAGGTACATTGATCAAAGGAGGAATTTACGTGCGTAGCGGGATGTCAAGCCAATAAGCCTACATGCGGCATATTTCCAACGGACAGTTCTCGCAGCGGCATATATTGCGAAGGTAAGTTATGTTTCTAATGACAATGTAGCCATTGTTGAAGTCGAGAGCGTTGTCCTTTTTCATATCATTTAGCATGCGATTGACGCTTTCGCGGGTGGCTCCAATCATGTCCGCCATTTCGGAATTGTTTATTTTGTAATGAATGTGAATGTTGCCGCCTTGGGGAACGCCGTACGAATTGCTTAATCGAATCAGCAAAGAACAGAGCGCGCCCGGCTTGCCATACATCATTAAATCGCGAAATTTCGTTTCGGTCATGCGGTGAACGAGTCCTATCCATTTCATAAATTCAATAGCCAGGTCGCCGTGCTGCCGAAGCAGGACTTCGAGGTCTTTGCGTTGAATGACGCCAATTTCACCATCCTCGGTCACTTCCGCACCGAAACTATGCAGCGAGTTCTGAAAGGGATCGATTTGGCCGAATAAATCACCGGCTTGATGCAGATAAAGAATGAAGCTTTTGCCTGTTTCAGACTGTTTGGTGACGCGGACTCCGCCCTGGACGATATAATATAATTTGTCTGCCGTGTCGCCTTCCCAGAACAAAAAATCCCCTTTAGCAGCACGTTTTACATGCATAATGCTCTGCAGTCTTGCGAAATTTTCCGGAGAGAAACCATTCATATTCCCTTTTGGATCTTTCGGTGCCACTGCCTTGCAAGCAGTCATTTCATCTTTTCGTGCAGTCATCATAGCCATGGGGACCAGCTCCTCATCGTATCTTTGGTTATCTTCATCTTATCGAATTTCGTTCTAGGTTGTTATCGGGAGTTCTACTGATCTTTCAGGGGGAAACTCCTTATTTTAATTGTGAGGAAAATCACAGCCAGCTCTTGCATTTGCGTAAATTCCTGATGCGGGAATCAGGGTTTTCCCTGACTTACAAGAAGTCTCAAAACGTTTACAATGATTGGTGAAGAAAAACTCAGCTTTGCTTCGTCGAAACGGAGGTGCCCTGTGTGGCAAGTAGAGAGGTAAACATACTAGTAGAACTGGAGCTTTTGCGAAGCTTGACCTCAAGTGATTTCATTGCGCTGGCGCCTCCTCCTGATGACAGAGGGCGCAGCTACTGGAAGTATGTACTAGGCAATGGAAACGACAAATATCGACAAATGGTCATAAAAAAAGTGAGCCTTGGACTAGCCGGAGCTGTTCTGCGCCTTGGCCGCTGGGTTAAACTGGATGAAACGAATCCCCGGATTAACCAGGAAAGACTGCATTGTCCCGTTATGCTTGCTGAACGTTTGCAGTCTGCTGCGGCTTTTCCGCTAGTGACCGGCTCAAGCCATCGGATATTGGGTCTGCTATATATCGGGAAACGGGAACAAACCAGATTTGAAGCCAGTGAAATAGAAGCTGTCCAAGATAGAATACACACCTTAACTTCCTTCATAGAGGAAAAGGCAACGTGAATGTTCTTACGGGAAGGCATCATTTTTGTTATGATTAGAGGACAGAAGAAGAAGGGCTGGTCATAATAGCCGGTTACAAGGAGGATGGGATGTTGAGAATTCTAGTCGTGGATGATCATGCCGTGGTGAGGTCGGGATTAATGATGCTGCTCCATGGCAAACACAATATGGAAGTCGTCGGAGAAGCTGCGGATGGTGCAGAAGGGATTCAGGCAGCCTTGCGGTTGAAACCGGATGTTGTTTTGATGGATCTGAATATGCCGTCAGGCATGGACGGACTTACCGCGACAACGGAACTAAAACGACTAATGCCGGATGCAGCCATTCTGATTTTGACCATGCATGATGACGATGAATACTTATTCAGAGCCATTCATGTCGGCGCATCCGGATACATCTTGAAAAGCGCCCCGCACGAGGAGCTATTGACGGCTATCCGTTCTGTAGCAGCGGGCAATGCCTATTTATATCCAACGGCTACGAAAAGGCTCATGAATGAATATATTGAACGTTTAAAACAAGGTGAAAATAAAGACACTTTCGAATCACTCTCAGAGCGGGAAAAGGAAGTGTTGAGCCTGATTGCCAAAGGCTTCTCAAATAAAGAAATTGGCGAACAATTGATCATCAGTGTCAAAACCGTGGAGTCCCATAAAAGCAACGTAATGGAGAAGCTTGGCCTCAAGACGAGACCGGAATTAGTGAAATTCGCCGTGAAGAAAGGACTGCTGAACTTTGAGTGAGACTTTGGATAAAGAGTTTCCGAATGTCATCGGCGAGCATGTCGGCGAATTATTGGATCGCCTTGACGAGCATATCGCAGATGCCGTATTTCAACAGGACTTACGACAGTCGCTGCAGCAGTTGTCCAATGTGAAATTTGCGCTCGACGAATCCTCCATTGTCGCGGTGACGGATCCCAAAGGAGTCATTCTCTATGTCAATGACAAGTTTTGCGAAATTTCAAAGTATCCCCGCATTGAACTGTTAGGGCGCGATCACCGGATTATTAACTCCAGCTATCACCCGAAGGAATTCATGTCCCATCTCTGGCAAACGATTTCCTCAGGGCAGGTATGGCATGGGGAAATCAAAAATAAAGCGAAAGACGGAAGCTATTACTGGGTAGATACAACGATCGTTCCATTCGTGGATGAAAAGGGCAAACCTTATCAGTATCTCGCGATTCGGAATGAGGTTACGGAACTTAAACGAGTGGAAGAAGAGCTCAAGGTGATGATGTCGCAGGTAATGCAAATTCAAGAGGAAGAGCGCAGAAAGTTTTCCCGCGAACTGCATGACGGCATTGGTCAAAGCCTTTTTTCTTTGCTCATCCAGATGGATCGGTTCATTGGAGAAGGGGAAACGGCGAACCCGGAGATCACGATTCTGAGGCAAAACGTTTCCGAAATCATTGAAGAAGTGCGAAGCTTAGCATGGCAGATCCGGCCTTCGGTTTTGGATGATCTAGGCGTTGTGCCTGCCATACGCACCTATATTGATAACTATGCAGATCACTATGGGATAAAAGTAAAGCTGGAAAGCTCCTTGCGAAAACGACTCGGTCCGCTGGAAGAAACAACGATCTACCGCGTCATACAAGAAGCGCTTACCAATATTGCTAAATATGCGGATGTCTCAGAGGCTAGCGTTTCCCTGCATGAGATTGAATCTTGCGTTGAGGTGCGAATAGTTGACAAGGGGAAAGGTTTTATAAGAAACAGCATGGCTAAAGGGGTAGGCCTGTTTAGTATGGAGGAGAGAGCTAAGAGCGCAGGCGGCCAGTTAACTGTTGATTCGCGGGTGGGAGAGGGGACGGTAGTGGTTTTGAGGGTGCCGGTGAAATGAGGACGATTAAATTAAGCAGACTGTCTCAAAAGTAATCGATATGGATATGCTGGATGGATCCTAAACGGTAGAAAAAAGCGAGTAGACTGGGAATATTGTCGTTCATCGCTTGGAAGTCTTGATACATGAGGCTTTCAAGTGATGAAGGCGCTGGAGTTTCACGTACTCCTGCAACAATAGAGCGAGAAAAAAGCTCTCTTTTATCTGCGCCGTTTAGCAAATAGAAGGGAGTTTTTTCTTTTCTTCTGCGATATCATAGGGGAAAGAATGGTTAGAAAATAATGAAAAGTAGAGGTGATCTTTCTGAGTGAGGACATTTTTACTGAGCTAATAACAATGAATCCTTTTACTTTTACTGAATTGCTAATGAAGCTAATTGAAAACAAAGGTCAATACTGGTACTTCCTTGAAGAAGATTTTATTCCTCTAGGTGACGCATACGATGATGAGGATTCATGAAAGCACGATTTGATTGAAAGTAGGTAATCAATATGTTCTCATGGTTGGAAGAGGTCGAACGAAAAAGTTTTAGTGCAATTTCGCTGGAACATAAGCCCTTTAGAAATTGAACAGATGCGATTTGAAACTAATCCAACAAATGTAACTGAACTTGGACAATTTTTCGCTGCTCCAAGCTATTTATTATCTGAAAATACAATGGTTCAATTGCCTGCAAATGATTCGACTGCAAGAAACCTTATTCTCAACGAAATTGCTCCGCATTTTAAAGTGGTCAAAGCTGTGTGGGTTGAAACTGAGATAGAAGAAATTATGATGCAATATCTAACGGATTCATCAAGAAAGCTGTTTCAAGACCTAATGGTCGACGGTAAGATACCTGTAGTTGCTGATTTGTATCGCAACAAAAATAGAAACTTACTTAGTTCTCAAAAGCCGTGCCGTACACTTCGAAAATTCAGAGTCAACACAGACTTGTTAGAGCCTTTAAAAATAACTGATACAAAGTCTATTCAGCGATTTATCGAAAATGCTTATTTTTCAAAAGGTGAACGATTGCCGTTGTCACCTACGGGATGGAAGTTGGGAGATGAACTTCGCCATTCTATAACGCTAAGGATGTTTGCATCATTTGTTCCTTATATTGAACTTTGGGTTGATGCTGATGATTTAAGTGTTGTGGCACTTGATTTATTTCCAGCATAGTTGTTAAATAAGCAATTTGATTGCGGAGGGTTATATGCTTCTACATAAAATGATACATGAAATAAGGTCAAAAGAGGATTTCATTAAGTTTCTTTCCGCTCTTAGGAAGGACTTAGCTACAAGTAACGACGATTGGGAAAATCCAACGTTAGAAAGATACCTTGAAAATATGGAAGCTTGGATAGGAACAATGGATAGTTACTATAACAATACTAATCAACCCATTCCAGAGCAACCATCATGGAAGATGCTTGCTGATATTCTATACGCATCAAAAATATACGAGTAATAAGACATAGAATTTATAAGAAACCCTATAGAAGAGGTTGGAGCATTATAACATGACAAAAAAAACAAAATACTTATCGTATGGTGGTTCTTTACTCTACGCAATAATCGTTTATTTACATATTGGATATAAGTGGCAATTCCTCGCTTTGTGTTTAATTTCACTTTTATTATCATTTTTGGTTGATGAGCCAAGTAAAACTTACGTTAGAAAATTAATTAAAGTGTTTCTTTTTATTCTATTTGTTGGTTCATTAATGTTTATTGCAGTTGCTTTATTAATGGTTCTAGCAAAGTATTTGTTCAAATAAAGGAGCAATTTTATCTAGTTTCCATAAATGGAGTGAAAGAAATGATTATAAAATGGATTACATGCAAAGTACTTGAAAGCCAAAGACAAATGTTTTCGATAGCCCAAGAACAATGGAAGCAATTAAAAGGAGTAGAAGGGTTTTTAGGGCAAGTTGGAGGTTGGAATCAAAATAAGCCATTAGAAGCGTGCATTATTTCTCTCTGGGAAAATGAGATTTTATAGAAAATGTTCA